>JAZNNA010000151.1:0-13651 GCA_045580065.1 Eubacteriales bacterium
TCCAATAGTCGCTTTTAGTATGTACTTTGCCATACTGCTTTCCCCGATGGCGTGGTGTGGCGATAGGTGACTGTTTTGCCAAGCGGCACGTTGCCGCTTCCAATAGTCACTCTTAGTATGTACTTTGCCATACTGCTTTCCTCGATGACGTAGTATGACAAAAGGCGCACACGGGGCGCCGGGTGCACCGGGTGACAGGGCACCGTTTCCAATGGCTGATGCTTGTGCAGCCCTTGCGGCTTGCGCATCACAAAATATATTCACGGTTGGCAAAGAGGTTCTTATGAAAAATCTGACAGTAACCGATGTGCGCGGTCATCTCGGTGACAGCGCTTTTTTGATTGACGACGGCAAAACCGCCATTTTGTGCGATGCCGGCTTTGGCTTTTCCGGCTACACCATTGCCGAAAACGTCAAAAAGCAGCTTGGCGATCGTCCTCTGGATTACATCTTTTTAACGCACTCGCATTACGATCACGCGCTGGGCTCGCCTTACGTAAAGGCGCGTTACCCCATGGCGCGCGTGGTGGCAGGGGAGTACGCTGCGCGCATTTTTGCAAAGGACAGCGCCAAGGCGGTGATGCGCGATCTTGACCGCAAGTTTGCCGCTACCTGCGGCGTTACCGATTACGACGATCTTGCCGACAAGCTTGGCGTTGACGTTCCCGTTGCCGACGGTGACACCGTGCAGGCGGGGGATATGACCTTTACCGTGCTTTCGCTGCCCGGCCACACCAAATGCTCGATCGGCTTTTATCTGCCCGGGCAAAAGCTGCTGATCGCCCCCGAAAGCCTTGGGATCTACGATGGGGACAAGACCATCATGCCCTCGTATCTGGTGGGGTATCAGATGTCGCTTGACTCGATCGAGCGTGTAAAGGCCCTGGAGATCGACAACATTCTTTTCCCCCACTTTGGACTTGCCGACAAGGAAAAAAGCGCCTACTTCCTTTCCGTCGCGCGCAAGAGCGCCGTTGACTCGGCAAACAAGATCGTTGAGATCCTGAACGCGGGTGGGAGCAAGGAGGATGCCGTGGAATGGTTTAAGGATACCTTTTATCACGGCAAGATCAAGGAAAGCTATCCCATCGACGCGATGAAGCTGAACACCGGCATCACCGTGGCACTGATCGAGCGCGAGCTGCTGCTTGCTGCCGAATGCTGATTTTGTTGCAAAATCCCCGCACGTGTGCGGCTTTTTGCGGGAAATATAACCTTTTGCAAGGATGAAAGGAGATTTTCAATGAAGATCAAAACGCAAAACTCCCTGCGCCTGCTCTCGCTTTTACTGGCGCTTTTGATGCTTTGCTCGCTTTTGCTTGTCAGCTGCGAAAAGGATGACGAGGGCACAAACCCGCCCGCAGGCACCACTGCAACACCCAAGAAAGTTACCGAAAAATATATGCCGGAGGGCGTAGTGACCTCGCTTACCGATATGCTGGAAAATCAGAATGTGGTATTTGACACGCTTTCGCTTGGTGCCGCGCCCTATGCGATCCGCGACGTGTACGCCATCAGCGATTGCCGCCTCACCTCTATCACCATCCCCGTGATGCGCACCACCACCAAGGATAACGCGGGCAACTTCAAGCTGACGTTGTTTGTGGTTTCCAACTCGCACGACGGGCTGAAGGAAGCTCCCATTGAAAAGCACGAGATCGAGATCAGCGCCGCCAAGTACGATCTGCCGGAAAACTCCAGCAACGTGCGCCGCATGATCACGGTTGATCTTTCCACCTATGATATCCGCCTGACCGCAAAGACCACCGTGGCCTTTTTGGACACCTATGACACCATTTTTCCCGCATGCCTGAGTAGCGAGGAGATTCTGCTGACCAAAGTGGAAAACGCCGCCCTATCATTGCTGAAAAAGGATTTTCCTGATATTATGGGCTGGTGGGAGAAGGTGAGTACGACTGAGTTGAAGACAAGTAGGGAAAGTGATGGTGACGGCTTGCCCAAAACCCTAATCTTTGACTTTGGCTTCGAGCGCACCTACGAGAGTGAGGAGGCGTATAACGCCGTTGTCAAGGCCGAGCAGGACTATCAGAATATGGTAGCCGAGCTGAAAACGCTGCTACAGGGCAAGACCTATTCGGTGATCGGTGACAGTATCTCTACCTTTGAGGGGTACAACAACGATCCGAGCCGCAACTCTACCACCACCAATAATAACGTATATTACAATGATTTGACGGGTGTGCCCGGTGACGCCGACCGCACTCCCTCGCGCAACTTCATTTTTGATAGCTACCAGGACACCTACTGGGGCAGACTTACCAAGGAGCTTGGCATGGAGCTGTGCGTCAACAACGCATGGAGCGGTTCTTATGTGTATGAAACCGGCTCCGCGCGCTATAAGCAAAATATGTACGCGCGCTCCAATCAGCTGCACCGCGACAACGGTACGCCCGATGACAAGAGCGACGACGTTACTCCCGACGTGATCATTGTATTTATGGCGACCAACGATATGCTGCACGAGAAGGCCACCACCAGCGACAAGAACCTGAGCAGCGAGCTGCACAAGCTTTCCAACACCACTATGGGTGTGATGGAAAAGTGGTTTGCCAAAGTAAAGGCGGTTGCCAACGCTGCCCCCGAGGTCCAGCAGGGCGTGGCCTACACCACCTGGGAGGCCGGCTATGCGCTCTCGCTTGAGCTGATGCAAAAGACTTATCCCGATGCCGAGATCGTGTGCCTGACGCTGCCGCAGTGCAATCACACCAACTCCACCGAAACGCTTGTAACGATGTTTAACGAGCATATCCGCGCGCTTGCCACCTACTTTGGTGCCACCATTGTGGAAACCGGCGAGGCGCTGCCCTATGAAACCTGCCACGCGTACGGCTCGGATAGCACCACCGTGCACCCCAACGTGCTTGGCCACAAAAAGATGTTTGAGGGCATTGTAAAGGCAATGTATGCCGACAAGGCAAAGTTTGCCCCCGCAGCCTAAACAAAAAAGAAAGCGCCCTATGACGGTACCGTCATGGGGCTCTTTTTTGCCAAAAAGGGGGACGTGTAGCGCTTTTTAAGCTGAAACGTGGGATGAAACGTGAAAATTAGCAGGGCGACGGGGCATCCCCAAGCGGCGCAACAAAGCGCCGCCCTGCGGATCTTGACCGAGGCAAGAAGCCGAGGGCGTGGTGTGTATACGCCAACCCCTTTCCTTTGGGTAAAGTAACATTCCCCGTAAAAGAGCATGTGCCTGATCATCCCTTCGCCTCGCCTGCGCCCGGCACCTCCCTTGAATCAAAGGAGGCTTTCGGTGAGTGCAAACACACCCAATAGACCTATGTGCGCTATGGATGCGGGAGAAAACGCAGCCTTACATCATCGGCGCAAAGATGCGCACCAGGGCACGGAAGAAGCGGCGCAGGATGCCGGTCTTCAGCATATCCTGCGTGATCGGTATCGACTTTTCCAGCGTTTGCTCAAAGTCGGTCTTCATATCCGCAATGCACGCGCATTTGTACATCCAAACGCCGTTTTCAAAATGGTGGACCAGGCTGCGATAGTCCAGGTTGATCGTGCCGATCATGGCATAGTCGCCGTCGGCCACGTAGCTTTTGGCGTGAATAAAGCCGGGCTTGTACTCAAAGATCTGCACGCCTGCATCCATCAGCCGCTTGTAGTAGCTGCGCGTCATGTTAAACACCAATTTCTTGTCAGGGATGTGCGGCACAATGATCTTGACCTTGACACCGCGCAGCGCGGCGTTTTCAATGCATTGGCAAAGGTCGTTGTCGATGATGAGATAGGGCGTTGTGATATACACGTAGCGGTTGGCGGTGTTCAAAAGGTTCTGGATCACGCTTTTACCCACGCGATGCTTATAAAGCGGACGGGGGCCGTCGCCAAAGGGGATCACATACCCGCTCTCGCGGATATCGCTTGTGGGGTAGGGGGCCTTGGGCAGAGGCGGCAGGGATCTTACGTTTATGGCAAAGTCGCACAGCGCCATTTGTGTCAGCGGCCACACCGCCTCGCCCTCAAGGCGCACACCGGTATCCTTCCAATGCCCAAAGCGCTCCACCTTGTTGATATACTCGTCTGCAATGTTGACGCCGCCCGTATATCCCACCTTGCCGTCGATCACAAGGATCTTGCGGTGATTGCGGTTGTTAAACTCGCTGTCGGCATTTCCGCGCAGGCGGGAGAAGGGCGTGGCCTCGATCCCGCGCTTTTGCAGCTGGCGGCTGTAATTGCCGGGGAGCGTGCTCATACAGCCGATGTCATCATAGCAAACACGCACGGTTACACCTTGGCTCGCCTTGTTTTCCAAAATATCAAGTACGGAATTCCAAAAATACCCTTCTTCTATGATAAAAAATTCCAACAATATAAACTTTTCAGCCTTCCTCAGATCCTCAAGCATCGCAAGGTGCATTTCCTCGCCCGAGGCGAAGTATCTGAGTTTCGTGTTGCAAAACAGCGTAGAGCCGGAAATTTGTGTCAGCATCCTTGCCTGCGAGGCAGCACTTTCGTTTTCGCACTGCAGTGCGCTTTTGGCCTCGGCATCCTCTTTTTTGTAAAAGTAAACGGGCAGCTGCTTCAGTCGCCGCACAAATTTTTTGTGCAGCTTGCGCGAGTAAAACATCAGATAGAGCATAAAGCCCGCTATGGGTATCACCAGCACAAACACGATCCACGGTACCTTGTAATCGGGGTTGTCATCCGAGGAGATCAGCTTGATCACACAACCGAACGAGGTGAGGTACGCGGCGATATAAAAGTAGGGCACAAAATAGCAAAGCGCCACCACAATGCCAATGATGGCAAGAATAGAAAACAGCGTCAGCAGCGCTGCGACAATATAGCGGATGGGGATATAATTGATCTGCTTATCCACGTACTGCCCCTTGGCGTTTGTCACGCGAATTGTTTTTTTCATCCGGCAACTCCTTGCAAAAAGCTTTTATTTATTATATAGTATGACCTTGTGGTGTTTTTGATAGTTGTGTGAAATGTTTATGTTTTCTGAAAGGTGCGGAAAAATGCAATTTGCAAGACGCAGGGATATTGATATGACACAAGGGCCGATCTTTCCCAAAATGCCGGTGCTTGTGACCCATCCTTTGCGTAATCTTGAAAAGAGCGCTGCCGCAAAGGCATGAAAAAATCCCCCAAAACGGATACCGCTTTGGGGGATCTTCTTTTTTATGCCTTGTAAACGACCTTGCCGTTGATCACGGTGACGGCAGCAGCGGCGGCAACCACGGTGAGGGGATCGTCGTCCCAGATCACCACGTCGCCGTCCTTGCCCACCTCAAGCGTGCCAACGCGGTCGGCGATGCCAAGGATCTCGGCGGGATTTTTGGTAATAGCAAGCCACGCCTGTTCATACGGCAGCCCGGCGCGTGCGGCAAAGCCTGCACACATGGGCAAAAGGTTCAGCGCGATCACGGGGGCGTCGGTGGTGATGCAGACCTTTACCCCTGCCTTGTGCAGGATCCCGGCGGTCTGCGTGCCCTTGTTTTGCAGCTCCAGCTTGGATTTTACCATCAGCGAGGGGCCGACGATGGCGGGATAGCCCTCCTTTGCGATATGCTCGGCAACCAGGTGCCCCTCGGTGCAATGGTCCAGCGTCAGTCCAACGCCAAACTCCTTGGCGATGCGGATCGAGGTGAGGATATCGTCGGCGCGGTGCGCGTGTGCCTTCAGGGGGATTTCACCCTTCAAAACGGGGAGCATTGCCTCTAATTTGGCATCGTATGCGGGGCATTTCCCGGCCTCCTTTTGCTCCATATAATTCTTGGTGCGGGCAAGCAGGTCGCGCAAAAGCCCTGCCGTTTGCATACGGGTGAGGGGTGCTTTCTTTTGCGCCTGACCGTGAAAGCTTTTGGGGTTTTCGCCAAAGGCGCACTTCATGGCAACGGGGTATTTTAAGATCATATCGTCAATGCGGTCGCCGTAAAGCTTGATCACCGCAAAGCTGCCGCCCACCACGTTGGCGCTGCCGGGGCCGGAGCAGGCGCAGGTCACGCCGTACTGCAGCGCGATCTCCAGCGCCTCGTCGCGCGGATTGATGCCGTCGATGGCACGTAGCTGCGGGGTAACGGGGTCAGAAACCTCGTTATGATCAATGTTTTGCCATACGTTGGGCAGCCCCTTGATGCCGGTGTGGCAATGTGCCTCGATCACGCCGGGGGTAACAAGTCTGCCCTTGGCATCGATGATCTCTGCGCCCGCAGGGGGTGCAAGCTCCTCGCCGATCGCGGCGATCCTTCCGGTATCGTCCAGCAGGATGCAGCCGTTTGCAAGCTCGGCACCTGCCATAGTCTTGATGTGTCCGTTTTTGATGAAAAGCATAAAAAGCCCCCCTTTATTTTCTTGCTTTCATTATACCACGTCTCCCGCCTTTGCGCAAGATGCAACTGCTTTTTATTTTTTATTTTCCAAAAGTGATTGACACCCGGGGATGGGGGTGCTATAATGAGGGTGTCGCCCATTTATAATGGGCGGATCGTAGCATCCGCTTTTTTGACACGAGCTTTTTATCGGAAGGGGAATTATGACAGCCGCAAAACGCAAGGAAATAGATATGACCAACGGTCCGCTTCTCGGTAAGATCGTTGTGTTTGTTTTGCCCCTGATCTTCACCAATCTGCTGCAAACGCTTTACAACGCGGCTGATATGGTAACGGTGGGCTATTCTACAGAGGCGGATGCCGTGGGTGCGATCGGCACCACCGGCTCCTTTATCAGCCTGGTGCTAAACCTTTTTATCGGTCTTTCAATCGGTGCCACCGTTGTGGTGGCGCGCCATATCGGCGCGGGAGAGGAGGAGCGCGCCAATATTGCGGTGCATACCTCTACCGTTGTGGCGCTTGTGTGCGGCGTGCTTGGCGGATTGATCGGCATCATTGTTTCCGAGCCTATTATGATCCTGATGGGCAATCAGGGCAAGCTGCTTGACCTCTCCGTGCGCTATACGCGCATCTATTTTGCTTCCATGCCCTTTCACTCGCTTTCCAACTACGCCATTGCCATTCACCGCGCAAAGGGAGATACGCGCACCCCGCTGATCGTGCTTGCCTCTACCGGTATTTTAAATGTTGCCTTGAATTTGTTTTTTATCTTGGTGGTCGGTCTTTCGGTCGAGGGCGTTTCTCTTGCTACGGGTATTGCCGCTGCCACCTCGGCTGCGGTGCTTTACGCCAATTTGATGCGCGAAAAGGGACCCTGTAACTTCAATTTCAAAAGGCTTTGCGTTGACCGCGCTGAGCTGCGCATGATCCTGCGCGTCGGTATTCCCTCGGGTGTACAGAGCGCGCTGTTTGCCGTTTCCAATATGATGATTCAGTCCTCTATCATTCAGGTCAACAACACGATGTGCGATCCGAATGCGGCCTATCAGCCCGTGGTAAAGGGCAACTCCGCCGCCGCCAATCTTGAGGGCTTTGCCTATACCGCCGTCAATGCCATGCAGCAGGCTGCGGTCACCTTTACCAGTCAGAACCTGGGCGCCGGAAAGCCCGAGCGTGTCAAGCGTGTGATGGTCTGCTCCTATGCTCTTGCCGCAGGCATCGGCTTTTTCATGGCTGCCGTGCTGTATTTCTTGCGCGAGCCGCTGCTTGCCCTATATCAGGTCAAGGACAGCGCCACCGATCAGCTGGCACACATAGCCTTTGAAAGCGGCATTAAGCGCATCCTTTACGTGATGGCTCCTTACGGCGTTATCTCCATTATGGAGGTTGGCTCGGGTGTGCTGCGCGGTCTTGGACGCTCGCTGACCTCTACCGTGATGTGCCTGCTTGGCGCGTGCGCGCTGCGCATCATTTGGGTAATGACGGTGTTCCGTGCCGTTGGTACGCTGGAATCCATTTACATTTCCTATCCCATCTCTTGGGCCTTGACGGGTCTGGCGCTGTTTGCAAGCATCGTTGTGGTGCTGCGCAAGCTGTTGCGCGAAAAGCGTCTTGCCGATGCCGGGGAGCAGATTTAAAGAAAAAAAGCCGCAAGATCTTGCAGATCTTGCGGCTTTTTTTATTTTGGTATGGAAAAATATGTAAAAGTATGCTACAATATAGAAAAGGGAGGTGGGAGTATGCAGAAAAAAGAAAATGGCCTGCACACGGGTCACCGCGAGCGGATGCGTGAGCGCGTGGAAAAGGCGGGGGCACAGTGCCTTGCCGATCACGAGCTTTTGGAGATGCTTTTGTACTATATCCAGCCCCGCCGCGATACCAATGAAACGGCACACGAGCTGATCGAGGAATGCGGCTCGCTTTCCGCTGTGCTGGAGGCCCCTGCCGAGCGGCTTTGCCGCGTGCCCTACATCAAGGAGCACGCCGCGTTGTATCTGCAGCTGCTGGGCGAGCTTTCCCGCCGCTACGCGACTGCAAAATTTGAGCAGAAGGACGCCCCGTTGCAGGGTGTTTACGATACTGAGGAAAAATTGGTGTCGCTGATCTTCCCGCGCTTTCTCGGGCAAAAAAGCGAGCGGATGTACGCGCTGCTGTTTGACAGCGCCATGCACGTGCAGGATATCTTCTGCGTGGGAGAGGGAAGCATCAATGCGGTATCGGTCACGCTGCGCCGCATTACCGAGCGCGCATATCAGCGCAATGCCGCCTCTGTTGTGCTGGCGCACAATCACCCGGGCGGTGTGGCGCACCCCTCGGAGGAGGATCTGCACCTGACACGGGATATGCAAACGGCGCTGGGGCTGGTCGGCGTGCCACTGCTGGAGCATTTTATCTTCACCGATCACGAATATTATCCGATCCTCTCGGGGCTTGGCAGCACTGAAGGTCGTATGAGTGCCGCAGCTGCGGCACGCGGCGTGATCCGCCGTAAAAATTAAGGAGCAGACTATGAACGAGCAACCTATCCAAAACAATGAAGAAAAGGGCGCTCTTGCCGCTCTTCGCCGCTTTCTTGCAAGAAAGGATATCGTTTTTTCCGGCAAGCGCTATGGCATAGAGGCGCTTGGTGCAATGGCGCTGGGCCTTTTCGGTTCGCTGCTGATCGCCACCATCTTCAATGCCATCGGGCTGATCCCGGGGCTTACCTTTTTCAAAACCATCGGCTCTTACGGTGCCAAGGCCGCAGGCCCTGCTATGGCGGTGGCCATCGCCTTTGCCTTAAAGGCGCCGCCGCTTGTGATGTACTCCACCGCGCTGGTCGGCTTTATGGCAAACGATCTTGGCGGTGCGGGTGGACCGCTTGCCGTGTTCTTTATGGTGGTGGCAGCCACCGAGTGCGGCAAGGCCGTTTCTAAAGAAACCAAGGTGGATATCCTGGTTACCCCCTTTGTCACCGTGTTTGTGGGCGGCGTGCTTTCTATCCTGCTTGCCCCGCATATCGGCACGCTGGTGGGGCTTGTTGGCAAATTTATCGGCTGGGCAACCTTCCAGCAGCCCTTTGTAATGGGCCTGATCGTTTCCGTTGTGGTGGGCGTGGCGCTCACGCTTCCCATCAGCTCGGCAGCGATCTGTGCGGCGATCGGGCTTTCCGGTGCCGCCGCCATTGCAGCGGGCATGACGGCAGATCAGGTGCAGGGCGTGGCGCTTGCGGGCGGCGCGGCTGTGGCCGGCTGCTGCGCGCAGATGGTGGGCTTTGCCGTGATGAGCTTTCGTGAAAATCGCTGGGGCGGGCTTGTATCGCAGGGCCTTGGCACCAGTATGCTGCAAATGCCCAACATTATCCGCAACCCCCGCATCTGGATCCCGCCCACGGTGGCCTCTGCCATTACGGGCCCGCTTGCAACCTGTCTGTTTAAAACGCAGATGTACGGTGCCGCCATCAATTCCGGCATGGGTACGTGCGGCTTGCTCGGCCCCATCGGCATCATCCTTGGCTGGTTTGGTGGGGAATATCCCGCCACGGTGGGCGCGCTGGACTGGATCGGGCTGGTGCTGATCTGCTTTGTGCTGCCGGCCGCGATCAGCTGGGGCTTGTGCCTGCTGCTGCGCCGCATCGGCTGAATCAAGGAAGGCGACCTTACGCTGCAATAAAAAACCCCCCAACGGCATTGCTGTTGGGGGATTTGTTTTAAGAATAGGTAGCGGTGATGCTGATATCGTACGAGGAGTTAAGGTCTTCATATTTAAAGGTGGCATCCATCTCACACGTATATTTCACCAGCGCACCGTCCTTTACGTAAAGCGTGTATACGGCGCTGAGCGAAAGATCGGTGGAGGCATTTCCAAACAAGTCCTGCAGCTGCTTTTCAAGGGTGACGGGGTCCTCCATCTGCAGGGTGTATACCGTTTGCCCGTTCTTTTCCTCTACCTTGACGTCACTGACCTCGCTCGCCTTGAATTCGGTAGGAGTGAGGAGGGTGGTCAACTGATATTTTGCAGTTGCTTCCTGGATGATCTCGGAGGTGCTGCTAAGCTCCTCGCCCGAGGAAAGGTATTTGGCGGTTTGCTTGCCATCCTGATAGGAAAGCACGTATTCGCTTCCGTCCTGCTCTTGCTTTATGGTATAGGAAAAACCGTTTTGGCCCTCTTTAAAGCTGAGATCAATCTTTTGCTGTTGCTTGTGCGTCTGATTGAATATCGTGGTCTCGATATCCGAGGTGGAGGAAAAGCTGCCCTCCTCCTTTGCGGCATGGTTATCCACCCAAACGTCAACCAGATCCAACACGCGCAGATCGTCCACCTCGTCAAAATCCTTCAGATCCTCTTTTTCTATCTCGGTTTCGTTGACGTCGGAAACCTCGATCACAATGCTGAGTGAGGGAAGGGCTTCATCAGCCTCGTCACTGATGGCGGCGAACTCAAATTCCAGCTCGATGCGTATGGGGATCAGCGCCTTGTCGGCGATCACGCTCATAGAGAGATCAACGATCTTGTATTCCTCACAGAAAAGCGCCTCCATGCCGTCCAGCGAATCTATGGCGCGGCGCAGAAAGGAGCCCTCAAAATCGGTGTAGGTACCGATCCATTTTTTATCCTCCTTGAGCTGCTCGCAGGTCATGGTCTTACATTCCTCTGCGGTGAAATCCAGGTCAAGGCCGATGTGCTCGGCAAGGTAGAGCTGATGATCGCGGTACTCCTGCTCGGAGATCGGTGCCGACAATTGATTGGTGTAGGTGTCCTCGATCTCGCCGGAGGCAAAATACATTTTGCCGTCCTGATAGCCGGAAAGCGACACGGTCGTGGTGGTCTCGCCGTCGATCTTAGTGGTGCCCTTGACCTCGCTGCGGTGCAGCAGCTCGCCTTTTTTGTCAAGGGCCTGCTCGGTTTGCTTGACGGTGGCTGTGATCTTTGCCTCGGAGATCACGGCTTGCAGCTTAATGGTGGTGAGCATAGTGGCGGATTTGACATCATCCATGCCCTTCATCACGGCTTCATACAGCTTCATCGGGCGTTCTTCCTCTTTGGTAAAGCGCATCATAAGCGGCGCGCAGGCGGAAAGAGAAGCGCTGAGCAAAAGCAGTGCAAGGATCAGAGTGATAGCTTTGAAAGCATTTCTTTTCATGGTGTTTCTCCTTTCGTATGTTCAAGTGAGCAAGCAGTGCCTATTTTGATTATAACACAGCTTAGCGCGTTTGTCAATAGAGTGAAAATCGGAAGAGGACACGCCGTTTTATTTGTCGGTTTTACACAAATCCCCGCCGGCGTTGCCGCCGGTGGGGATTGCTTTTAAATATGTCTTGCCTCAGTCATGGCAACGGGGTCAAGGATGCGCTCCAGCTCGGCCGCATCCAGCAGCTGCTCGCGCAAAAGGATCGAGCGCACGCTCTCGCCGGTCTTCAGCGATTCCTTGGCGATGTCGGCGGCTTGTTGATAACCGATCACGGGAACCAGCGCGGTGATCACACCGGTGCTGTTTTCCACGTTCTCGCGGCATTTTTTGGCGTTGGCGGTGATGCCGCAAACGCAGTTGACGGTAAAGGTGTCTACGGCGGCGGTCATTGCCTTGATGGATTCAAACAGCTGATCAAACAGCACCGGCTCAAAGGCGTTCAGCTCCAGCTGTCCCGCCTCGATCACCGCGCTGATGGTCAGGTCGTGCCCCATTACCAAAAACGCCACCTGGTTGACCACCTCGGGGATCACGGGGTTCACTTTGCCGGGCATGATCGACGAGCCGTTCTGCTTGGGCGGCAGGTTGATCTCGCCAAAGCCCGTGCGCGGCCCGCTGGACATCAGACGCAGGTCGTGTGCGATCTTGGAAAGGTTGATGGCACAGGTCTTGAGCGCAGAGGATACCACGGCAAAGCTATCTAAATTCTGCGTGGCGTCGATCAGGTCGGGGGCACACTCCAGCGTATAGCCCGCCACCTCGGAAAGCGTGGGAGCGATGCGCTTTAAGTATGCCGGCTCCACGTTGACCGAGGTGCCGATCGCGCTGCCGCCCATATTGATATGGTGCATCTCCCGCTCGGCAATGGTGATGCGCGAAATGTCGCGCGAGATCACGCTGGCGTAGGCGGTCAGCTCCTGCCCCAGGCGGATCGGCACGGCATCCTGCATCTGTGTTCTGCCCATCTTGATCACGCCGTCCATCTCCTCAGCCTTGGTAAGAAAGGCATCGCGCAGATTTTTCAGGTTGTAGAGCAGGGGGCGCAAAAGGTCGATCACCGTCATACGCCCGGCGGTGGGGATCACGTCGTTGGTGGATTGTGCCATATTGACCTCGTCGTTGGGGTGGACGACGCTGTAATCCCCCTTGCACCCACCAAGCAGCTCGATGGCGCGGTTGGCGATCACCTCGTTGGCGTTCATGTTGGCCGAGGTGCCCGCCCCGCCCTGGATGGCATCCACGATAAAGGCATCCATAAATTTTCCTGCAACGATCTCGTCGCACGCGGTGATGATCGCGCCCGCCTTTTTGGCATCCAGCTCGCCGATATCGCGGTTGACAATGGCCGTGGCCTTTTTGATGCGCGCCATGTTTTTGATAAAGTAAGGGTTCAGCTTTTGGTCAAGAATGTGAAAGTTCTGCGCGCCGCGCAGCGATTGCACGCCGTAGTAGGCGTCATAGGGGACCTCTAATTCTCCAATCGAGTCTTTTTCCAGTCTGAATTTCATGATCTGCCATCCTTTTTTGTGAAAGTGCCTATCATTTTAGTGCAGATCGCGCGGCTTTGTCAAGGCATTTTTTGAAAATGACTGCAATTTTTTTCAAACTTGCATTTTTGCGCCGGGAGCGGGCAAAAATACGTTCATATATATTATACGCGCGCGCACGGGAGGAGAAAGGAGAAGGGAAAACACAGGCAAAACGAAGGAAATAAGGTGTGCTTCCGTCGGCAGGTTTTTTTCTTGTGCCATGCGAGCTTTTGTGCAAAGCAACCAAATGGAAGGCTTGATTTTGGTTGAATGTGCATTGTTTGCACGAAACTCAAAAAAAGTGAAAGAAATTCAAAAAAACGTGTTGACAAGCCCCTTGGAATGTGATATAATAATCAGGCTGTCGCGGAAAAGCGATAGCAAATGGTCTTTGAAAATTGAACAGTAAGAGATGAGTATAAAGCATGTAAGTGCAAGCATCTCCACAATTCTGAAAGAGAATACAACTCTTAAAAAAAGTAAAGAAAGAGCAGAAACAAGCTCGAAATTGATTTTATCCTCTTCGCCGAGGTTAAGATACTATGATTTCGAGAGTTTGATCCTGGCTCAGGATTAACGCTGGCGGCGTGCATAACACATTCAAGTCGAACGGTGACGGGGCTTCGGCCCCTGATCAG
>JAZNNA010000152.1:0-12131 GCA_045580065.1 Eubacteriales bacterium
TGGCGCATATAAGTGGATTTACCCGCCATATTGGGGCCGGTGATCAGCATCGTGCGGTTTGCGCCGGTATCCAGCAGCGCATCATTGGGCACAAAATAGCTGTCGCGCACAAACTGCTCGACGACCGGATGGCGACCGTCCTTGATGGAGATCACGTCGCTGTTATCCACCTCGGGGCGAACGTAGTGATTTTTGGTAGCCACGTCGGCAAGCGAAAGGTATACGTCAAGAAGCGAAAGGCAGTTGGCAGTCTTTTGAATGCGCTCACCCTGCTCTGCCACGTGGGCACGGATCTCTTGAAACAGCTCGTATTCCAAGGAATACAGCTTGTCTGTGGCACCGAGAATGGTGGCCTCCATGTCCTTTAATTCCTGCGTGATATAGCGCTCGCCATTGGTAAGCGTTTGCTTGCGGATGTAATGCTCGGGTACCTGATCGATAAAGGATTTGGACACCTCGATATAATAGCCAAATACCTTGTTGTATGCAATTTTCAACGTGCGGATGCCGGTCTTTTCGCGCTCCTGTGCTGCCACGCGCTCCAGCCAGGATTTACCGTCGGTACGGATAGCGCGCAGCTGGTCCACGTCGGCATGATAGCCCTCGCGGATGAGATTTCCCTCACGTAAGACAAAGGGAGGATCCTCGCAGATGGCATCATTGATCAGCGCGCAGATATCAGAAAGATCGTCAAGCTCGTTATACAGGCGCAAAAGCTCGGGATCCTGTACATCGCTAAGCAGACGGCGCACCTCGGGAAGCACCGAGGCAGTGACCGCCACAGCACGCAGATCCTTGGCATTTGCCGTACCGTAAACGATGCGGGTGATCAATCGCTCAAGATCAAGCACGTGCGAGAGCGCCTCTCCAAGCTCGGAGCGCAGCATAAAGCTGTTGCAAAGCGCTTCAACCGCCCGCTGACGCACAGCGATCTCCTGCGTGGAAAGCAAGGGATGCTCGACAAACGAGCGCAAAAGACGCGCGCCGGGAGCGGTGCGCGTGCGGTCAAGCACCCAAAGCAGTGTTCCCTTTTTTTCCTTGGAGCGCATAGTTTCGGTAAGCTCCAGGTTGCGGCGGGTGTTCAGGTCCATATCCAGATACTGACCGTCAGAGTAGATCTGCAGCTCGCGCAGATAGCCCACGTCGCCGCGCTGCATATCTGCAATATAATCAAGCAACGCACCAACGGCGCAGATCATGGCGCTATCCTCAAGTGCCCCCTCGGGCAAGGAGCTTGCAAACTGCGCTGCAACGCGCTCGCGCGCGAGAGAATAATCAAAGCGATGCCCCTGAGCATCCGTCAGCATAGCGCCGACACGCCCCGTGACAAACTCGGCAAGCGCCTCAAATGAGGTGCGCGGCAGATCGGTGATCACCTCGCTTGGCAGATAGGTGCCAAGCTCGCTTTGCAGCCGCGCTTCGGAATTATCCCCCACCAGTGTGGTGGCATAGACCTCGGCAGTAGAAACGTCGGCAAAGCAAAGACCCACGCCGTTATCGGAAAGGCAGATCGCCGCAATATAATTATTGCGCTTTTCGGTCAGCATGCCCGCCTCGATCAGAGTGCCGGGGGTAACAACGCGAATGATATCGCGCTTGACAAGTCCCTTGGCCTTGGCCGGGTCCTCCATTTGCTCGCAAATAGCGACCTTGTAGCCCTGCTCGATCAGCTTGGCAATGTAACCCTCGGAGCTATGGAACGGTACGCCGCACATCGGCGCGCGCTCCGCCTCGCCGCAATCTCTGCCCGTCAGGGTGAGATCCAGCGCACGGGAAGCCGTGATGGCATCGTCAAAAAACATCTCGTAGAAATCGCCAAGACGGTAAAAAACGATATAGTCCTTGTATTGGTTTTTGATCTCAAAATACTGTTCCATCATCGGAGTCATGGCACAGCACTCCTTTTCTTTAGGATTGTGTTAGCTTAGTGGCAGCCGCCGCAGGTAGAGCAATCGTGCGTGCAGGCAGAGGGCTGCTCGCCGGTGATGTTGAAGGTGATGGTGGAGTTTACCATTTCCATCAGGTCGTTTACGTCCTTTTGCGCTGCTTCAAGCTTTTTGTAAACGTCGGTGGCAACGATCTCGTCGTAAAGTGCATCGATGCGATCCTGGATCATCTGGAACAGAACCTCCTCGCGCTGCTCCTTCATCGCCTCGTTCTGCAAGGCCTTTTGCTGGACCTCGTATTCCATCATCAGCTTGTTGACACGCTCGTCGCTTTCATAGGCCTTACGAGCCTCTTCCAGTGCGATCAGTCTTTTGTCGTTTTTCAAGGTGCGGCCAAGCTCGGCTGCCAGTTCAAAAATTCCCATTATTTTTTCTTCCTTTCGGTATTTTTTTAAATGTGTTTTCCGTACAGCGCAAAGGGCGCTACACGGTCGATCTCAACCGTAACGAATTCCCCCGCGGGTGTGCCGTCGTCGGGGAAAAATACGATCTTATTTTCCAAGGTGCGGCCGGAAAGCATCCGGTCGTCGGTCTTGCTTGCACCGTCACACAGCACGCGCACGGCTTTGTCAAGCATCGGTTGATTTTTTTCAAGCGCGATCTCCTCCTGCAGGGCAAGCAAGCGGTCAAAGCGCGCGTTTTGCACCTCGCGCGGCACGGGGGCTTCCATCACGGCGGCGGGAGTTCCCTTTCGCGGTGAGTAGATAAAGGAAAACAGCGCGTCGAATCTCGCGCGGCGCAGCATGGAAAGCGTATCCTCAAAGTCTGCATCGCTCTCACCGGGAAAGCCCACGATGATATCGGAGGTCACGGCGATATCCGGCATCTTCTCGCGCATATAATCCAGGATCTCCAAATATTTTGCCTTGTCATAGTGGCGGTTCATACGCAGCAGCACGTCATCACTTCCCGACTGCAGCGGCAGATGGAAATGCCGCGCAATATGCTTGCCGCGTGCCATCACGTCCACCAGCTTTTTAGAGGCATCCTTGGGGTGGCTTGTCATAAAGCGGAGCAAGAAATCCCCCTCGATCGCGTCAAGATCTGCAAGCAGATCGGCAAAATCATAACCGTCCGCACGCCCCTTGCCGTAGGAATTGACGTTTTGCCCAAGCAGGGTGATATCCTTATACCCTTTGGCCACAAGCTCCCTGACCTCGGCGATCACATCCTGCGGCTCGCGACTGCGCTCTCGCCCGCGCACGTAAGGAACGATGCAGTAGGAGCAAAAATTGTTGCAGCCATACATAATGCTGACCCAGGCGCGATAGTTACTTTCGCGCACCACGGGCACGCCCTCGGCGATCACACACTCCTCTGCTGTGTCAAAGCGTCGCTTTTTCTCTGCAAGCACGCGGGCCAGCGTTTCCGGCAAGCGGTGCAGCACCGAGGTGCCAAGCACAAAGCTGACGTAAGGATAGCTGCGCTTTAATTGCTCGCGGCGATGCTCCTGCACCACCATACAACCGCAGACACCGATGATCAGCGAAGGATTTTTCTCTTTTAAATGCTTATACTGCCCCACGATGGAAAGCGCCTTGATCTCCGCATGCTCGCGGATGGCGCAGGTGTTGACAAGGATCAGCGAGGCCTGCTCCGGTGCCTGCACGGGACGGTAGCCCATTTGCTTTGCAAGCCCCATCAGTTTTTCGCTGTCAGCCACGTTTTGCTGGCAGCCAAAGGTCAGCACAAAGCAGCCGGGAGCCACACCCTCGCGCGCGCTTTGTACAGCCGTGTGCGCGCGAACGGCCGCCACGGCAGATTGATCTACAGACAGTTGCGACATACGCGCACCCCCTAAAAGAATATCTAAAATATTATTATACAGTAAAGATAAAAAAATGTCAAGATTTAGGGAGCAAAAAAGAGCAGCCGGATTTTTCCTTGCTGCTCTTTGTGTGGATTTTGGTTAAATTATGTCTGTTTTTCCCTTTTTATTAGAACTGTTTTTACTTGCGTTTTAATCTTTTGTTATCGTTTTAAACAATAAAAAGGGGCATTTGTTTTTTACTTTTGCAGAATATCAAGAGGCGCTGATACCCACAAGCGAGGCGAAATATGCCACGCTTTGATTATAGCTTTCCTCCGAAGAATAGGCCAGCGGATGCATGATGCAAAGCACACTATCCGGCGAGAGGACCTGCATGGCAATGTTGTTTTGATACAGCGCGGTATCCCCAAGGCGCACACCAAAGCAGCGGCTTACACCATCGGCATCAGACACATAGATCGCACCCTGCGGCACGGTAGAAAACAAGGCCTCTATTTCTGCCAAATGCTCGCTATTTCCCGCCATTTCCTCAAAAAGCCAGGGGTCAAGCAGCATCACGGGGCTCTCCCCCGTCATTTTGTAGGTGTTATAGTTGTTATATTCCTGCGAGTTGGCCATGGTATTGATCTGGATCGGTGCAGGGTCACCGTTTTCGTCAACGCGGCTACGCAGCTCCTCGATCTGCTCCTTGGAATACAGCGAGTAGATCACGAGATCTGCGCTGCGCTTGCCGTCGCCGTTGTAATCACTCGGGAGATAGAGAGAAAGGCATTTTTCAAGGTCTGCCTTGTTGGTGTTTTCCGTTGTAAAGGCATACGGACCTGCCAGAACGATGGAAAGATCACCGGTCTCTTCTCTTTGGCACATCTGCAGCGTGCAAACAAGGATGATCACGGCAAGAGAGAGTGAAATAATGGTTTTCCACTTATGGTGATACCAAAAATTATCAAACCACTTATACACCCTTCCGTGCTCGCGCTCACGCCGTCTTGCGCGTAACGTTGGCGGAACGTGAATGTCGCCGCCCTGCAGCTTTTCTTCTTGCTTTTTGGGGTCTTGCATACGCCCTTCCCTTTCTCAAAACGCCTACCGCATTTGCGGTAGGCGTTTTGTCAATTCTTTATCGTCGTTCAGTCAAGCGGCTTCATCGTCGGGAACAACAGCACGTCGCGGATCGAGGGGCTGTCGGTAAGCAGCATGACCAAGCGGTCCACACCAAAGCCCAGGCCGCCTGTGGGGGGCAGACCGTACTCCAGCGCAGTCACGTAGTCGTAATCCACCTGCGCGCGGCAGTTGGGGTCAAGCGCCTTGCGCTCCGCAACCTGGCGCTCAAAGCGGCCCTTCTGGTCGATGGGGTCGTTCAGCCCGGAGAAGGCGTTGCCAAACTCAGTTGCATTGATAAAGTACTCAAAGCGCTCGGTAAAGGCAGGATCCTCGGGCTTGCGTTTTGCAAGGGGGCTGATCTCTACCGGGTAATCGTAAATAAAGGTGGGCTGGATCAGGTTTTCTTCAACAAAAGCGTCAAAGAACTCTGCAAGGATCGCGCCCTTGGTGGGCACCTCGGGCAGCTCAACGTGCTTTTCCTTGGCGATGGCGATCGCTTCCTCGTCGCTATGGATCTCGTTAAAGTCAACGCCGCTGTACTTCTTGACAGCCTCCAGCATCGTCATACGCTCCCAGTGGCCAAGGTCGATCTGATGACCGCAGTAAGGGATCACAAGGCTGCCGCAAACCTTTTCGGCAACGGTGCGCATCATTTCCTCTACCAGATCCATCAGTGCGTGGTAATCAGTGTACGCCTGGTACAGCTCGATCGAGGTAAATTCGGGGTTGTGCTTGGGGTCCATGCCCTCGTTACGGAAGATACGTCCCACCTCGTAAACGCGATCCATACCGCCAACGATCAGTCGCTTTAAGTAAAGCTCGGTTTCGATGCGCAGCACCATATCCATATCAAGGGTGTTGTGATGCGTCATAAAGGGGCGGGCCGAGGCACCGATCTCAAAGGGGGTAAGAATGGGGGTATCCACCTCCAGAAATCCCTTGGAGTCAAGGAAGGCGCGCAGCTCGCGCAGAATAAGGCTGCGCTTGACAAAGGTCTGCTTCACCTCGGGGTTTACGATCAGGTCAACGTAACGCTGACGGTAGCGCATTTCCTGGTCCTTCAGGCCGTGGAACTTTTCGGGCAGGGGGAGCAGGCTTTTGGAAAGCAGCACAAGCTCGGTGCAGCGGATGCTGATCTCGCCCATCTTGGTGCGGAACACAATGCCCTTTACACCGATGATATCACCGATATCCATCTTTTTAAAGCCTGCGTAAGGCTCGTCGCCGATCACGTCACGGCGCACGTAGATCTGGATATCTCCCTTATCGTCGCGCAAGTGTGCAAAGCTTGCCTTGCCCATCACGCGCTTGGTCATCATACGGCCCGCAAGGCAGACCTCAACGTCGGTTTCAGCCTCCGCCTCAAGATCGGCAAAGCGCTCCTTGATATCGGCAGAGTAAGCATTTTGGGGATATTTGGTGATCTGGAAGGGGTCGTTGCCTGCCTCGCGCAGGGCGGCAAGCTTTTCGTGACGTACACGGATAACGTCAGAGAGATTGACCTCCTCAGCTGCAGAGGCAGCCTCTTTTCTCATATCTTCAGCCATGATAAACTCCTTATCAGTCGCGGGTAACTTCTACAACGCGGTAGGTGAAGGTGTAGTTGGAAGCCTCTACGGTATCGGTAACGACGTCGCCCGCCTTGTGGCCGATCAGCGCACGGCCCACGGGAGAAACGTCAGAGATCTTGCCTGCGGCAATATCCACCTCGTTAGAGCCAACGATACGGAAGGTCATTTCGCGGTTGCTCTTTTCGTCAACCACCTTCACAACGGTACCGATGTTGACAATGCCCTTTACCAGAGAAGAGGCATCCATAACCTCGGCATTTTCGATATCAGAACGAAGCTGCAGGATGCGTGCCTCGTTTTCTGCCTGTGCGTTTCTTGCGGCATCATACTCAGCGTTCTCGGAAAGGTCGCCGAAGCCGCGTGCTACTACGATATCATTTTTAATGCGCTCGCGCTCCTCGCCCTCGCGCCAATTCAGCTCCTTGACAAGCTCGTCATAGCCTTCTTGTGTCATTGTCAGCTTTTTTTCGTTAGCCATGGTTATATTCTCCTCTGTTCAATAAATTTCAAATTATTTTGCAAGCACCGCAGAAATGGCGGCCTGCAGTTGATTGTCCTGCTGCTCGGAAAGCAGATACAGGCTGGTATTGGCATATGCCCCGTCCAGCTCTACCACAACGCTGGGGATGATACCAACGCCATCGTAGTTTACACCGGAGGGCGGCATATAGTAGCCTGTGGTCAGCTTTAAGCCCCCCTTGTAGCCGTAGCCGAGAGAGGAAAGGTCGATCACGCTTTGGATAATTCCCTTGCCAAAGGTGGTGGTACCCACCACGGTGGTAAGGCCGTAATCGGCAAGGCCGGCCGTAAACAGCTCGGCCGCGCTTGCGGTATTGCCGTTTGTCAGCACCACGCTCTGGTAATTGCGATACATACCGATCTCGTTACGCAAAATGCTGCAATCGGCATATTCGTTATCGTAATTCACCGCCTCGACCTTATAATAGGTGGTGGTGCCATCCTTGGCAACGGTGCTGAGCACCGTGTCGTTTTCGTTTAAAAAGTAAGAAAGTACGGCGGTAATGGATTTTTGCTCGCCGCCGGGATTGTTGCGCACGTCAAACACAAAGCGCTCACAGCCCGCAGAGATCAGGGCGTTCATCGCATCCTTGAATTGCTTGGGGGTCTTAGCCTCAAATCCGGAAATGCGCACCACACCAACCTTAGGGTTGGTGGTGGACACAAAGCCCTCGGCCGATACCACGGTAAAGGCGGCGCGGGTGATCGAAAACTCGATCTCGGTGCCGTTTCTTGACACGACAAACTGTGCCACGGTCCCCTCGGCACCTGCCATTTTGGTCATAGCGACCTCATAGCTCATCGTGCTGACAAGCTCGCCCTGTGCAATGCTGCCGATCTTAACAATGCGGTCACCCGGCAGCACGCCGGCTGCGGCGGCAGGAGAGGCGGGAGCCACCTGAATGATCACGATCTCGCCGGTGTCAGCATCCCAGGTGACGGTCACGCCAACGCCAACGGCGCCGCTTTCCATCTCCGTCATCAAAAGTGCAAACTCCTCGGGCGTGTAATAAGCGGCATATTTGTCGCCGGTGGCAGCGGCATACGCCTTCAGCATTTCGTCAAGCAGCAGCTGGCCGTTTGTATCGTAAAGGCTGTACTCTTCAAATATTTTGTCAACCAGTGCGATCTTGCCGGCATAATCCTCACCCTCTTGCTCTCCCGTGCCAAGCGTTTGCTCGCTTCCAAAGCCGAGCGGACCGCCAAATATCATTGCGGAAAAGCTGAATGCAACCACCGCAACGGCAAGCGCCACGCTGATCAGGGAGATGATGAATACCGAAAGACGCACGGTCTGCGGTTGGGACGGTATCATCTGCACCGGGGGCATTTCCTGCCTCATACCACCGATAAACGGATCGGCCGGTACGCGCCTGGCCTGCACACCGATGCCTGTAAAGGCCATATTCAAGGTGTCGGCTGCGGCAATGGGGTCAGCCTCCGGTGGGAGATGCACGCGCAGCACGCCGCGCTTGGTATCAAGCTCCACTCCCGCCTCGGGAATAGCGCCCCGCACGGCAGCCTCGATCTCCTGTGACTGTTTTTTTAACTGTTTTTTTGAAATGGAAAATTGCAAAATCATAAAATCTGCTACCTTTCTATCCGAGAGGCTCAAAAAGCACATGCTCGACAGTCGGCAAAATAACGCAACCATGGGTAAGCGCATCCAGGATACGCTTACCCACAGAAATTATTGATTAATACTTAGAGGGCTTGGAATTGAGGTATTTCTTTACCATCAATGCCACCTTGAAGGTAATGGCATGCTCAAACTCGCGCAGGTCAAGGCCTGTGAGCTTGCGGATCTTTTCCAAGCGGTAAACAAGAGTGTTACGGTGTACAAAAAGCTTACGTGAGGTTTCAGAAACGTTGAGGTTATTTTCAAAGAAGGACTGAATGGTCATCAGCGTTTCGCGGTCGAGAGAATCCAGGCTTCCCTTCTTGAACACCTCTTGCAGGAACATTTCGCAAAGGGTGGTGGGCAGCTGATAGATCAGACGGCCAATGCCAAGATTTTCGTAGCTGATGATATTCTTTTCAGTTTCAAACACCTTGCCCACCTCAATGGCGACCTGTGCTTCCTTATAGGCACGGGCAAGATCCTTGATATTGTCAACAGCGGTAGAGATACCGATAGCGACCTTTGCATAAAACTCGGTGCTGAGGGTATCGGCAATGTTGGTGGCAATACGCTCGATCTCCTTGCTGTCGATCCCGGGCTTGACCTCCTTGACCAGCACGATATCGTGCTCGCCAACGCTGATCACGTAGTCCTTGGACTTATCCGGGAACATGTTTTGCAGCATTTCGAAGGGCATCATATCCGTCTTTCCAAAGAACTTGATCAAAAAGACGATGCGCACCTCTTCGGTGTTGAAATGCAGCTCCTTGCTCTTGATGTAAATATCGCTGGGCAGAATGTTGTCCAAAATGATATTTTTGATAAAGGAGCCCTTATCGTATTTTTCGTCGTAAAGGTTTTTGATATTCCCAAGGGATACGGCAAGAAGCTTGCACATCTTCTCTGCCATATGGTCCTCGCCCTCTACAAACACGATATACTCGGCCTTCGCGCCGCCGGAAATGGGAGAATAGGTATAGCCGCCGGTTGTTACCTTTTCAGAAGCGTAAGCAAGCTCATCGCGCACGCCCTGCTTTACGTGGCCGATCTTAGAAAGCTCGGAGCAGGAGATGATAACGCCGTTTTCGTCGATCACGCCGATCACGCGGTCGATCGCGTCCTTCATCTGATGGATCACGCCTTGAAACAATCTGTTAGACATAAATGTAACCTCTCATCCTTTTGCTTTTTATATGTGATTTGCATAGAATTACTTATATTTTACACGATTTTTCGTGATTTTGCAATAGGGTTTTGCCACTTTTTACAAAAAAAGCGAACTTTTTTTGCCATTTACGACAAACCGCCAAGCTCCAGTGCGCAGGCAATGCAGGCAAGTGCAAAGCCGGAAGCCGTTTCGGTACGCAAAATGCGCGGGCCAAGCCCCGCCATCAAAAAGCCGCTTTCCTTTGCTTTTTGTGCCTCGGCGAGCGAAAAGCCACCTTCGCTGCCAATGATGATGGCAATGCTTTCGGTGGCGTTTGGAGTCATTTGCTTTAAAAGAGTGCCGATCGGCTCGGTCCCGTCCCCTTCGTAACAAAAAAGAACGGTTTGCGCCCCGGCAGCCATATCAAGCATCTCAGAAAAGGTGACGGTGGGCAAAACCGCAGGGATCACGCCCCTGCCGGATTGCTTTGCCGCCTCAAGTGAGATGCGGTTACGCCGCTCGGTCTTATGTGCCTCGGCCTCTTTTTTACAACGCACCACGCACCGCTCGCTTTCAAACGGAACGATACGCGAAACGCCGCATTCCACCGCCTTTTGGATGATGCTATCCAGCTTATCCCCCTTCGGGAGTGCCTGATACAGGGTGATCTCGGCAGGCGGCTCGGTTTGCGCTTTGGTAACTGAAAGCACACGGCCAAGCACACGGTCGGGTAAAAAATCCGTCAGCTCGCAGCTGTACTCACGCCGCTGCATATCGCAAACGGTGATCACGTCGCCCACAGCCATGCGCAAGGCACGGGATATGTGGTGCGCATCGTCGCCGATGACGGTCACAATGCCGTTTTCAATTTGGCTACTTGTTACAAAGAAACGCGGCATCGTTTTTCCCCCTTGTTGAAATTTATTTATATTATAGCGCATTTTACCCAATTTGTCAATGCCTTTTTTGTGATTTTTTACCCCCTTCTCTACGAAAATGACAAATTTACTGCTTTTCTTTTGAAAAAACCCACAATCTCACACAATAAAGTGTAAATGGTGATAAGTGAAAAATTTTTTTCTTCCATTGACATATAAAAAAAAATATGCTATAATTTTTTATTATTAATCTTCTCTGCAAGATTTTTAGATTTTATCTTTGAAAGCGAGGTCGTTATTTTGAATTTTGAACTTCTTGCCCTCATCCTCTACTTTGTGGCAATGATCGGCATCGGCGTGTTCTTTTTTATAAAGGAAAAGAGCACCTCCGATAAGGATTATTTCCTTGGCGGCAGAAAAATGGGTCCCTGGGTCACCGCCATGAGTGCCCAAGCCTCTGATATGAGCGCTTGGCTTTTGATGGGTCTGCCCGGCAGCATTCTCGCCTTTGGTCTTGGACAAGCCTGGATCGGCATCGGTCTTGCCGCCGGTACCATTGCCAACTGGGTTTTGGTTGCAGGCCGTCTGCGCCGCTTCTCTGCTGCTGCGAACGACTCGATCACCCTGCCCCAATATCTTTCCAACCGCTTTTTGACCAAGTCCCCTGTGCTGCAGATCGTTTGTGCAGTGGTATTTCTGGTTTGCTTCACCGTTTACGTTGCCTCTGCATTCGTTGCCGGCGCAACCGTGATCACCGATCTGTTCCCGAACGTAAAGGAATCTGTGGCATTGCTGATCTTTGCAGCCATCCTGATCGTTTACACCTTCCTTGGTGGCTACAAGGCCGTTTGCTGGACCGACTTCTTCCAGGGCCTTTTGATGCTTGCCGCCGTGCTTGCCGTTCCGCTTGTTATGATTTTTGCTCGCGATCTCGCCCCCGAGCTGCTTGATCTCCCCGTAAAAAGCATTTCCGGCGCCGACTACTCCTTCGTCGGCAATCTCTTTAAGGCCCCCGTCATTGAGATCGTTAACGGTCTTGCCTGGGGCATCGGCTACTTTGGTATGCCCCACATTCTTGTTCGCTTTATGTCCATCAAAAAGCCCTCCATGGCAAAGAAATCCGCCATCGTGGCTTGCTCTTGGGTCGTGCTCTCTCTTGCAGCCGTGATCGTAATCGCGCTGCTTGGCCGTATGACTACCATTGGCACCGAGCTTCTTGTTGCGGATAAGCAAAAGATGATCTTTATCTCGCTCTCCCGCGACATCTTCCCTGCCTTTATCGCCGGCATCCTGCTTTCTGCGATCATCGCGGCCTCAATGTCCACGGCAGACAGCCAGCTTCTGGTTGCCTCCTCCTCCTTTACCTCCGACATCTACAAGCCGATTCTCCGCAAAAATGCTTCTGACAGAGAAGTGATGTGGGTAGGCCGTATCGTAGTGCTGATCGTAGCGGTTATTGCATACTTCATCGCCAGCAGCAAGAGCGAAGGTGCTCAGGCCATCATGAATCTGGTAGAAAATGCATGGGCCGGATTCGGTTCTGCTTTCGGTTCCGTTGTAATCCTGTCCGTATT
>JAZNNA010000153.1:0-15496 GCA_045580065.1 Eubacteriales bacterium
GCATCCGCGCCGAGCTTTTGGCAAAGGGCATTGTGCTGACCGATACCGCACAGGGCACCACCTGGGCAAAGGCTTGATTTGTGCTATATGCGCATAGCAGATGTGCTTTTTCGCAAAAAAATGTTCATATTTTTTTCAAAAACCACTTGCTTTTTTCGTTTGTTAGTGTTATAATACACTATAGTGAATTTGGCATATGCCAAAATCCAAAACATTTTTATTCAGGAGGATATCCACAATGAAAAAGTTTGCAAGTGTACTTTCTCTCGTTTTGGTTGCTGCTATGCTTTGCGTAATGCTCGCATCCTGCGGCGGTATCAAGGCCGGCACCTACTACACCGGTGACAAGAGCCTCACCAAGACCTACTCCGAGTACACCTTCAAGGGCAACAAGTTCGCACTTGACGTTTACCTTCTTGGTAACAAGGTTGGCGACGAGTCCTTCGAGGGCACCTACAAGGTAAAGGACGGCGAGATCACCTTTACTTGGGAAAACGCTGACGGCGAAGAGAAGACCAGCACTCAGACCTTTGTTGAGAACGAAGACGGCTCCATCAAGATCGGTGCTCTTACCTACACTCTTGTTGAGGACTAATTCCCACAACATAAAAAAACCCGTGGTTCACACGGGTTTTTTTATTTCCCAAAGCAAAAAGCAGGCAGGCGCCAAGGCGCCTGCCTGCTTTTGTATGTATCAGTGATCTATTAGCACACGCCAAAGGCAAGCATTGCGCGGGCAACCTTAAGGAAGCCTGCGATGTTTGCACCGGCAACAAGGTCGTCACCAAGGCCGTACTCGTGTGCGGCGTCGATAGATGCCTTGAAGATGTTGGACATGATCATGTGCAGCTTGGCGTCAACCTCCTCTGCGGTCCAGTTGTAGCGCATGGAGTTCTGGGACATTTCCAGACCGGAAACGGATACGCCGCCTGCGTTTACTGCCTTGGAGGGAGCAACGATCACACCGTTTGCCTTCAGGTAAGCAACTGCCTCGTTGGTGGTGGGCATGTTTGCAACCTCAACGTAGTACTTCAGGCCGTTCTTGACCATAGCCTCAGCCTCTGCCATACCAACCTCGTTCTGGGTTGCGCAGGGCATCATAATGTCGGCCTTGATGCCCCAGGGCTTCTGCTTGGGGAAGAACTCAACGCCGAACTTGTCAGCGTAATCCTGAACGCGGTTGCGGCAGGATGCGCGCATTTCAAGCATGTAGTCGATCTTTTCCTTGGTGCCAACACCGTCGGGATCGTAGATGTAGCCGTCAGGACCGGAGATGGTCAGCACCTTGCCGCCCAGCTCGTTGATCTTGGTAACGGCACCCCAGGCCACGTTGCCAAAGCCGGAGATAGCAAAGGTCTTGCCCTTGATATCGTCGCCAAAGTAGTTGAGCATATCAACGGTGTAGTAAACGGCGCCAAAGCCGGTAGCCTCGGGGCGCAGGATAGAGCCGCCGTAGGGCATGCCCTTGCCGGTCAGCACGCCGGTGAACTCGTCACGGAGGCGCTTGTACTGGCCAAACAGATAGCCGATCTCGCGTGCGCCAACGCCAATGTCGCGTGCGGGTACGTCGGTGTTGGCGCCGATGTACTTCTGCAGCTCGGTCATAAAGCTCTGGCAGAAGCGCATGACCTCTGCGTCAGACTTGCCCTGAGGATCAAAGTCAGAGCCGCCCTTACCGCCGCCCATAGGAAGGCTGGTGAGGGAGTTTTTGAAGGTCTGCTCGAAGCCAAGGAACTTCATAATGCTCTCGTTAACGGTGGGATGGAAGGGAAGGCCGCCCTTGTAGGGGCCGATCGCGCTGTTGAACTGTACGCGGTAGCCGCGGTTGACCTGTACCTTACCCTGGTCGTCTACCCACGGAACGCGGAACTTGATCACGCGCTCAGGCTCTACGATCAGGTCGATAATGCCCTGCTCGATAAACTCGGGGCTTTTTTCCACAACGGGCTCAAGCGACTCAAGCACCTCAGCAACCGTCTGGTGGAACTCGGTCTCACCGGGGTTGCGCTTTTTTACGTTTTCCAGCACTTGTGCAAGGTAAGCGTTTTTAATCATTGTAATTTCCTCCGGAAATAAAGTTTGAATAAGCAAACCTATAGGGATTTACTAATACCTTTATATTATATCACAGCTTTTATTTCCATGTCAATAGAATATTGCAAGATTTTGCGCGCAAAACTGCAAAAATCCGCTCTTTTTTGTGTGTTTTCCTTGCTTTTTTCACCTTTTGTGCGAGAAATGACGCTGCATTCGGCAAAAAACGGGCTTGCATAAAGCGGGGGCGCGCGACATATGGTATAACGAAAAACTTTAGTAAAGCGAGGCAATTACTATGAAAAAAAGTAAAAAGCACCTCTTGGGGCTTGGGCTTTGCGCCACTGTGGCAGCGGGCATCACGGCCGCCGCCTTTCTTTTGTTTGGCATCAGCGAGCCAAAGTCCCCCTGCATCAGCACGGGGCTGCAGCATCTGGCTGACAAGGCGGTGCTGGTGGCAGCCGCCCCCGAGGGGGAGCAGATCACCTTTGACGCCGCCTTTTTTGACAATACCCTGCAGGGTGGCAAGGTAAGCGCCATCACCGTTACTGCCCTGCCCGATGCCACCGCAGGGGAGCTGATGCTTGGATACGGTGAGGTCAGCGTGGGGCAAACGGTAACGCGCGACAATCTTTCCTACCTCACCTTTGTGCCGGGCGAGCAGGCAGGCGATGCCGCCTTCTCCTTTGTGCCGCAAACAGCCGCAGGCGCTGCGGGCTACGAGCTTTGCTGCCGCCTTTCGCTGACCGACGGGGCAAACTGCTGCCCTGCCCCCACGGGCTCGGTCACGGCGGTATCCACCCACGCCTCGCTTGCGCAAAGCGGCATACTGGCAGCCGAGGACCCCGAGGGAGATGCCCTTTCCTTTGAGGTGGTGTCCTACCCCGCGCACGGCACACTGGCGCTGGATAGCGCGACCGGCGCGTTTACCTACTCCCCGGCCGAGGGCTTTTGTGGCGAGGATAGCTTTGTGTGGCGCGTGCAGGATGCACACGGCGCCTTTTGCGAGCCCTGCACCGTCAGCGTTTTGGTGCGCGAGCTGGAGAGCGGATATCTGTTTGAGGATATCCCCCATAACGGTACACATTCTGCTGCCCTGCTGCTTGCACAAAAGGGGCTGATGAGTGGCGAGCGCATGGGCGGAAAGCATTACTTTAACCCCGAGCGCACCTTAACGCGCGCCGCCTTTGTTGCCGTTTTACTGAAGGCTGCCGAGGTGCCGTTCCCCGAGGCCGACAGCACGGGGTACACCGACGATGCCGAGATCCCAAAGGGAATGAAGGGCGCGATCCGCTACGCCCGCGAGCGGGGATATCTGGGTGAGGATACGGTATTCCGTCCACAGGATCCCATCACTCGTGCGGAGGCGGCAAGCATTGCCGCAAAGGTGCTGGGGCTCTCTGTCCCCGGATACAGCGAAACGGTGGAGGATCACGGCAGCATCCCCGTATCGGTGGTGGATGCGCTGTACGCCGCCTATGAGGGGGGCTATCTTTCCACCATGCAGGACGGTACACTCGCTCCCGCAAGCGCGCTGACGCGCGGCGAGGCTGCCGTATTTTTTGCCCGCGTGATCGAAAAGAAATGACCGCAACAACGGGGCGCCGCAGGGCGCCCCGTTTTTTGTTGCGCAGGGATTGATTTTTCTCTGTGAACGTGCTATACTAATCATAGGTGCAACAGGGGGTGATGAAATGAGCACTGACAGTAACAGTCAAAGTAGACATTACATCCGGAAAAAGGTGCTTTTTCATGCCGCCAATGCTATCCTTGCGGCATCATTTTCTGCTGTCTGAAAGGCTCCTTTTTCAAAGAAAGGAGCTTTTTTTATGAACAGCGATCTGCTTGAATTTGAAAAAAGAGATCACAGCGCGGCGATCCTTGCGATCATGCGCGAATGCCCTGCCCCGCAAATGCGCGAGGCGCTGGAGAAATTCCACGACAGAGATATTGCCGTGGTGTTAGAGGAGCTGTCGCACGAGGAGCGCGAGCGCTTGCTCTCTGCCCTTGGATACGAGGCCATGTCGGATATCGTATCCTATTTGGAGGATGCCGGCACCTACCTTTTGGAGCTGGGCGCCCAAAAGGCCGCGGATATCATCGAGCAAATGGATGCCGACGAGGCGCTGGAGGCCCTGGAGGACCTGGACGGCGACGTGCGCGCCGAGGTGCTGCAGCACATTGAGGATACCGAGGTCAAGGAGGAGATCGCGCTGCTTGACTCCTACGACGAGGACGAGATCGGCAGCTATATGAGCACAAATTTTATTGTGATCCCGCGCAGCTCTACCGTAAAGAGCGCCATGCGCGCCCTGATCGATCAGGCGGCGGAAAACGACAATATCCACACGATCTTTGTCACGGATGAAAGCGGCTGCTTTTACGGCGCCATCGACCTGACCGAGCTGATCGTGGCAAGGGGCGAGGACGAGCTGGAAAGGCTGATCTACACCGCCTTCCCCTACGTATACGACAAGGACAGCATCTCGCAAAACGTAGAGCGCCTGCGCGGCTACGACGAGGATCTGATCCCCGTGCTGTCGGCAGAGCAAAACACGCTGCTTGGCGTGCTGACCGCCGGCGATATCACCGAAATGGTAGATGCCGAGCGCGGCGATGATTACGCCAAGCTGGCAGCGCTTTCCGGCGAAGGCGAGCCTGACGAGCCGCTTTGGAAAAGCATGAGAAAACGCGTACCGTGGCTGGTCATTTTGCTGTTTATGGGTTTGGCGGTATCTGCCGTGGTCAGCGCCTTTGAGGGCGTGGTGGCACGCTTGCCGATGATCGTGGCATTCCAATCGCTGATCCTTGGCATGGCGGGCAACGTGGGCACGCAATCGCTTGCCGTTACCGTGCGCAGGATCGGCACAGAGGAAAAGCTGCGCCTGCGGGATCAGCTTGCCACCGTCTGGCGCGAGACCGGTGTGGCGCTGTGCAACGGCGTGGCGCTTGGGCTTTTCTCCTTTTTGCTGGTGGGCATCTATCTCGGTGCCTTTGGGGGATACACCTACTCCTTCACCCTCTCAGCCGCCGCCTGCGTTGGGGGCGCAATGTGCTTTGCCATGACGGTTTCCGGCTTTACGGGAGCGGCGATCCCCATCACGCTGTATCGCTTTGGCGTGGACCCCGCCGTGGCATCCGGCCCGCTGATCACCACCGTCAACGATCTTGTGGCGGTGCTGAGCTATTACGGCCTTGCCTTTTTGCTGCTGATCCAATTTGTAGCATAAGAAAAAAGCACCCATATGGGTGCTTTTTTCTTATGCTTTGCCGATCTCCTCGCCGCCCTCGGGGGCGACGATGTTGGAAATTTTTACGTTTTGCAGACCGTTCTCGCGCAAAACCGACACTACGGGGAACTTCGTGCGTGTGGCAACCACGTTTGTGATCGCGCTATCCTGCAGATAGCCGTCGATGCGCACTGCCTTTTTCTCGCCGTTGTACACAAGGTTGGAAACGGTAACGTTTTTTAGGCTCCCCGGCAGATTTCTGCCGTAGACGGTGTCCTTCTCGCCAAAGAAGATGCCGCCGCAGGTGTGCCCCGCGGGCGAGGTATCGATCACGCCGTCGATGATCACGTTGCGGATCTGACACTCGCAGGGCAAAAGGCGCACAAGATAGCAAAGTGAGGAGTAAGCGCGCACGTTGCGGATGATCACGTTATAGATATCCGGATCGCGGCGCGACCAATCGTTGTGCATGATATGCGTGCTTTCGACCGTGCCGCTTTTGAGGTCACGGCGCTTAGAAGCAATGGCAGTCAGGGCAATCACGTCATCCCCCGTTTCTCCGGAAATATCCGAAATGGTGATATCGTGACAGCCGTTGCGCAGGTCGATGCCGTCCTGATTTTCCATATTCTGCAGCATCCCGTCGATCATCTTATTCATACGCGCATCAAAGTGGATCCCTTGCAGATATCCTTCGCTGCAGGCCTCCAGCGAGATCGCCCAGCCGTGGCTTTCGCGCACCGTGATGCCACTAACGGAAAAATGCGACACGTTGGCAAGCAGAATGCCGATGCCGCGCCAATCTCCCTTCTGGCGCTCGCCCTCCTTGCCCGCGTCCGTGCCGTAGGAGCAATCGTGTCTGTCGGCAAAGGTGATCTGCTGTGGCGTTTTACGCTCGGCAGGGACCCAGTCTGCGTATTGGCAAATATCCTCCACCGTGAAGGGGCAGGGGTTCTTCAGCACCTTGCTGCCATCGCCCGTGGCGCGCGGATGATCCGCGCCCTCCAGCACGGCGTTGCCCTCGCCCTTGATGTGAATGTTGGAAAACGGCTTGATATCCTCGATCCCGATGCCGCAGTTGGCGGAACGGAAGAAGTTATCGCGGCACTTGTCGGAAAGCTTGATCTTGCAGTTTTGCAGGATAACGGTAGTGTTTTCGGGCAACAGGATCGCGCGGTCAAGCAGCCAATAGTCGCGCCCGTCTGCGCTCTCGCGCGGTGGGATCATCACGATGCCATCCTTGCCTCTTGCAGCGATCGCGGCGTCAAATGCCTCGTTATCGCCTTGCTTTAAAAAATTATTGACGTTTACCATGTGTTCCTCCTCTTTATACCTGCTGCACCGCAGGAACTCCCTCGGGCGTTGTCACGTTGCTTATAGTTACGTTTTGTATGCCGTTCTCGCGCGCCACAGCCACCGCAGGGTACGGCGAGCGTGTGCTGACCACGTTGGTGATCACACTGTCCTGTAAATATCCGTCCAGACGGATCGCCTTTTGATCGCTGTTGTAAATAAAATTGGAAATCGTGATATTTTTCAGCCCTCCCGGCAGATTTTTGCCGTAGGCGCCGTCGCGGTCGCCCAGAAAGATGCCGCCGCTTGCCACATCTGCGGGCGAGGTATCCATCACGCCGTCGATCACCACGTTCCGGATGTGGGTGTTGCAGGGGAGCAGGCGCACCAGGTGGCATTTGTATGAGCAGGCGCGCACGTTGCGGATGATCACGTTGTAGATATCGGTCTCCCGCCTTGCCCAGTCAGAGTGCATCACGTGCGTGCTTTCCAAAGCACCGCCGGGGCGGTAGGTGCTGCCCGCAATGGCAGTCAGCGCAATGACGTCATCCCCCGTTGTGCCGGTGATATCCGAGATGGTAATATCGTGGCAGCCGTTGCGCAGGTCGATACCGTCCTGGTTTTTCACATCCTGCAAAAGCCCGTCGATCTCTCTTTTGCGGTACGCATCAAAGTGAATGCGCTGCACGTATCCGTCGCAGCACGCCTCCAGCGAGATCGCCCAGCAATGGCTATTCTTGATGGCAATGCCGCTGATGGAAAAGCGCGACACGTTGGCAAACAAAATGCCGATATTACGCCAATCTCCCCTTTGCGATTCACCGTCCTTGCCGACGTCCGTACCATAGGAGTGCGACCCGCGGTCGCGCCCGCGTATTTTTTCCGGCAAGCGACGCTCCTCGGGGACCCAATCGGCAAGGCGGCAAAGGTCCTCTACGGTATAAGGGCAAGGGTCGGCAAGCAGCTTGCCACTATCTCCCGTGGCGCGCGGATGATCCGCGCCCTCCAACACGGCGTTGCCCTCGCCGCGAATGTGAATATTGGAAAGCGGCTTGATATCCTCGATCCCGATACCGCAATTGGCAGAACGAAAGAAGTTATCGCGGCACTTGTCGGAAAGCTTTATCTTACAATTTTGCAGCACAACGGTGGTGTTTTCGGGCAACAAAATGGCGCGGTCAAGCAGCCAATAGTCGCGCCCGTCGGTGCTCTCGCGCGGAGGGATGACCACAATACCGTCCTTGCCTCTTGCGGCAATCGCGGCGTCAAACGCCTCGTTATCATTTTGCTTTAAAAAATCGTTGACGTTTACCATACGGCACCTCCCTCTTTCTTATTATCACCATTATATCATACCGGGCAAAAAAAGCAAGACCGCCCACAGCGAAACTTTTTCGCCGTGGGCAGTCTTTGTTTAAGCAGCTGCGGGCACAGCGCTCTTCCATGCCTCGGGACAGGTGCGGTTGTTTTTGAACCACTCCCATTCCTTCAGCACGCGGCTGTCGCTGCTGCAATTCACCGTGATGCCGGTCTTATCCGTCACAACGGCGATGTTGCCGTTCATGGATTGGAACACGCCTTGGTCGTAATCCACACAAAGCGTGGTAACGTACACCTTGTCGGTATAGGGGGCAACGCGGTCGATAAACTCCTGCGTCGGGAACTGATTGTCGTTCACGTCGGTGTATTCCGAGCTGCCTGCGCAGCAGCACACACAAACGATATCGGGTTGGATCACGGAAAGCAGTGCCTCGGAGCTGGACGTTTTGGAGCCGTGATGCCCTGCCTTGTACAGATCCACCTCGGGCAATTCATTCATCTCCACCAAATACTCCTCGCCGTCCTCCTCCAGGTCGCCGGTAAAAAGGTAGTTGTAGTCGCCGTAGCTGAACAGCGTGCAAACAGAATAATCGTTTTCGCTTTCTGCCTCGTTGTAATAAAAATAACTATCCAGCACCGTCATCGTCACGCCCGAGCCAAGGTCAAACGCGCCGTCTGTTTTTTGCTTTTCCACACACGCGGCGGCGGTGTAGTGGGTGGCGCCTGCGGCGATCTCGTCCTCACGCTCGTTGATATAGCGCCCGTACATATTGGAGCTATCCTTGTCATCCTGGTTACTGAGGGCAAAATCAATGATGGTGCCCACCTCGTAAAGATCAAACAGGCTGCCGTCCTGCTTGGTGAAGCCCGCGTAGTGGTCCTGATGCGCGTGCGTCACGATCACGTATTCCAGCTTGCCGTCGGTCACGTAATCGCTAAGATACGCCGTGATCGTTTCCACGCTGGAGGTCTTGGAGCCCGCGTCGATCAGGATATCGGTCTCGCCTGCCTTGATGTAGGTGCAATCCCCCGTGTACTTGTTGCCAAGCTCTAAAAAGTGGATCTGCAGCTCGCCCTGCACAAGGGATTTGGGGGCTTCGTCACTGTGATAATGCGAGGCGCTGATAAGCGCGGCGGCTGCATAGCCCACCACGCACCCTGCCACAACGGCAACGATGCACAAAAAGACCGTCAGCGCCAGAGAAAACCTTGCTTTTCTTTTAGCCATTGCGTCCGTCCTCCTCTGCTGCGTTTACCGTAAAGGTGCGGATGCGCTTGATCACGCCGTTCTCACCGCTTTGAAATTTATAGGCGTCTACGGTATAGGTAATGGTATACACGCCCTCCTCGTCGGTGGGGATAATATAGTTGCCGTTTGCATCCTTTTCAAGGTCGGTTTCAACCACAAGCTTGCCCGAAACGTCGCGCCCGAAGCACACGGCCTCCACGCCCTGCTCGGTATAGGTATAAGCGGCGCCCACGTCGATAGAAAAGCTGGTTTCGCCAAGCAGCACAAAGCGGTCGTTTTTAGACATTACGGTGCATACCGCATATCCGGCAACCAACCCGATCAGCAAAAACAGCACCGTCAGCACCTTGGTTGCGGTGTGTATTTTTTTGATGCTGCTTTTTGCGCGGCGACGCGCACGGCGCTCGCCCTGCTCGCGCAGCTCGTCAAAAAAGTCGTTTTCCTTCTTTGCCATAATAGCCTCCTTGTTTTATTTTACACCTCTATTATAACGGAAATCCGGCGCGCCGTCAATACAAAAAAGCGTATACGAAAGCATAATTTTTTTGCGCCGCACCGTATAGACTTTTTTCCACCAATGTGCTATAATGAGCTTGTATGATATCACCTGCAAAGGAGAGTATTTATGAATATCCAACTGATCGCAAACGGATTTGAGCAGCATGCCGCGCTTTTTCGCGCCAGAGTCTGCGAGCGCATCAATGCCAGCTTTTCCGACACGGGCTGCGTGATCGAGCTTGCTGTAAATCCCGCACTCGGTGCTGCGGAAAGCTATGAGATCGCGGCTATTGAAGGCGGTTGGCGGATCACGGGCAGCGATGGGCTTGGGCTGTATTATGGCGTTGGAAAGGCGCTGCACAGCGCAAAATGGGAAAAGGATAGCTTCACGCTTGTTCCCACGCAGGGTGTCAGCACCCCCGCCTGCTCCTTCCGCGCCATTTATTATGCGGTGCATTTTTACAACTGGTATCAAAACGCCCCCATTGAGGAAATGGAGCGTTACTTAGAGGATCTTTTGCTTTGGGGCTACAATACCGTTATCTGCATCACGCCCGCCGTCAATCTGGATAGCTTTGAGGATCAGCTTTTCATCAGCTCGATCAGCAACCTCACCCGCATCTTCACGGCGGCAAAGCGCTTTGGCATGCGGATCGGCGTGATCCTGCACCCCAACCAGGGCTTGCGCACCGCCCCGCATGAGCTGGATGCCGCCCCGCTTGGCTTCCCCGAGCTGCGCGGCGATCTTGGGCGCAACCTCTGCCCCTCCAAGCCCGGCACGCGCCCCTATATGGAAAATATCTGGCGCCACTTTATCACCCCCTTTGCCCACCTTGGGGTGGACTACGTGCTGACCTGGCCCTATGACGAGGGGGGCTGCGGCTGCGAAAAATGCCGCCCGTGGGGTGCCAACATGTACTGCACCGCCGTCACCTGGATCCGCGACACCGTCAAAGAGATCTGCCCCGATGCCAAATTCATTGTTGCCACCTGGGGCTTTGACGCCACCGTGGACGAGGGAGAGTACGCGGGGCTTTACAAGAGATTGCAGGGAGATATGAGCTTTGTGGATTACGTGATGATCGACTCGCACGGTGCGTTCCCGCAATACGCCCTGGATCACGCCCCCGTCAAGCCGATCGTCAACTTCCCCGAGATCAGTATGTGGCGCCTTGCCCCCTGGGGCGGCTTTGGCGCAAATCCCCTGCCCCGGCGCTTTCAGGGCATCTGGGATAGCTGCAAGCACATCCTGCAGGGCGGACTGCCCTACTCCGAGGGACTTTACGAGGATATCTCCAAGGTGCAGTGCATCAATTACTACTGGACGCCCGATCGCCAATGGCAGGATATCTACGCGGAGTATATCAACTACGAATACGATGCAGCCGTGACCGATGACGTGATCGAGCTTTGCGAGTGCATCGAGTATAATCACACAAGGATCGGCACCAAGCAGGACCCCGAGCTTTGCTATGCCGAGCGCGCCTTGACTCTCGCCAAAAAAACAGACGCCCGCCTCAGCGAGCGCGTGCGCAAGAGCTGGAGATGGCGCATTTTGTACATCCGCGCCGTTCTGGATGCCAAGCGCTATGCCAAGTTCCCCGGTCCTTATGGCAGCGAGGATATCAAGCGCTTCCGCTATTTCCGTCTGTTTTCCGGTGACCTTTTGCTGGATGACAAAGAGGCACAGGATCTGTTTTTGGAGCTGTGGGGCTATTACCACTGTGTCCCCCACAATGGCGAAAACCACCATACGCTCCCCCCTTACGGCGGCACCAAGCTGCAGGTAACGGTATAAAAAAAGCCCCCGGACGGGGGCTTTTTTATTTAAGGCAATACAAAGATGAAGGGGTAGATATCCTGCCCGCCGTCGATCTCAAACAGCTCGATACGGGGGTGATTCTCGCGCATCCAGTCGCGCACGGCATCCGCCGCCTCGGCATTGCACTCCTTGCCGCAGATCACGATCATTGCCTCGCGGTCTGTCATATCCAGCTTGGAAAGCAGATCGGTAGCAGCACCCGGGAGCGTGGTGGCATCCGCCAGCATCTCCTTGCCCGCAAAGCCGATAAAATCGTTTTTGGCAATATCCAGCCCCCCAAGGTGCGAGTCGCGCACCGAGCGGGTGACCTGCGCGGTGATCACGCCGTCCATGGCAAGCGCCAGGTTTTCGGCGATCGCATCCGCATCGTTGCTGTCAAGATCCAGCATCGTCAGGGCGGCGTAGCCGTCGCCGACGGTCTTGCTTTCCAGCACGCGGACGTCCGCCTTGTCGTACAGTGCGGCGGCCTGCCTTGCGGTCAGCACGATGTTGCTGTTGTTGGGCAGCACAAAGATGGTATCCGCATTGACGATATCAAACGCGGCAAGAAAATCCTCGGACGAGGGGTTCATCGTTTGTCCGCCCTCTACGATGTAATCTGCACCCAGCGACAAAAAGGTTTCCTTGATGCCCTCTCCGGCGGCAACCGCCACCACGGCAAAGGACTTGTGCGGCTGCTGAGCCTCTTGCTCCTCTTGCTTTTGCGCCTCTGCTTCGCTGTGCTGCAGCGTCATATTTTCCACCTTGACGGTCAGAAATTCGCCGTACTGCTGGCAAAGCTCAAACACCTTGCCGGGGGTGAGGGTATGCACGTGGAGCTTGACCACGGTGCCGCTTTTCACGGCAACGATAGACTCGCCCCCCATGGCGGTCAGCTGATCCGAGATCAGCGAAACGTCAAAGCGCTCGGCATCCACCTTGCTGTTCTGCAGCTGCAGCAAGCACTCGGTGCAATAGCCGAAGGTCATCACGCTGTCGGCAGTAAAGGCGGAAAAGTCGATCTCCTGCGCCGCAGGGGCGGCAGCGGCAGCGCTGGTTTCCACCCGCTCGCCGCGCAGGATCTTATACATGCCCTCCAGAATATACACAAGTCCCGCACCGCCGCTGTCGATCACGCCGGATTCCTTCAGAATGGGCAGCAGCTCGGGGGTGTGCTTGAGGGACTCGTTCATGCCAAGCAGGATATTGCCGAAAAACTCCTCCAGCGTGGTACCGCTGTGCAGCTTTTGTACAGCATACTCGGTCGCCTCGCGCGCCACGGTCAGGATCGTGCCCTCGGTGGGGGTCAGCACCGCATCGTATGCCTGCTTTACACCGCATTGAAAGGCATTGGCCATTGCAAAGGCATCGGCGCGCTCCACCTCGGAAAGCCCCTTTGCCACACCGGCAAAGAACTGCGAGAGGATCACGCCGGAGTTGCCGCGCGCGCCAAGCAGCGTGCCGCTTGCAAACTTTTCGGCAATAAAGGAAAGGGTGCCGGATGCGACGCCGCGCAGCGCGGCGTCGCCCCCCTCCATCGTCAGGCTCATATTATCGCCCGTATCCCCATCGGGGATGGGAAATACGTTCAGATCGTTTACCACCTGCGCGTTGTTGCGCAGGTTCTGGGCGCCCCCCCTTACCATATCGGCAAACAGAGCGCCGTTCAACTCATAGGTTGCCATGATCTCTCCTTAAATCGCGTATTCTACTTTTTTGCCGTAAGCCCAAACGCCAAGCGCGCCGGGGCCGATGCAGGCACCCACGATGGGATTGATGGTGTTGACGTACACGTCGGCAAAGCCAAGCTCCATCACTCTTTGCTTTAAGTACTCGGCATCCTCAAGGCAATCCGCATGCTCGATATACACGGTCTGCTTTTCCGGCTCGATCACGGCCTCGCGCATCAGCTCCACCATCTTGTCGATCGAGGCATTGCGCCCCTTGACCTTGCAAACGGGGGCGTTCTGCCCATTGTAATCCGAAATGATGATGGGCTTTACGCCCAGCAGGTTGCCGAAAAATGCGGCCGACCCCTTGACGCGTCCCGTCTTTTTCAGGCGGTCAAGCGAGCCAACGGTCACAAACTGGTTTACGTAATGTCTGCGCTCCTCAACGGCAGAAACGATCTCCTCGGCGCTCTTCCCTGCATTGCGCAGCTCGGCTGCAAGCATGGCCATCATGCCCTCGCCAAGGCAGCAGTTTTTCGAGTCGACACAATAGATCTTGCCCTCGGGGTGAGCGGCAAGCAGATCTCTTGCCACCACGGCAGCGGTGTTTACAGTGCCGGACATGGGCAGCGCACAGCCGATATAGATCACCGTTTCGCCTGCCTCAAGGCACGCGGCAAAGCGGGTACGAAAATCCTCGGCGGGAACCTGCGTGGTGGAAACGCGCTTTTTGCCCTCGCGCAGCATATCGTAAAATTCCTTGGGGGTAAAATTGCTCCATTCAAGGTCGGCGGGAACCACATCTCCCTCGATCACGTTGCACATTTTGAAATACTCAATGTCATACTTCTCGCGCAGATCCTTGCCGAGATCGGCATTGGTGTCGGTAAAAATTCTGATCTTTTCCATTTTTCATACTCTCCTTTTCAAGATCAAAGCAGCTCCTCGTAGCGCCCCTCTTTTTTGGTGCGCACACGGACGGTACCAAGTGTGTTCCAGATGCTCTCGCCCCCATCCAGGATCAGCACGATCGGAATGGCGAGATAGGTGTTTAGCTGTGAGCAAAGAACAACAAGCGCCACGCCCGCAAGCGCAAGCACGATCGACGAGGTCAGCAGCCCCCACCAGTGCTTCATGCCAAACGCCTTTGCGTCAATGGCGGTCTGCAGCTTAAGCAGGGCGTCCATCATCACGTAAACGCCGATCACGTAGGGCATGGCGGGCTGCGCGTTTTCCGGTGAGATGATCAGCAAAATACCAAAGATCACACCGAAGGCGCCCAACGCCATATCGTATTGAAATGCCAGGCGGTACAGGTCATTTGCAAAATACCCAAGGATACGCGCCCCGCCAAGCACGATAAAGTTGCCGCCGATCAGATAGCGCGCGATCGTTTGCCCAAACTCGGGCCATGCCAGCATAAACACGCCGGAAAGCACCAGAAGCGAGGACACGATCACGTGTGTCATACGCGCCTCTTTTACAATATCAGCTCTTTTCATTTTCTTTGTTTCCTTTCTTGCCGGCGCGCCGTTTGCTTTTGGTATGTAGCAGCTCGCGCAGGGCCACGGTCTTTTCAAATAAGATCTTACATTCGCGGTCATAATACTGCCGCAGGCTCTCCCCCTCCTCGGGGGCAAGGGAAGGATAATAGGGCGTGCCCACCACAATGCGCAGCCGCTTTAAAAACGGGCGATTATAGCACCCCTCCATATACAGCGGAAGCACCGGCGTGCCTGCCGTTTTGGCAAGCAGCAAAAATCCGGGCTTGAAGGGGCGGATCTCCGGCCCCGGCACCGCCATCCCCTCAGGGAAGATCAGCACGCTATCCCCCTTTTCCAGCTCCTCTACCGAGCGATGCACCCACGCGGTGGCACCGCGGTCGATCGGAATGGTAAAGCCACAGCGCATAAAGGGATACAGATACCATGTTTTATACCAGCGCCTTGCCGTTAAGGGGTGGATGCGCTTGCGCGGAAATATCGCCGAGATCACGGCGCCGTCACAGCCGCGCAGATGGTTGCAGGTCAGCACCGTGGGGGACTTGACACGGCGGTGAGGGGATGCGGGCCCCTCGTAATACACCTTTGGACGGTATAAAAGGAAGGTCAATATGATCAGGATCAGCCGCAAGGGGTATACCCACAACGCGGCGACCAGATCGCCAAAAAACTTTTTCATTTTCACCTCAAGCAGTCTTCTTTATTGTAGTATAGCATATCCCGCTTTTTCTGTCATTGGTTAAAAAACGCCCCTGTGTCCAAATTTTGGACACAGGACTTATTTTGTCCATAGACGAAGATTCATCTTTTTTTATAATGTAAAGTGAAAAGTTTTTTTCGTTGTGCCCCATAAGGGGCAGGAAGGAAGTGCTATGAAACGAGCTAACATTCTCAAGGAA
>JAZNNA010000154.1:0-8745 GCA_045580065.1 Eubacteriales bacterium
TTTTCATCAGACCCTCCTGTGCTTGGATTTTGATTGTCTTTTTGCAATTTTATCATATCATAAAATCAAAAAATGTCAACAACGGCGGCCGGCGCGCGGTGCGGGGCGCGTTGGGGGTGTGTTGCGTTACGGCAAGTCTTGCGGCAGGATGTAAGCAAAAAGGCAATAGGCTTCGCTACGCCGCGCAAACGTAACCTCTCGGATAATCATAGAATCGTAGGATTTTCTATCGGACCTTTCATAATGCACCGTAGCAATCCAATCATCTTCCAAAAAGCTGTCCGAGGTATCGTAGGTTGACTTAAAAAAATCAAAAGAAGCATTAGGATCGAGTGCAATAACATCCTGTGCCGTACTTGTACCCGGCTTCAATTTTTTAAACTGCGATTTACTTGGATACTCGCCGGAAAAATAGGCGGTAAAATACATAGTAGCTTCCAGATCGGTTTCAACTTCAGAGCCATCCTCTTGAAGAATCGAGCCGGTGGTAGTATTAATCCAAAATACATAGTAATACCCACCCTGCTTTACCTTATAAACGGAATATTCGTTTTGGCGCGTGAGCTCGATAGGAAATCGCTTGTTGATCTCTTCCATTTTTAAATTGGAAGTCTTAATATCTTTGGGCAAATGTATGTGATGAGGGGTGAAGTAAGAAATCAACTCATTCAAATCATATTCCGTGGTTAAAGCTTCTTCTTTAGAGATACTGTTATCTACAATGAAATTTTTAAAATACTCCGTGAATTTGTAATCTGAAGGGATGGGGCGTTCCCAAGCGGCTACGTCGCTCTCCTGCGTTTGGCAAGCGCAAGTGGAAGTCAAGAGGACGAGCGCCAGTATACAAAGCAACGTTCGATAAATTTTCATCAGACCCTCCTGTGCTTGGATTTTGATTGTCTTTTTGCAATTTTATCATATCATAAAATCAAAAAAATGTCAACAACGGCGGCCGGCGCGCGGCGAGTGGCGCCGCCCGACGGAAAGATTTTTTGTTTTGCTTGCAAAAAGGGCTGCGGTGTGGTAGAATACTATTGATGTGAAATATCCCCCGAAAGGAGCCGCTGATGGACTCGTTTTTGTTTGCCGTGAACGCCGTGCTGCCGATCATTTTGCTGGTGGCGCTTGGCTATGCCTTAAAAAAGCTTGGACTGATACGCATGGAGCTTGCCAAGGCATTAAACAGGCTGGTGTTCCGCGTATTTTTGCCCGTAACGCTGTTTTTGAATATTTATAAGTTAGAGGGCTTTGCCTCGATCTCGCTTGGCTATATCGGCTACGCGCTTTGCGTGATCCTCGGCTTCTTTTTGCTTTCTATCCCCTTCTCCTGTCTTGTCACAAAGGACCCGCTGCGGCGCGGACCGCTTTCGCAGGTGGTGTTCCGCTCGAATTTTGCACTGGTGGGGCTGCCGCTTGCCGCGCTGCTGTTTGGGGATGCGGGCATTGCCACGGCGGCGCTGCTTTCCGCCCCCTCGGTGCCGCTGTTCAACGTGTTGGCGGTGATCAGCCTTTCGCTTTTTGCGGGGGGTGAGAAAAAGGCGAGCGTGCGCGACATTTTGCTTGGTATTATCAAAAATCCGTTGATCATTGCGGTGTTCTCGGGGCTTTTGGTGCTTGGCGTGCGTGGGCTTTTGACAAGTGCGGATATCGCCTTCCGTTTATCCGACCTTGCACCGCTTTACAAGGCGGCAGAATATCTTTCCGACCTCTCCACCCCGCTTGCCCTGCTGGCGCTGGGTGCGCAGTTTGAATTTTCGGCGGTGAAGGAGCTGCGGCGCGAGATCGTTGCCGGCACGCTGGCGCGCGTGCTGTTCGTTCCCCTTGTCGGCATTGGCGTGGCGTTCCTGTTTTTCCGCGACCGCTTCAGCGGTGCGCAATTTGCGGCACTTGTGGCGCTGTTTGCCACCCCTGTGGCGGTTTCCAGTCTGCCGATGGCGCAGGAGATGGGCAACGATGCAAGGCTTGCGGGGCAGCTTGTGGTATGGACCACGCTGTTTTCCGCCTTTTCGATCTTTCTTGCCTCTCTGCTCTTACGCCTTGCCGGGGTGTTTTGATGCAAAAAGCCGAGCCTGATGGCTCGGCTTTTTTGTTTGCGCGGGTGAGGATGGCACCGCCTTACTCCACGCGGATACGTGCGCCAAGGGCGCGGAGCTTATCGCCAAGATGCTCGTAGCCGCGGGCAAGCTGGGCGGCGTTTGTCAGCTCACTTTCCCCTCTTGTGGCAAGGGCGGCAAGCAGCAATGCCGCGCCACCGCGCAGGTCGGGGGAAAAAAGCCGTTCGGCGTGCAACGTGGTGGGGGTTACGGTGGCGGTATCGCCGCAAATTTTGATATCTGCGCCCATTTTTTGCAGCCCCTCTACGTAACGAAAGCGCGCGCTCCAGATCTGCTCGCACATCACGCCCACGCCCGTGGCGCGCTCGCCTATGGCAAAGAGGGCAGTCAGCTGCGGGTGCAGATCGGTGGGAAAGCCGGGATACGGGGCGGTTTTTACCACCGTGTTGCGGTATTTTGCCTGGCAGGTAACGGTAATACTCTCCTTTCCACTCACCGTTTTGATACCCATTTGTGCAAACGTGTGCAGAAGTGCCGTAAGATGCGCAGGGCACACGTTTTTCACCGTTACCTTGCCGCCGCACGCCGCGCCAAAGCACAAATACGTGCCCGCCTCGATCATATCCGGGATCACGGTATGCGACACGCCGTGCAAGCGCGAACCCCCGAAAACTCGTACCGTTTCTGTACCAATTCCCTCTACGTGCGCCCCTGCCGCCGTCAAGAACTCGCCCAGCGCGCACACGTGCGGCTCGGCGGCGGCATTGCGGATCACCGTTTCACCGTCAGCGCAGACCGCCGCCAGCATCAGGTTTGCCGTTGCCCCCACCGAGGGCATGGCAAGCGTGATCTCACACCCCGAAAGCCCCCCGTTTGCCAGCAAAAGCACCTCGTCGCCCTCTGACACCACCGCGCCAAGGCGACGAAAGCCCATCAGATGCTGATCGATGGGGCGTGCGCCAAAGTTGCAGCCCCCGGCACCCGCAAGTCGCGCCTTGCCAAAGCGCCCAAGCATGGCGCCAAGCAAATAGGTAGAGCCGCGGATGCTGCACGTGAGTGCAGGGGGTGGCAAAAGTGGGCACACGGGTGCGTAATTGACACATACGTCACCGTTTTGGGCAAAGCGGATGCGCGCGCCAAGCGCGCGCAGGATCTCCAGGCTGCGCAGCACGTCCCCAACGCGCGGCAGCCCCGAAAACACGCACGTGTCCCCCGTTAAGATCCCTGCGAACAGGATGGGCAGCGCCGCGTTTTTGCTGCCGCCGATCTCTACCTCTCCGCAAAGAGGGTGTCCGCCCTCCACGATGATACGATCCATAAAACACCCCCGAAAAAAGACCTTCGGTGGCAGTATATGAAAAAAGCACCGGGCTGGTGAGGCCCGGCGCTTTGCTTATTTTTCTCCGCTTTGATAATAGGCCACGGCAAGCTCGACCACAAGCCCGTACGAGGCGGTGCCTGCCTTGTTGCCGTGCAGCTTTAGATAGGTGTCGTTTACGGTATCAGAGATATCCGAGGCGAGCGAATCGCGGAAGGTATCAAAAAAATCGGAATAGGCGCGCAGCTCGTTTAAAACGCGCCCGTCAAGCTGCTCTAAAAGCGCTTTATAGGCATCCCTATCGGTGCTGTAAACGGCGTTTGAAACGTATTCGAGCATATTGAGGTAGCCCGTATAACGTATATAGGGATCGGTGGAATTCAGGCACACGAGAAAGGCGATAAAGTTTGCCTCGTTCTCTCTTGCGATCCCCCGCTGGTGCGCCAGCTCGTGCGCGGCGGTAAAGGGCAAGGTATAGTCGGGAAAATGCACGTTCAGATTTGCTTCACCGGTGAAATAGGAATACACCCCCGTGATATGCGTGTAGGACATCGGCTTTGAGGCGATGACGGGCTTGATATTGCTGTTTAGCCTTTGGATAAAGTCATACTCTTCGCAAAGCGGGAGATAGGCCTCAAGAAGCTTGTCGTTCATCGTATCAAGGTCATAGGGCATCACCGAAAATCCATCGTCGGCGTAGGTGTTCTGCCCGGCAAGGGCATTGATCTCGGCGATCAGTGTTTGCGCCGTTTGCACAAGGCTCTCCTCGCTCACCTCGGCGGGTGGGATGCTCAGCCTTTTATCCAGCGTGGTGGTGTGATAGCCCGTGCCAAGCGTGAACACGAAAAGCGTGAACAGCATACTACATACCGACAGGATAGAACCGAGATACACAAAGACCTCGCGCCAGCTGCCGCAATGATTGCGGTAGGCAAGCAGGCAAAGAATAACGATGATCAGCGGCACGCAATATAGCAAAAGCTCGGCAAGCGAAACGGGCAGCCACGAGGTAAGATGCGCTAGCAGGCTGCGCACAAATGCCGCCACGGTGCGGTTAAAGAAATTGGCAAACCCCTCGCTGATCACGGCAGCAAAATACAAAAGCAGGGACAGCGCCGCAAGCCCAAGCAGCACAAACGACCACAGCGGCAAGCGGGTGGTATCCCCTTCTCTTTTTTTAAAGATCTGCATCGAAGGGCTCCTTTCCAAGGGTGCGCAGCACCTCTTTCATATCATCGGGCAAAGGGGCGGTCACGGTGATCAGCTCACCGGTTGCGGGGTGCGGAAAGCGCAGGGTGTGAGCATGGAGCGCGTGACGCGCAAAGCCATCGCCCTTGATGCCGTAAAGATCGTCGCCAAGCAGAGGGTGCCCCAGTGAGGCAAGATGCACACGAAGCTGATGCGTGCGCCCGGTTTTGGGCACAAGACGCAGGTACGTGATGCCGTTTTTGGCAAAAAGCGGCTCCACCTCGGTGATGGCAAGCTCGCCCTCGCCCTCGGGGCAGCACTCGCGAAAAATGATGCTTTCCTCACGCCGACGAATACCCGTGCGAATGACAAAGGGGGCGGAAAGCTCGCCGTGGCAAAGTGCCAGATAGCTTTTTTGGATCTCCCCTTTTGCCATGGCTGCGGAAAGGGCCGAGGCTGACAGCGCGTGATTTGCCACCAGCACCACGCCCGTGGTGTTGCGATCAAGGCGATTGACAAAGCGCGGACGGAAGGGGGCGTCGCCGTTTGCAAAATGATACGCCAGCGCATTGGCAAGCGTATCCTCAAAATGCCCGTGCGAGGGGTGCGTGGGCATCCCTGCGGGCTTGTTCAGCACGGTGAATTCGGGAGTGTGCAAAAGCACGTTGATCGGCAGCTTGCGCGGCAGCACGTGCAGGGGCGGCTCACGGTCCTCAATGGCAAGCTCAAGGTGCTGCCCCGAGCGCAGCACGGCGCGCACGGTAACGCGCCTGCCGTCAAGCAGCATCCCCTCGGGGTGGCGCTTGAGGCGCGCACAAAGCGAGGCGGAAACGCCGATCTCCTGCAAAAAGCTGCGCAGCAGCTTTCCGTTATCCTTTTCTTCAATGATAAATTTCACGGCGGTCCCTCCTTTCCGCTTTTTTCTATCAATAGTGTAACACATTTTGTAAAAAAATACAAGTGGGTAGCGGTGCTGCATGCGTCAACTTTTGCCGCAAAAAAGATATACTAAAAAGTAGCGCGGCGCGTTTGGCACCGCATTACCTTTTGCAAAGGAGAACGGTATGGGAAAATATTTTGGAACCGACGGCTTTCGCGGCACGGCGGGCACGGAGCTGACGGCAGAGCATGCCTTTCGCATCGGCAGGTTCTTGGGTCGACATTTTGGAACGGAACAGCGGGCGCGCATTTGCATCGGCAAGGACCCGCGCCGCTCCTCTTACACGCTGGAATACGCGCTTGTCGCAGGGCTAACCGCCTCCGGGGCGGATGCCTATATTTTGCACGTGCTGCCCACGCCCGGTGTTTCTTACATTACGCGCGTGGACCGCTTTGACTGCGGCATTATGATCTCGGCAAGCCACAACCCCTACTGCGACAACGGCATCAAGCTGTTTGACAGGATGGGCGAGAAGATGGACGAGGCGACGATCGGCGCGCTGGAGGATTTTCTGGATAGCGACACGCAGCTCCCCTTTGCCACGGGCGAGGAGATCGGCATTGCCGTGGACAACGTGGCGGGGCGCAACCGCTATCTTGGATATCTCATCTCGCTTGCCACCGTTTCTTACCGTGGCAAGCGCGTGGGGCTTGACTGTGCCAACGGTAGCGCGTGGATGATCGCCCGGGCGGTGTTTGATGCGCTGGGAGCCGACACCTACGTGATCAACGACGCGCCAAACGGGGTGAACATCAACCGTGAGGCAGGATCGACACACGTGGAGCATTTGCAGGAGCTGGTAAGGCGCAACGCCCTTGACGTTGGATTTGCGTTTGACGGCGACGGTGACCGCTGCATTGCCGTGGATAACAAGGGGCGCGTGGTGGACGGCGACGGTATCCTTTACGTGATGGCAAGCTATATGAAGCAAAACGGACTGCTAAAGCACAACACCGTGGTGACCACCGTAATGTCGAACTTTGGACTTTACAAGGCGTTTGAGCAAATGGGCATCGGCTACGAAAAAACCGCAGTGGGGGACAAATACGTGTACGAGTGCATGCAAAAGCACGGATATCGGCTTGGGGGCGAGCAATCCGGGCATATCATCTTCAGCAAATATGCCAACACGGGTGACGGAATTTTGACCGCGATCAAGCTGATGGAGCTGATCTGCAGCAGCGACAAGACGCTGCACGAGCTGACCGAGGGGTACACGGTATATCCGCAGATCTTAGAAAACGTGCGTGTGACGGATAAGACTGCCGCCCTGCAAAGCACAAAGGTGCTTACGGCGATAAAAAACGCCGAAAAAGAATTGAACGGCACGGGACGTATGCTGGTGAGAGCCAGCGGCACCGAGCCCGTGGTGCGTGTGATGGCGGAGGCAGAGAGCATGGCGCTTTGCCGCACTTGTGTGGATGAGGTGACCCGGGCAATGCGCGAGGCGGGGGTGGTTTTGTGAGTAAAATGCAGCTAAAAAACACAGAATTGTTTGATTTAGCCCATACACGGTGCGAAAAACAGCTGAGGTCTGTAATTTTCCCTTGGAAAGCGCTTGCCCACATTGGAGAATGGATCTCAGAGATCGGCAAGGGGTTGGACTGTGAAAGTTATGTGCAGATCGCGCCCGATATCTGGGTGGCAAGGTCTGCAAAAGTCGCACCGTCTGCCGCCCTTTTCGGCCCCTGCATCATTGGCGAGGGGGCTGAGGTGCGGCATTGTGCCTTTATCCGCGGCAATGCCATTGTGGGGGACGGCGCGGTGGTGGGCAACTCGACCGAGCTAAAAAACGTGATCCTGTTTGACGGGGTGCAGGTGCCTCATTACAACTACGTGGGCGACTCGATCCTTGGGTACCGCGCGCATCTGGGCGCGGGGGCGATCACCTCTAACGTGAAGGGGGATAAATCGGCGGTGGTGATCAAATACGGGGACACGTGCATAGAAGCCGGGCGCAAAAAGGTGGTGGCATTTCTTGGTGACCATGCCGAGATCGGCTGCGGCTGTGTGCTGAACCCCGGCACCGTGGTGGGCAAGGACACGCAGGTCTATCCCCTTTGCGCAGTGCGCGGCGTGCTGCCTGCAAATGCTATTTATAAAGATAAGACTACAGTTGTAAAAAAGAAATAAAAAATCGGCAGGTTTTTCCTGCCGATTTTTTATTCTAAAAGCCCGAGAAGTGCCAAGCGACTTCTGACAGCTGGACGAGAGCGTTCTAACTCTTTTGCAATTTCGCTTGGCTTCTTTCCCTCGGCGACCAATGTTTTAAGTCGTTCGATTTCTTCTTCATTCCAAGGTTGAAAAGCCCGTGCAGGTTTTCTAGGCATAGTTTGTGCAGAAAACAAAGCCTCCACGTTATCAAATATGAATTGCTGCGCTTCCGGGGAAAACAGTAATGCAAGATATCGACCGTGCGAACCAAAGCACTCCTGATTGGACAAGCCAAGCTCCTCACCTGCGGCAGTGGGGAATTTTTTCCAGCCCCTTCCGTTTTCCGCTTCTCTTTTTTCCAAAAAACCTTCACGCAGCAGCCAGCGATTCAAGGTGGTCTTTTTTAATTTCACAAATCCATCCGGAATTTGAGAATTGATCAACTCTGTTATAGACGTTCCAAAAACTCCTGCTTCGTACGGCTTTAACTGCTCGCGCATTTCTTCAGTAAAAACAGGAATTGCAGGAAAGGGCTTATACTCTTGTTCTGGCGGATAGCTGGACGATATTTCATCGCGCAAGACCTCTGACACAAAAAACAGTCCTCGCACTATGCGAGCGTTATTGAGAATATTATCTTCCGGTATTTCGGTGCCGTCAATGGGATTTATACCATTTGCAAGCTTGTCAATAAACTCCTTTGCCAAGAGTGCATTTTTGATATTTTGCATAGTATCCTCCTTCACCTTGAGAGATTATGGCTTCTCTTGCTTACATTCTACCATTCTTTCCGCGAAAAAGCAAGTCAAAACCGAAAACTTCTGTTTAAAAGAAGATTTTGCAAAGATATTTCAATTCTCTGTTGCGTTTTTTTGCTTTTTGTGGTATACTGTTAACGTTGCCAAGAAAAAAAGTCGGAGGCCAAGCGGTCTTAGGAAGACAAGGTAGAGAGTCAACTCCTTGGCTCACAGAACGACATGGCTACGATCCGACTTAAACTTCTGTTTAAAAGAAGATTTTGCAAAGATATTTCAATTCTCTGTTGCGTTTTTTTGCTTTTTGTGGTATACTGTTAACGTTGCCAAGAAAAA
>JAZNNA010000155.1:0-5723 GCA_045580065.1 Eubacteriales bacterium
CCCTCGCCGACGCTCGGTTGCCCTCTGCGACCGCTGCCACTCGTGCGATTGTGCTTCATCTGCCACCGGCAGCGCACAACCGCACTCCCCCAACGAGCTACGCTCGTCGGCATAACCCGGAAGGCGGTATCGCTCTGATCGCACCATCAAAACCAAACGCAAAAAAGGCACCCACAACGGGTGCCTTTTTGCGTTTGGTTGCGGAGGTGGGATTTGAACCTCACGACCTCCGGGTTATGAGCCCGACGAGCTACCAGGCTGCTCTACTCCGCGATATAGATGGTGCCGGAGAACGGGGTCGAACCGTCACGGAGATCACTCTCCACGGGATTTTAAGTCCCGGGTGTCTGCCTATTCCACCACTCCGGCGTACCGGGCGGGGGCGTCCCGCTTCACTTGCCTTGCTATTATAGCACAAAAAAGCCGCGCTGTCAAGTCTTTTTTTAAAAAACTTGTTGACAAAAACCGACGGCGTTGCTATACTTGGAGTAGAAACTGTAAAAGGGGGCCTAACGGTATGATTCCAAGCGAATTTCTTGCGCGGATGCGCAGCCTTCCCAACCTGGATTTTGAGGCATTCTGCGCGGCGCTGGAGCAGCCTGCCGTGCGCGCATTTCGCGTCAACACCTTGAAAACAGGCGCCGATGCGCTGCTGCCCCTGCTCCCCTTTGCCGCCACTGCCCTGCCCTTTGCGTCAAACGCCTATTACGCCCCCGAGGATAAGGTGGGTGCGCTTGCCGCACACCACGCGGGGATGCTGTATATGCAAGACCCCGGCGCGATCAGCACCGTGGCCGCTGCAGCCCCAAAAAGTGGCTGCACGGTACTGGATATGTGCGCTGCCCCCGGCGGAAAATCCACGCAGCTGGCTGCGGCGATCGCCCCCGACGGCGTGCTTGTGTGCAACGAGTACGTCAGCGCGCGCTGCCGCATTTTGCAAGGAAACATTGAGCGCATGGGCGCGCCCCGCGCCGTTGTCACCAACCTTGCAAGCGAGGCGCTTGCCGCCTTTTACGGCCCCTTTTTTGACCTTGTTGTATGTGACGTGCCCTGCTCCGGCGAGGGGATGTTCCGCAAATATGAGGTGGCGGGTGAGGAATGGTCCCCCGAAAACGTGCAGATGTGCGCCGAGCGCAGCCGCGAGATCTTAGAAAACGCCGCCGCGTGCGTTGCCCCCGGTGGGCAGCTGCTGTATTCCACCTGCACCTTCTCGCTTGAGGAAAACGAGCAGAACGTCAGCGATTTCCTGAGCGCACACCCCGAGTTTTCGCTGAGCCCCGTTGCGCCGGAGATCGCCAACATCACCGCGGACGGTATCACCCTTGAGGGCTGCCCACACGACATGACGCCCTGCCGCCGCTTTTATCCGCACCTCTCTCCCGGCGAGGGGCAGTTTGTGGCGCTGCTGCAAAAGGCAGCGGACAGCACACGCGCTGTGCCGCGCGATGCGCTTGGCGGCGCACTTTCTAAAAAAGATGCCCAAACGGTATCGGTTTTTTTGAAAAATACGCTAAAAAGCATCCCTGCAGGGCGGCTGGTACAGCTGCGCGACGATATCTACCTCGCGCCCGAGATCCCGATTCCTGCGCGTGGCGTATTTGCACCCGGTGTGTGCATCGGCACGCTGCAAAAGGGGCGGATCGTGCCGCACCATCAGCTGTTTTCGGCATTTGGGTCGCTGTTTCAAAACCGGCTTTTATTAAAGGAAGGCGACCCCCGTGTGGGCGCTTATCTGCGCGGTGAGGAGATCGCCGCCCCCGAGCTTGCGGGCAAAAGCGGCTTTGCCGCCCTGCTTTACGAGGGTGCGCCGCTTGGCGGCGGCAAGGCGGTGGACGGGCGACTGAAAAACCACTACCCCAAGGGATTGCGCAATCATACGTAAAATAAAAATCCCCCCGCGCATACGGGGGGTATTTCAGTTTCGGGCATAGCCCTACCCGTTACTGGCTACGCACAAGTGCGTTATAAATTGACCTGCCAGCCATGCAAAGAAAACTCGCTACCCGTCAACGGGTCGTGAAAATCTTCGCCCTTCTCAAGTCAACCGCTCACCCCAATGCCTTCTCTCCGCCCCTCGTCGGTCGGCTACTTCGCAGCCTTCCTCCGAGAGGAAGGTGGCACGCGAATGCGTGACGGAAGGAGCCTGCGCGACCTTCACTTTTTCGCTTGCTTTATTACAATTGCTTTTCCCTAGTTACGCGCTCTCTCTCAGTCGCCTACGGCGCCAGCTCCCTCCCGGAGGGAGCCTTTCACAAAACACATCCTGCCCCTATTCCTTGTTTGCTTCTCCTCACCGGCAATAGCCTCTTTGGAACCACGCGATAATCGCGTGGTTTTCATTTTACAATAAGCTTTGCGCGGTGCGCATCGGGCTTGCGCGAGCAAAGCGCGGCACATGGGCATATCGCTCTGCCGCCTTGCATTATCTTGCTCGCTTTCTTCAAGACGGTTGACAAACACAGGCGCGTTTTGCTATAATGGCGGTAAGAAAGGCCGATCGAAAGGAGCCGCTATGCAACTACTTTTTCTTGGCACCAGCCACGGCAAGCAGGAAAAGGACCGCTATCACACCTGCACCGTGCTAACGGTGAACGACAAGCATTACGTGATCGACGCGGGCGCGCCCGTGTTCGATCTTTTTGAGCGCAACGATCTGCGCTTTGGCGACATTGCGGGGATCTTTATCACCCACTCGCACATCGACCACATTGCAGGGCTGCCCGCGCTGACCGCCTCCCTCAACAGCAAGCTCCGCTTTCACGAGGTGGCCTTCCCCGTGCTTGTGCCGGATATCGAGCGCTATCACGCCATGTTTGAGTTTGTGCGCGGCTCGCGCGAGCTTGTGGGCAGGCTTTCCTATAAAAAGTACGGCAACGGGTTGATTTTTGAGGATGAAAACGTGAAGATCACCGCCATCCCCACACAGCATTTTGAAAACTCGCACGCCTTTTTGATCGAGGCCGAGGGCAAGCGTGTGATCTTTACGGGAGATCTGCGCCGCGACCTTGCCGATTACCCCGCCGTGATCACCGAGGCCGACACCCCGCTTGACCTTGTGGTGACCGAGGCGGCACACCAGATCTACGCCGAGGATTACGTGCGAGAAACGCTGCAAAAAAGCCGCACCAAGCGCATGATCATCCACCACGTGGCAGAGCTGCGCAACTCGCTTTTGGTGATCGGGCAAACGCTGGCGGCACTCCCCTTTCCCGCCGAGATCGCCTATGACGGTATGAAAATAAGCATATAAGGAGCAAAAATATGAATATGGAAAACAAGCTTTTCGGAAAAACCGTGATCTGGAACGGTGACTCGATCTGCCAGGGCAGCAGCCGCTGGGGCACGTGGGCCGATCGCATCGCCGCCAAAAACGGCCTTGCGGCATGGAAAAACTATGGCATTGGGGGCGGAACGGTCACAGAAAACGTGCTTGTCGCCTCAACGGGTAAGATCCGCCACTCGGTCAGCGCCACGCTGGAAAAAATGCACGAGGAGTTCCCGGATGCGGACTACATCATTTTTGAGGGCGGCACCAACGATGCCGATCTGATCGGGCGCATCACCGAGGGGAACGTGCCCGAGCGCTTCGGTGCGGTAGACCCCTACGATTATTCCGGAAATTATGACCGCGACAGCTTCTGCGGTGCGCTGGAAAGTGTTTTTTACCGCGCCACGCAATACTGGCGCGGCAAGAAGATCTGCTACATCGTGGCGCAGAAGATGGGGTACAATCCCCCCACCTCAAAAAACCGCCGCGCGTATTTTGAGGTTGCAATGCAGATCTGCCGAAAGTGGGGCATCCCCTACCTCAACCTCTGGGACGGCTGCTACCTCAACCCCGAGCTGCCCTGGATGTTTGACCGCAATAAAACGATTGAGGAAAACGAGGTCTGCTCGCTGTACAAGGACGGGCAGCATCTGACCGCCGCAGGATACGACCTCACCGCGGATATCATCGATTCCTTTTTAAAAACGCTGTAATAGAAATAAATTCAGGAGGATTTGAGCTATGAAAAAAACAAAGATCTTGGCTATGCTTTTGTGTATCGTTCTGCTCTTTTCTTGCGTTTCCCTTTTTTCGTGCAACGAGGAGCCCGACGAGGGCAAGACCCCGGACGACACAGTTGCAGACGGCACTGATAAGGGCGAGCAAAAGCCCCCCGTAGACCCTGACGACGAGGAGGAGGAGGACGACAGCGAGGAGTATAAGGACAGCAAGCTGTATGGCAAAACCGTGATCTGGAACGGTGACTCGATCTGCCAGGGCGCTACGGCAACCGGCACGTGGGCCGACCGCATTGCCATCAGAAACGGGCTGACGACGTGGAAGAACTACGGCGTTGGCGGCGGAACGATCACCGAAAACGTGCTGGTCGCCTCAACGGGCAAGACCCGCCACTCGGTCAGCGCAACGCTGGAGAAAATGCACGAGGAGTTCCCGGATGCGGATTATATCATCCTTGAGGGCGGCACCATCGACGCCGACCTGATCGGGCGCATCACCGAGGGTGAGACCCCCGAGCGCTTTGGCACCTTTAACCCCAACGATTTTTCCGGCAACTATGACCGCGACACCTTCTGCGGCGCGCTGGAAAGCACATTCTACCGCGCAAAGCAGTACTGGAGCGGCAAAAAGATCTGCTACATCGTGGCACAAAAGATGGGCATTCACGCCCCCACCTCTGACAACCGCTACGCTTATTTTGAAATGGCGATGCTGATCTGCGAAAAATGGGACATCCCCTACCTCAACCTCTGGGACGACTGCGAGCTTGACCCGAACGATCTTGATATGTACGACCCCAGCAAGACCGCTGATCAGAACGAGGAGGTATCCATGTACCGTGACAGCCAGCATCTGACCTCTGCAGGCTATGATCTGACCGCAGCGATCATCGACGCCTGGCTGCAAACGCTGTAAATCCAAGCCCCCTTTTGGGGGCTTTTTTTATTTTGCACTTTACAAAGCTGCATTTTTATGTTACAATAAATCCATATATTATCAAAAGGAGAGCTGCTTTATGAAGAAAATAGCGATCGTTCTCTCGCTGCTCTGCCTTGTGCTTTGCGCCGTTTTGTTTGGCTGCAACAAGCAAGACACAGACAGCACCGACCCCTGCGCCGCAGGGCACACCTTTGATGGCTGGACCACCGAGATAAAGCCCACCTGCGGCGTGGCAGGCAAAAAGGTTGCCAGCTGCACCGTTTGCGGTGCCACAGGCGAAGAGGTGATCCCCCCCACTGAAAATCACCGCTTGTCCGGCGATACCGTGCTGCTTGGCGCGGGCATCACCACCGAGGGCAAATACACTGCCACGTGCAGCGTTTGCGGGCAGAATATGGATGACAGCATCCCTGCCCTCTCACAGACCCTGACCGCCACGATCTCCGACCAGACGGCAGCGCTTGACCTCACCGGCTACGTGATCCTTTACGACGACTCCAACACAAGCACGCTGTTTCTTTCCACCATCCATCAGCTGCAGGCGCGCCTGAACGCCGCCACGGGGCTTTCCATCCCCTTAATGCCGCTTTCTCAGCGCCCCACGGATCAGGGCCTTGCCGAGATCCTGATCGGCGATACCGGCCGCTCCGACTCCTATAACGTGCGTGAGCTGATCCTTGGCAGCGGCTTTACCGTAAAGCCCGTGGATAACAAGCTGGTGATCACCGGCAGCAACGAGCTGCAGACCATCTGCGCTATGCAGTATCTGATCTACCAG
>JAZNNA010000156.1:0-13626 GCA_045580065.1 Eubacteriales bacterium
CAACCACTCGTGCATGGTAAATCTTGTTTTGTTTACTACGGTATAATGCAAAACGTGATCCTCAAGGTACACGTCTTTGATCGTAATAAACGAGTTCATATACACTCCGTTTTCTTTGTAAAATCTTCCTCTTGTAATGCCAAAAAATGCGCCCACCAATACAAGCAGAGCAAGCACCACAATCAAAATGCGCAGAACTATTCCCTTTTTGCCAAGCGGCTTTTTTTCTTTTTTCTCAATTACTTCTACTTCGTTTTGCATCGTGTTCTCCTTTCATTGCCGGATTTCTAACCTTGCGGCGCAGCGTTCAAAATTTTACGATGCGGCGGGGATCTCGAATTCAACGGTCACCCTAACAGCGCGATAGTAGTTTTCCCCTTGATTTGTGCAGGCATAATATCTTCTTTCAAAAAGATACTGTCCCGGCTGAAGCTCTTGTTCCAGATAGAGCTTTCCTTCCGAGGTGTCAAAAGCAAAGCAAACCGGTTCGTGGTTCCATTTTCGAACGCTATGCCCCTTATTTCCAAGCTCCGACAGCGTTGGATAGATGGGCACCGAGCCCTGATCCGTTAGTAGAGAAAGATAGGTAGTGTAGCCCTTTTCTTTTATATAGTGAAGGCTGAATCTTGTTTTGTTTACAATAGTATAATGCAAAATATTATTCTCAACAGACACATTTTCCAGTGTAATGTGTGTGTTCCTTTCATAAGTGCCTTCTCCATAAAATTCTCCGCTGCCAAAATGAACAAGCGCAGTTCTTCCGCCCCAAAAGGCTCCGCCAAGCAGCAAAAGCACAGCAAGCACAATGGCAAGAATGCGCAGGATCTTGCCCTTTTTGCCAAGCGGCTTTTTTTCTTTTTCGTTCATCATTACTTCGTCTTGCATGGCGCTCTCCTTTCCGTTGCTATTTCTGTATGAGCCATTAAAGACCAAAACAGTCGATCAAGGTGCAGGGTCAAGATGCGGCGGGAATATCAACGGTGATCACCACACTCACATCCTGATAAAATTCTCCAAGCTTTGCCTTAAATTTTATTGAAAAGCAGTAAGTACCTTCTTCTGTAATTTCCCACAGATCCAAATATAGGCGCAATTCCTCTTTTTGAAAAGCAACAACGTCTGCTTTTGGCTGCTCTATGGGTCCTGCCCCTCCCTTTATCTTCTTTATCGTTTTTTCACCGGAGGCATCTTGCTTTTTGATGATCGTTTCCTTGTGATAAAGCTCATAAAGGCTATCGTTATCCAACGTATAATACAAATATCTGCCTTCTACAGTGCCTTCGACCCGCTTGCCGTCCAGACAGATGTCCGTTACCGTTATGCGGCTGTTTATCTTAGCACCAAGCTCTCCCGTCACATAATAAAACCATCCAACTCCCCCGCCAACACCCAGAGAGAAGCAAAGCAAGCATATCAACACACAGCACAAAATTTTTGTGAGCTTTCGGTGGTTGCACTTTTTTGCTACCATGATTTCTTCATTCATAGTGATTTCTCCTTCCTCTCTGTGTTTTATTTCCCAACAAAAAACGCGCAACGGCACATTCTTGCCCGTTGCGCGCAGCAAAGCATAGAGAAAGGCTCAGCGCAAAAAACGCAATGGGCAAGGAGTGCGATGGCAAACGGTTTTGCTTATGTTGTGCATCGGGTTCACTCCCCTTTCTGTGATTTTATTCCATTTTTAGTATAGCACGCAAGAGGCTCATTGTCAATAAAGTACACAGTTTGTTTACATTCCGTGGTTTTTTTGTGCAAAATAACAAAGACCGCCCGAGTGGGCGGTCTTTGTTGCTTAAAGATAGGAGAACAGCAAGCGGTTGCTGTGTGCATCCAGCTTGGTGATATCCGGGATCTCGTAACGGTTATCGTTGGAGTCGCGCACGATCACGCGGTTGGTGCCCCACAGTCTTTTGATATCGCTGTTGCGGTTGCGGATGCGGAAGGAAACCTCTCCGCGGTCGGTATCCACCGTCCACTTGAGCGACCCAAACTTTTCCTCGCAGGCGATCAGCCGCTTGATGCGCGGGATCATGTAATACTCCTCAAAGCAGGCGTTCAGCGCCGCGACCGATGCCTCGTCCAGCTCGGAGAGGTCGCGCACAAAGCCAACCTCGCGCTCCTCCTTATTCAGCAGCGTGATAAACATATTGGGGTTATTGAACGGAAACAGGCGTCTGGGCTCCAGATCCTCGTACACGGTGCCGTCCTTTAAGGTCAGCTTGACAAAGTAGAGGTCGGTACGCTCCAGCTTGCCCACGTATTTATCAATATAGATTCTTGCCACGGTGCGCACCCCCTTACTCAAAGTTTTCGGCGCGGCGGGATTCCGCCAGCTTGTCCGACATAGATTGGATCTGCACCAGCTTGTAGTACTTGCCCTTTTGCGCGATCAGATCGTCGGGGTGTCCGCACTCGATGATCTCGCCGTTATCCACCACCACGATCTTGTTTGCCTTGGAAAGGGTGGAAAGACGGTGCGCGATCATAATGGTGGTGCGGCCGCTGATCAGATGCTCGATCGCCTCCTGGATCAGATGCTCGGTTTCCGAGTCGACGGATGCCGTTGCCTCGTCAAACACCAGCATTTTGGGGTTGCGAAGCATGGCGCGCGCGATGGAAACGCGCTGGCGCTCGCCGCCGGAAAGGCCGACGCCGCGCTCGCCCAGCACAGAATCGTATCCGTCGGGCTGGCGCACGATAAATTCATGCGCGTTGGCGATGTCTGCAGCGTTGATGACCTCGTCAACCGAGTATTTGTCATCGCCGTAGGCAATGTTGTTGTAAATGGTATCGTGGAACATCATCGGCTCCTGCTGCACGTAACCGATGCGCGAGCGGTAATACTGCATATCAATGTCGCGGATATTCACACCGTCGATGGTGATCTCGCCCTCGTAATGGTCGTAATAGCGCAGCAAGAGGTTGACCAGCGTGGATTTGCCGGAGCCCGTGGTACCAACGATACCCACGATATCGCCCGGCTCGATCACAAGGTTGATATCCTTTAATACCTTTTTGGTGCGGTCAAAGGAGAAGTTGACGTGCTTGAACTCGATCCGTCCTGCCATGTTGGCATTGGTATTGCCCTTGCCGAAGTCATGCTCGGGCTCGGCATCCAGAATGTCCATAATGCGCTCGGTGGAGGCCATGGCGCTTTGCATAGAGTCGGAAAGGTTGGCAAAGAAGTTGACCGGCTCGTAGAACATAGAGGCATAAGAGATAAAGGAAACAAGCAGACCGACGGTCAGCGTGCCGGCAGAGCCGTTTTGCGCACCGTTGATGACCATATTGCCGCCCAGCGCCCAGATCACCACGCTGCCGCAGGCGATCAGACAGTTGACGATGGCGGGATAGGCATTGAGGATCTTGCCTGCCTTGGTATCGGTCACGCGCCATTCCTCAACGCAGGAGGAAAAACGCTCGGTCGCATTTTTCTCGTTAGTAAAGGACTTGATCACGCGGATGCCGGGAATGGTGTCGGTCAGCACCGAGGTCACAGCGGACGAGCGGCGCCAGATGCGGCGGTAGAAGGGCGCGATCTTTTTGCGGAAGATACGCGAGCCGATGACCACCAGCGGCACGGGGATCAGCGAGAAGAGCGTCAGGCGCGGGTCAAGCACCAGCATCACGATCACGATACCGATCAGCTTGAAGAACTGCACCACCACCTCCTGGGTGATGCGCAGCATAAACGCCTGGATGGTGGCAGTATCGCCGCTGATACGGTTGATCACCGCACCCGTAGAGGTCTTATCGTAAAAGCGCATAGGCAAATGCTGCGCCTTTTCGTATACGTCGCGGCGGATATTGGCAACGATCTTGTTGCCCGAGATACGCAGCATATAGCCGCGCACGCCGGAAAGACCGTAGCGCACGATGTAGATGCCGACCAGCATCACCACGATCACGCCCAGGGCGTAAAGATCCTTATTGGGCAGGATATCGTCCACTAAGGATTTGGTCAGCAGCGGGGGCGTAAGGGCGAGCGAGGTGGTAATGACCGACATGATGATCGAGATCACAAGGATCGGCCACTCGGGCAGGAGATAGCTGCCCAGCTTTTTGAGCAGCCTTCCCTTTTTCATACAATGGATGCAGGGCACGCCGGGTGCGGAGAGGGTTCTGCCGCACTTGGGGCAAACGGAAAGCATTTTTTCGTAAACGCTCTCCATCATGGCAAGCGCCTCGTCGGGCGATTCACCGTCGCGGATGTTGAGCACGTAATAGCGCACAGCATCACAAAGAGCCGCTACGGCAAACGTAAAGCGGAACAGATCACAAATGCCCCCGTCCTTTAATTTGACGCGGAGCATACCGTTGCCGTACATACGCTTTGTGATGATATCGTCGATCTCATCAAAATCGTACCTGCGGGAAACGGTTTCACTTACGAAATCGTAAGTGAAGATTTGTGAACGCGTTGCCAGTAGAACAACGGTACCGTAGTGGGCGCGCTGCGAGATCTCTCCCACAACCGCAAACAGGACGGGCTCCTCTTCGCTTCCCAGCGAGAGGATCGTTTTCAGCTGAGCTTCACTCAGTTTCTGGTTCGTAAGAAACGTAGTGTTCATCGTTCCGGTTACAGCCAAGCGGCTCCCCCTTGTTGGATTGTCACTTCATAATACCCTATATTGCTTGCAAAAGTCAACCCTTTTTGACAAATTTTTTTAAAAAATTTTTGAGGCGGCGAATTCCCTCTCAAATACACATTTTTGATGTTAAAAAACGGCCCTTTTGCGCGTGCGTGGGCGCGCTATGGCACAGGGGCGCGCGAGGACGCGGCTTTGATGCAAAAGGCAGGCAGCCGTGCGGCTGCCTGCCTTTTTAACATCAGATGGTATACGCCTCGGCAGTGATCTGCACATCGGCGCCGTTCAGCGGTTGGTAGGTCACGGTCTTTTGCTCACCCGGTAAAAGCGAGAAGCAGTTTTCTGAAAACAGTGCCTCACCCGTGAGGGTCAGCGCGTGGACGTAGTCCTCGGCGCGCACGCTGATGCTGTGCGCCTTCTTGTCGATGCACACGCTTGCCTCTGTGCGGTGCAAGGTCAGCGCACCCTCCTTGTAAAAACTGCGGTCGCTGCCGAAATCCCCCTTGATATCGCAGATCAGCACCTCGCCCCGTCGCAGGGGAGTGTCATACCTGAACACCTCGGCCGCCCTGAGGGGTTCTACAGAGCAGGAAAAGTCAGAAAGCCTTTGCTTGGCGCCGCTTGCGGTGTCCAGAAGCCACACGCTCCCCTCTATCGCATAGGTGCGATCGCCGTTGCCGGCTGCCAGCACGCGATAGCTGTCGCCCTCACGTTCGATCGAGGCGATCACGGGCTTGCCGCAGCGCAAAAAGGCGTAGTAGGCATCCTTGGGAATGCCGTAATAGTCGATCAGCGACCAGCCTGCCGCCGCGGGCCAGCAGTCGTTCATCATCCAGAAAATAATGCCGTCGCAAAAGCCCCGCTCGCGCCGCGCCTGCTCCATTTGCACGCGCACCCATTCATATTGGATATAGCGGAGCTTGAAAAGGCGGTCTTGCCCATCGGTAAACTCCCCCAGCACGCCCTTTGCAAACATTGTGAGGTATTCAAACAGCTCGTGCTTCAGGGCGGGGTTGCTTTGGGTGTGATACAGCCACATCTCCTCGCCCGCAAGAATATCCGCCTCCCGCATGAAACGCCGCAATGACACGGGAGAGGCGGCGCCAAGCTGCGCCTCCTCTGCGATAAATCTGGCGCGATATTTTTTCAGCTCCTCTTTATAGGTAGAAAGCTCGCCGCCCTCGATATAGGTAAACAATCGCTTTAAAAACTGCGTGTTGTGCGTGGTGCCAACGGTGTTTGAGGCATATTTATTGCCGCCAAACGGGCTGGAGGGCAAAAAGCGGCGGTAAGGATCCTCGCGGTACAGGATCGGGGCGATCCCCTCGTAGGCGGAGCGTCTGCCACGATAATCCTCGTCGGTATCGCAGCCCTTTACGGCGTTTTCGTTATCCCCCGTCCACCACACAAGCGCGGGGTTGTTGCGCAGCAGCCGTGCGGCGTACAGCGCCTCCTTTTTCAGCTCCCCGATAAACCAGTCCTCGTCCTCGGGGTAAGCGCCGCAGGCCATCAAAAAGTCCTGCGTGACGGTGATGCCAAGGCGCGCACATTCGCTGTAAAAATGCTTGCTTTCAAACGCGCCGCCGCCCCACACGCGCAGCATATTGACACCAGCCGCGGCGCACAGCTCCAGCAGCCTTGTCTGCCGTGCGGAGATATCCCCCATCGCATAGGGCACGCAGGGCACCCAGTTTGCCCCTTGACAAAAGATGCGCTTGCCGTTCACCTTCAGCGCAAAGCCGGAAAACACGACGTTGAGATCGTAATCGGGATTTTGGATGGAAAGACACTTTTGGTGATTTTCGCTGCCAACGGGATCGGGCAGCTGCAATATTTTTACGGTACGGATGCCAAAGCGCTCGCTATGCAGCAAGCGCCCCTCCTCGCTGATCTCTAAGGTATAAAGCGGCTGCGCGCCGTATCCCAACGGATACCACAGCTGCGGGGCGGGAACGTCAAGATCAAAGCGCAGCAGCCCCTCGGCACAAAAGCGCGCGGTGCGGACAACCACCCGGCCGTCGGGGGCCTTTATCTCCAGGGTCAGCACCCGTGCACGATAGGGGGCATCAAGGCCAATATCCACGCGAACGGTGGCACTTTCCGCATCCGCATCCGGTGTGGCGATATAGACGTTGTCAAGCAGAAGCTCGTCGGCCTCCGGCACAAGAAGCCTGCACGCCCCAATACCGCAGGTAACAAACCTTGCCACCCAGTCCCAGCCGTAGGTGCATTGCATACAGCGCGTATGCAATCTCTCTGCGGTAAAGGCGGCGGAGCGGGCGGGCTTTCCTTCCACCGCCCTGACGGGCGAGTAAAGACGCACCTCAAGGCGGTTCTCGCCCTGCAAAAGTGCATCGCCGACCGGGATCTCGTGGCTGATATTCCCGTTTTCGCTGTGAGAGAGGTGCTTTTTGTTCAGATAGACGTCGGCATAGGTATCCAGCCGCTCGAAATACAGCTTGGCGCGCGACGTATCCCCCGCAAAGGAAAAGCTTTTGGTATAGCGATAGTCGCAGCGCTCAAGCTCTTTTACTGCCTCTGCATTTTTTTCAAAAAACAGATCGCTTGGCAATTTTTTGGCGGCGATCAGGTCAGAGATCGCACACCCGGGCACCTGCCCCGTAAAGGAATGGGCAGAGCCATCCTCAAAAAGCACGCTCCCCTCCCATTTTCCGCAAAGATCAAGCTGTTTCATGCCAAAGCCCCCCGTTCGGTCTATTGCCTTTATTATAGCATGACGGGCAAAAAATGTAAAGTGCAGCCGCAACGAAATTTTTTAGCAGCACGTTGACAGAGAAGGAAAAGTAAGGTATAATGGGGGCAATACGCACAAAGGAGCCGGGGCAATGGTTTTTTCAAACTATACCAACTTTTACAGAAAGGTGCAGTGCGAGGGCTTTGCCGCAGCCGCCGCGCAAACGACAGCGCTTGGCTTTGATGCGGTGGAGCTGATCCAATCCCCCCGCATCGAAAAGGCGTATATCAAGACCGCCGCCGATGCTGTGGAGTGCAAGCGCATTTTACAGGCAAACGGGCTTGCGGTCACTTGCTTTTCGCTTTCGCTTGACCTTTTGCACGGCGAGCGCGACAGGGTGCTTGACGATGCCTATCGCAATATTGAGCTTGCTGCCATCCTCGGCGCGCCGCATTTCCACCACACTGTGGCCCCCGACCTTTTGCCGCAGAGTGCCCTGCCCCAAGGGGATCTGCTTTCCGGCCACGTGGCCGAGCTTGGCGAGCTGATCGCCAAGCGCTGCAATGAGCTTGGCATTCTTTGCCTTTACGAGCCGCAGGGGATGCAGATCAACGGCGTTGCGGCACTTTCCGCCTGGCTTGCAGAGATGCGCGCACGCGGCTGCGAGGTGGGCATCTGCGGCGACCTTGGTAACAGCTTATTTGTAGATACGCCCCCGGCCGAGATCTTTGCGGCCCTTGCGGGCGAGATCCGGCAGATCCACGTCAAGGACTATTTTTACAGCGCAGAGCCGCTCGAGGGTGCGCTGCGCAGCCGCAACGGGAAATATCTTGCCGAAGCTCCGGTCGGCAAGGGCGCCGCAGACATCGCGCGCTGCCTTTCGCTGATCAAGGGCTTTGACGGCCCCGTCAGCATGGAAAATGATGTGGACGACGAGGAGCTGCAACGCAGCGTTGCCTATACAAAAGCGCTTTTGCAAAAGAAATAACCGCAAAAAGCTACCCAACGGGTGGCTTTTTTGTTGTGCCGCTTGCTTTTTTTGAAAAGATATGATACAATAGTGCCTAATGCGACAAAGGAGGATGCCATGCAACTGAAAAAATATATCGGCGACAAAAGGTTTTACCATATGGTGCTTGTGATCGCCATTCCCATTATGATACAAAACGGCATCACCAATTTTGTCAGCATGCTGGACAACATTATGGTGGGGCGCCTTGGTACCGAGGCGATGTCCGGAGTATCCATTGTCAATCAGTTCACCTTTATTTTTAACCTCCTGGTGTTTGGTGCGGTTTCTGCAGCGGGCATTTTCACCGCGCAGTATCACGGCAACGGCGATACCGACGGCGTGCGCCACACCTTTCGGTTAAAATTTTTGATCTGCCTGCTTGCAGGCGTGCTTGGCACTGTGCTGTTCTTTTTGCTTGGCCAGGATTTCATCGGGCTGTTTTTGCACACAAGCGAGGGCGAGGGGGACCTTGCCCTGACGCTGTCGCTTGGCATGGACTATCTCACCGTGCTGCTGGTGGGACTTTTGCCCTATGCCATGTCTCAGCTTTACGCCTCGACGATGCGAGAAACGGGCGATGCCTTTATCCCTATGATGGCAAGCATTTTTGCCGTTGCCACCAACTTTATCTTCAATCTGATTTTGATCTTCGGCTACCTCGGCTTCCCTGCCCTTGGAGTGGTGGGTGCGGCGATCGCCACCGTGATCTCGCGCTTTGTAGAGCTTTTGTTTTTGCTGATCCGGGCGCATACGCACACAAATAAATATCCCTTTCTGGTGGGAGCTTACCGCTCGATGCGCGTTCCGCGTCACCTTGCGGCAGCGGTTGCCGTAAAGGGACTGCCGCTGATGGCAAACGAGGTGTTCTGGTCGATCGCGATCACCATGCGCAACCAATGCTATTCGGTGCGCGGGCTGGATGCCGTGGCGGCGCTGAACATTGCTACCACGCTGCAAAACGTGCTGAACGTGGCGTATATGGCGCTGGGCAACGCGCTTGCCATCATCGTTGGGCGGGCGCTGGGTGCCGGTGACACCGAGCGTGCCAAGGATCACGCCAAAAAGATGATCGCCTTTGTGGTATTTGCCGCCGTTTTGATCGGTCTCTTGTTTGCGGGCGGTGCGTTCCTGTTCCCCAAGATCTACAACACCACAAGCAGCGTGCGCTCTCTTGCCACCTATATGATGCTGGTGTGCGCCGCAACGCTCCCCTTCTGCGCCTACTCCTTTGCCTCGTATTACACGCTGCGCTCGGGCGGCAAGGTGATGACGACGGTGCTGTTTGACAGCGTGTATATGTGGACGATCGTTGTACCGCTTTGCGCGGCGCTTGCTTATTTCACCGATCTGAATATCTATGTGCTGTTTGCCCTGTGCCAGCTCCCCGAGGTGCTGAAGGCGGGATTTGGCTATCTTCTGCTGAAGCGCGGCACCTGGGTGCGGCGGCTTGTGGGAGAGAACACAAAAGGATCATAACAAAAAAGCCACCCAAAGGCGACTTCTCATAATGATGTTACCATTCTCCTTGTAGGAACCGGCGTCCCGACAGTCCAAAAAGACATAATTGCTCCGCAGAAAACAAATAATTAACCCCGGCAGATTTTCAAAAAAGTCTGTCGGGGTAGGTTTTGTTATATTCTATAAATCGGAACTCTTATCTTGATCCAGTGTTATTTTGTTTTTCTTTGTTCTGATTTTTTGTATTAGCGCGACGATGCCGCAGATGGCATATAAAACCCCGAGTATAACGAATACACCCAGGACACAAAAAACCTCAAAGGGTAGATTTTTCAATAAACCATCAGGAAGCAAATATCCAATAAGTAAAATGATCGCTAAAAACAAAGCAAACAATGGTATAATAGACAGTTCTTTTAATAGTTCTTTTAATGTATCAATCCATGTATTTTTCTTCATAAGCTCCCCCGTTCTCCACATCCTTATTACTGTTTTGTTTTATCGCCAGTTTCGCCTTTGTATTACAGCGTTGCAAGCAATGCGGGCTTCGGGCAAAGCCCATACCCCTAAGGTTGCGAGCATCCAAAGGCTCCCTCCGGGAGGGAGCTGGCGCCGTAGGCGACTGAGGGAGAGCGCGTTACAATAAAGTTAGCACAAATCTAAAGTCACGCAGGCTCCTTCCACCTCTAACGCGGTCCCCCTCCCTCTCGGAGGGAGGCTTCGCGTTACCCCCATTATACCACAAATCGGCAGAGGAAACAAGTTCTCTGCCGAAATTTATGTGTGTCCGTAGGGGCGATTCATGAATCGCCCGTTTTTGTTTTGCGTATTTCAGCGGGCGATTCGTGAATCGCCCCTACAAAATACAAACATCCTTATGAGAATGCTCCTAATGGGTGGCTTTTTTGCTTGCGCCTTGGTTATTTGCGCTTTTTGATCACAAGGAAATACAGGCAGATACCGCCGCCGGCAAGCAGCGCCGCAGCGCCAAGCGCGATCAGGGCGATCACGTAGCCGGGGGTTTCTGCGGGGGCAGGATCGGTAACGTCCGGCTCGGCAGGCGCCTCGGGGGCGTTCGGCTGCGCCGGAGTATTGGGGACATCCGGCTCTGCGGGGGTGTCCGGCTGATTGGGAGTTGGCTCCGGCTCCTCTGCAACGATCGGCTGCAGGCAGACGTCGCACTCGTTGTTTGCATTGCGGTCAACGTGCGCTGCAAGCTCGCCGTACGCGGTGCCGCAGATAGTGCACCTTGCCTTACTAAGGCAGGTGGCCACGCCGCCGCTGTGCGCGCTTGCCCCCTCGGTCAGCACGGCGTCACACACCGAGCAGATCTTGGCAGTGGTGCAGTCTCCGTCGTCGGCATAAGGCTCATGCGAGGCAACGGCACCGTAGGCCTTGCCGCACGTCGTGCATTCCGCGCGGCTCTGGCAGGTGGCGGTGCCACCCGTATGCGCTTTGACGGGAACGGCAACACCGTTGCAGACCGAGCAGGTCACGGCAGTGGTGCAATCCCCATCGTCGGCACGCGGCGTGTGTGAGATCTTGCTTTCGACCGCGCCGCAGCCTGCACGCTGACATACGCGCCAGTGCCCCTGCGTATCGCTTTTCCACGCACCGCTAAAATCATGCCCGATGGCAGCCGCAGAAGCGCCGCAGAGCGTGCAGGTATAAGAGCTTGTGCAGTTGGTTGCGCCGATATGGCCGGGACAGGTGGTAAAGCAGCAGACAAAGCCGTTTTGCGAGGAGGAGCTTTGCGTAACGTTGACGTAAGTGATGGTCCTGCCCGTCAGCAGGTCAAACGCCGTTTTGTAATGCGCGCCCGCTTTTGTAAACTGCAGGGTGGTGTATTTCCCCACCGGTGCGCACCATATGTACTTGACGCTTGTGAGCGTATGGCCGTTCATCGTCTGGCCGCGCAGCAGGTACTTATCTACCGTAAAGGCGTGCTCCCTTTCGGGGTTTGTGCTGGTGTTGCTGCCCCATAAGTAATTTCTGAACGCACCCACCTCGTGGGGGAACAGCACTGCGGTGGGGGCGATCGCCTGATACAGCTCCTGCTCGCAGCCGATATTGCCGTGATGCGCGATCTGCGAAATATCCGACTTCAGATAATCCCCGTACATGGCACACAGATGGCGCGACGTGGGGCGCCAGGAGTCGCCGAGAAACATAATGGTGGTTGCATCGCCGGTAAGCGAGGTAACGGTGCTGTTTTGGGCCGCACCGCTGCTTCTGATATAAAAGCGGGTAACGGTGTTGGTATCGTTGGTATTGATGATGCGGTGGGGCAAATGATCCTCGTAGGTCATCAGCACCTCGATCTCCAGGTTGGCAAGATAAAGCTTTTGCCCCGCGTGCACCTTGATCAGCTCAAAATTGCCAAGCGAGCTTTTCATGGCGTGGATATTGGCGCTGTTGTCATAGCCCCACCGTACGCTGGTGTTTTCAAACAAGCTGCCGTCGCCCGGCAGATTGGCGATCACGTAATCCATTTTAAAGACCGACTTTTTGCTGCTGTCCGCACCCACCATGCTGGCAAAATACTGAAAAGCGTAGTAATGGTCGCTGTGCGCGTGGGTGAGATACCAAGCGGCAACGTGCAGGGGGCGCTGCGCCGTGGGCGTGGCGCTGCTGCCGTATGCCTTTTTGTAAAGGGCGACCATCGTATCCCAGATCGCCTTTGACTCGGGGCGGACACCGTTTTGCGCCGCAGATACGGCACCGCCGTCGATCACGATAAAGCGCCCGTCCTCAAGCATAAGCACGTAGCCCGTGCCCACCTGCGCCGAGGCAAAGGAAAGCGTGGTCAGGTAGGTATCCGTCACCTTGGTATAGGATTTTTGTGTCACGCTCTCCTCAGGTAGTGTGATAGAGGAAAGCGGCGAGGATATAAGGCGGATGCATTTTTCAAATTTGCAATCCACGTGCGAATCCTCTGTGCCGTAATGCTGCTCGTAGAGTGCATCGTATTTGGAGGCATAGGTGTGATCGTTATACGCCGCATACAGGGCAATCCCCTTGCCCGTGTGCTTGTACATTCTGAACTCGTTATTGCCAATGCTGTTTTGCCAGACAAGAGAAAAGCCGTCGGCAACAAGCTTTGTGCAGTAGGTGCGGAACGCGCTGCGCGTTACCCCGGTGCCCGTGTAGTAAAACTGCAGCGAATCGTCGTTGACGTACTGCGCAGAGGAAAGCGAAATGTTAGTGGCCGTGGGACGTGGGAAATCCACCTGCCACGTGCTGCTTGTCACGCCGATACCGACAAAGCCGACGGGCAGAGAGAGCGTGGTGGAGGAAAGATAATCAAGAAGGCTTTTCACACACGCCTTCAGTCCCACGTCCTCAAACGCAAGCAGCATGATGTGCGCCTCGGTCACCACAATGGCGTACTCGTTGGCGTCGATCAGCGAAAAATAGCTGTCTTGCACCGAACGATCCACCTTGCCGACCATGATCTCGCGTGCGGCTGCGGCGGTGTTGTCCGTAACGACCTGCATGTTGATACCAAGTTGACTATACTTGTTATAAAGCAAATCGGCACCGAGCTTTGCATAGGTAGAAAAATAGCTGCCCGTTGCGTTGACGGAGTCGATAAAATACGCCTCGGTATCGTACACGATCCTGTGCTGAGCAGTAACGGTGTGCTGCGCTGCCGAGGGGTTGGCCTGCTTGTAGCTTGCCACCGCGCTCGCAAGATTGCCGGATACGATGCTTTGCACATTACTTGTATCAATATCAGCCGTGCCGGCGGCAAGGGCCTGCGGCAGAAAAACGGCAAGCAGGCAGGCAAGAATGGAAAGCACCACTCCCGCTTTTTTCAAAAAGCTTTTCATACAGATCTCCTGTTTTTGGAATTCGGATCAAAAGACATA
>JAZNNA010000157.1:0-42135 GCA_045580065.1 Eubacteriales bacterium
AATATCAGCCGTGCCGGCGGCAAGGGCCTGCGGCAGAAAAACGGCAAGCAGGCAGGCAAGAATGGAAAGCACCACTCCCGCTTTTTTCAAAAAGCTTTTCATACAGATCTCCTGTTTTTGGAATTCGGATCAAAAGACATACTATAGTGATATAAGGTTATTATAACATATATTTGTGTCTTTTGCAACATTTTTTTGCAGGTGCAACATTTTTTGCTGATGCAAACGCGCCGATAAAAAAGGCGGATAAATATTTATAAAACAAAAAACGCCCTATCATTTGATAAGGCGTGCTGTTGCCTGAGGGCAACTGTGTAATATCATTATATCCAATACGCGACCTTTTGCGAACCCCTCGGAGAAAAATCTCCGAGGGGAATTTCATTTCTTCCGCACCTCCGGATAAAAATCGCAATCAGCTTTCACGCCCTTGCACGTGCAAGAGCTGCTGTGCGGCTTGCAATAATCAACAACCGTTACCGGATAAGGCTTGCCGATAAGTGGCTGCCGCCATTCGGTTTCATTGCATTTCCTCCATACTGTTTTTAATCGTTTTGTTATTGCTTTTCAAACAGCTTGGTAAAATCGCTCCATTTACGCTTTTTGATCACAAACCAGAACAGCGCAAAGCCGCCGACGGCAAGCAGCGCCACGGCATCCACCACGATCAGGGCGATCACGCCGCCGGAAAGGCCGTCATCGCCAAGCGCGGTGCCGCACACGTCGCAAAGCTCATCTGTGTCGGCATCGGGGTGTGCCTCAACGCTGCGGGCCTCGCCGCAGGTGTTGCAGTCGGCATCGCAGCCGTTGTCATAGGCGTGGCCGCTTGCCGCGATCTGCTCGGTATAGGTGTGCGCGCCGTCATTCTGGCAGGTGTAGGTCCTTACGCCCTGTGCCGTGCAGCTCGGTGCGCTTGTCACGGTGCCGGCATCCCAACGGTGCCCCAGCGCCTCGCCCTCGGTATCGCCGCAGTATTTGCAGATCCTTGCCTCGGTACAGGTGGCGGCAAGAAAGTCGTGATCGTTTAACAGCACCGCATCAAGCGATACCGTTACGTCCTCGTCAAGCTCGATCTCCTCGCCGTTCTCGATCAGCAGGATATCTCCCTTGGCAAAGGTGTGCGCAAGGGGCGCGCCGGGGGTGAAGGTAAAGCACACCACGTTGCCCGTTGCCTTGAAAACGCAGTTGGTGAGGTACACGGTCACCTTGCCGCTGCGGTGCTTGGTCACGCCGTCAAGCGCAAGGGCGTACTGGGTGCTGTCGCTCCAATCCACAGTGGTAAGCCCAAGGCGCTCGGCAAGCGTGCCCTGCCCTGCTGCAGCCGGTGCTCCCACGGTGATATAGTGGGTATACGTATCGCCGTTTGCATCCATATACTCATAGCAAAATCTGACCGCAGCGGTGGCGGTAACAGTAACGCAGGGGGAGTTGTTCCCCGTCACGCTCACGCCCGTTGCCCCCTCGGGCAGCTTGACCTTGATGAAGAGGGGCATGGGGCTTTCGATCCTGATCACGGTGCCGTTTGCGGTATCCTCGCGCGTAACTTTGTTCAGGCTATCCTGGTCGTTTTCGATATAATAGGCGTATTCTCGGGTGTTGCCGTAATAATCGGAAAGCGTGATAAAATACTGGCCATTTTCATACATGCCCGTGTAGATCACGCCGCCCTGCACAGCGCAGAAATTCAGGTGCAGAACCGCGCCCTCCTCCGTGTAGCTTACTTCCATATCGTGGTATGCGTATGGCAATTGATGCGAGGCATCTACCGTGTAATACTGGCCGTTCTCATCCCAAAGCTGAATGCTATACATAAGGCTCTTGTTCAAGTAACCGACTTCCAAGCGGTCCGATGCAGGGAAAAAGGCAAATCTGAGGATCAGCTCATCGCCGGCAAGCTCGGCGCCCATATACCCAACGGAATTTTGTGCGCCAAAGGAAAGCTCCTCCCCATTTTTTGTTGCGACCCTGCCGTTAAAAAGCCCAAGGGTGACGTCTTTATAGCTTGTCAGACTGCAATTCAGAGTGATCACGGCAGTGTCGCGGCGGATCGCCGCGGGGTTTGTGACGGGGTATTTTACGATGAGATGCGTTTGCCGTGCATCGGTGCTTTCCTCATACTCGGCGGAAATGCTGCTGTGCTGCCGCTGGTAGCTTTGGCATTTGCTGCACGCCTTTGAGCCATCGTGAAGGGGAACGGAGAAATCGTGTGCCGCCTTTTCCATGGTAATGGGGGCATTGCTGTACAGGGGCAGATCTGTTGGATCGCAGCTTTTATAGCCGTAATTGACCGGGGCAGCATCAAGGGTGGGATGGCCCGCATTTTCCCCACCGTTATCTATATTTTGCCCATACGGCGCGCCAAGCAGAAAGGCAAGCCTGCCGCTTGTCAGATCCTGCGCGCCAATGGCCTTGGTACCGTCGTTTCCGTGAATGGAGCTGCCTTCAAGATAATAGCAGTTGGAAATGATGGGCTTTTGGTTGGCAGTGGACACGATGGCACAGCTGAAGTAATAATCCGAGCCGAAGCTGCTTGATCCGATGCTTGCATACATCGTGCCGAAGTAATAGCAGCTGTAGATCGACAGCGTCACACTGGGGCTGGGGCAGCCGACTATACCGCCGGTAAAGGAGTTGGCCTTGATGAGCGCATTGCTATAGCAATTTTGCAGCGTGCCGTTGTACGCAAGGCCAACGAAGGAGCCCGTATAATAGGTAACACCATTTGCGACGATGCAGCTGTTGATCATGCCGAGATTTTTGATCTTAAAGCCGGAGGCAACGCCAAAAAGCCCGATGTGATCGCTGCTTTCCTCACAGTACAGGCCGCGGATCTCGTATCCGTTGCCATCAAAGGTCTTGTTATATGCGCTCGCAACGGAGGCCTCTTTGCCAATGGAGGTCCATTTGCGCAGCGTGGAGAGCGCAACGGCGTTGCCGTTTTTATCCTTGGCCGCAGGCGTACCGTTCTCAAGGGCAAAAGTAACGTCGTTGATGGTGACGTGTGCAAGCAGCACCGCATTCAGATGGTTCCCTGCCTCTGCCTCGGCTGCAAACCAGTAAAGCTGGCCTGCGTTTTCAATGGCAACATAGCCAACGTAGGTGGCAGCAAGGCCAAGGGCCTCATAATTTTCGTTTGTCACCGTGATGGCGGGCTGATAGGCGCCGCAGCATTCACGAAAGCCGTTGATATAATTTTCGCTTGTGTGTACGTGCCCCTCCTCGGCGGCGGGAGCCACCTCAGCGCCCGCGCTCAGCATAAAAACGCCAAGGAGCGCGCCGCAAAGCAATGCCACCGTCAGCAGGGTGATCAGAATTTTACGTTTCATAGTATGTCCTCCGTGGTCTTTCCGGCTTTATTCACGCCAGGGGTTGCGCGCGTGGCGGCTTTTTGCCTGCCGTAGCGCTTCTTCATTGGTTTTTTCAATATATTCCTTGAACTCGGAAAGCAGACGTCTGCCAAGCGCGCGGTAATCCATAGAAAGCACCTTGGCGATCTTGTCGGCGCGTTCCTGCTCGGGCACGCCGTACAGCAAAAGGATGGTGTCCAATCCCCCCTTGATCTGCAGTCGCAGGGGGGTGCGCGCCTCGCGCGTCATGATGGTGGCGTATTCGATACCGGATGCAAGGTTTTCTGCCCCGATCCATTCGCTGTCGCTCCACGTGGGGCGATAGGCGGAAAACACGGCTCTTGTTTTTTCGGTATCGTTATCCCGGATGATCTCCAGCGAGAGGGGCGAGGTGTAAACGGCGTGAAAGAAATCTCGCGCCACATCGTCCTCCTCACAGATCGCGGTCATTGAGGTCAGCTCCAGGCAATAGGAAAGCAGGGTGGAGATCCCCTCACCCGTTTCCCTTTCCATCAGCTCGCGCTGAAAGGCGCAAAGCTCGTTACACAAAACCGAGAGCAAATGCTCCTTGGTGGGAAAGTAGAAGGTGATATTGCCAAGGCTGATATCAAGCTCCTTTGCGATGCGCGAAAAAGAGGTTTTACTATACCCCTCCTCGATAAACAGCTTGGCCCCCACCTTGATGATCAGGCTGCGCGTGCTGGTGCGTCTTTCTTCAAAAGGCATATGCTTGCCTCTCCTTCTTTCAAATCTTGCAACATTGCTAATTAGTAATCTTACAAGAATTATAACAAACTATCCCCCGTCTGTCAATAGCTGCAAGAAATTTTCCAAAAAATAAGGGCAGATGCGCAAACGCATCTGCCCTTATTTTCAGCCCACTACAACGTAGCCGGCGCAATTGACGTGCAGGCCCTTTTCGCCCCAGGTCTTGTCCGTCGGCTGGCAGCCCAGATACAGCGCGCGGGAAATGGTGACAGCATCCACCAGCTGCACGCCGGTCGGCGCCTTGCGCGCAGAGCTGTTGGCAACCAGGATCTCTCCCTGCTCGGTATAGCCGACCGCCATCACGTAATGCTCGCCAAAGGAAAAGGGATTTTCCGGAAAATCCTCGTTGGGGTGCGACCAGAAGATCACCTGCTTGCCGGCGCGCAGCACCTCGCTGATGTGCCGGGCGGCTTGCTCTCTTGTGGGTACACCAAAGCATTCGGCGGGTACGCCGTGATGGCGCAGGATTTTGGAGATGCCAGAGATCGTTTGGTAATTGCCCTGCGGGAATTCCCTCTCGCGGTCTGGCTCGCCCCACAGCTTGCGGCAAAGCGCAAATTCTTCGTGCGGGTTGATCTTAACACCGTGCAGATTGAGCGCCATGGCGGCACAGCAGTGGCCGCACCCGTTTTTTCTCACAAACTCCTCGTATTCCCCCTCGCTCCATTTGGCCTGATGCCAAACGGGCGCGCTTTCCCCATTTATGGAAACGATGGCGGGAATAAGCTCGGTATTGATCAATTCATACGTTGCAAATGACATATCTGTTGCTCCCTTTCAAATGCTGATGCCCTTATTGTAGCACACGAACCGCAGGACGTCAAGAACGGTAAGCGATTTTTCACAGCCTTCTGCGGCTTGCTCTTTATTATTCGGAAAAGACATTGATAACGTCTTGGCGCGCCCATCCAGCCGCCTCGTAGTTACCGTCCGCAAAGCAAATTTTTCGCATAAGTGCTGCGTTCTCCAGTCTGTTTCCAACCTTTTCGGTCGCCTGCCCCTTTCCAAAAAAGGCGTCGCGCGCAAGGAAAAGCGCATTGACGCCTTTTTCCTTGAACAGCTTATCCCAGGTCGTATGTAAAACACCGTAGCAGGCATATATTTTGGCTGTTTCGATCGCGGTAGCAAGCCCATCGGCATCAGACCACGGACAAACCATAAAATTCACCGCGTTTTCCTTAAAATACTGTGCCGACCTCCACGGTGCCGTCTTTACAAAGTATTGCCAGTCGCAAACGATTGCCTCGCGAGGCAATGCGGAAAGTATTTTTCCGGCGATCTCGCTTGTGGGGGCATTGCCCTCGTATCCCGTTTCCAAGCCGATCCCCAACGTTTGCTCATGAAGAAGCTGGTCGCCCCAAAGCATGGGGATACGCCCTTCCGCAAGCACCTCAGCGCATAATTGCTTCAGATATCCGCAAAGCGATTCTACAGATGCATCATTCCACGGATACGAAAAGCTCTCGTCAAACCCAATGTGAAAATACCGTCCGCTTCCAAAGATCTCAAAAAGCTCGTGCCGCATCGCACGCAACAGCTCAAGCACCTCCTTGCGCTCAAAATTCCACCGCCATCCATCGGGAGAAAAAAGAGTCGCCCTTCTTGGATTCTGATCCAAAACAACGTGCTTTCCGTTTCCCATTCTTGCTGAGGATGCGTGCCCGAAATGATTGATCATCGGGATGAGCTCAACCTTCAGATCGCTCGCCTCGCGCAGCAGCTCGGCAACCTCTTGCTTTGTAAAGGCATCGTTTTTCCAGGCAAGCTCTTGCATGCACTCGTATGGAAAGGTCCCCCAAAACTCAACGACAATATGCGTATACCCTAAGACCGCGGCAAGGCGAAAAAGCTTTTTGTACACGTGCAAGGATATCCTTGGGAAAATGCAAAAATGGATCATCCTCCGCGAGATGGAAGGCGAAACCACTTCGGTTCCAACGGGAAGGATCATTTTTTCCTCTCCAACGCTCAGGTTTTCCGGCACCAGCCTTTCCAACACCAAAAACAGGCAATTCAGCAACGCTCTCTCGTTGATGGCGGTAACAAAAACGCCCTTCTCAGTAACGGAAATCACGCCCTCTCCGCTTTTCAGCTCTACAGGGCTCGCCTCGCCTATCTTGATACACAAATCGTCGCAAGGAACGTAGGAAATATCCACGGAACGGTAAAAGAAGCCGTATACAATCTCCTTCACAGTGTCATTGATGCAGCTCGCGGGCAGTGAAATGCTCAGTTTCGAACCAACGCTAAAAAACTCTTTCATCATACGTCCTTTCCCGGCCTGCTTGAGGCCTATGCCGCAAAAGCGATTTTTTTCAGTATAACACGAAACATCTGATATTACAATACTTTTGTTATTTATTCTCGCTGCAAATCTCGTTTTCCGGCACGCTGACTTAAGGTTCAAGGGCCAAAATGGCATAGCCCCCGGGAGCCACTTGGCCCCCGGGGGTTCTTTGCCTACATCTATTAAGGCAATATAAGATGTGTTGTGGGGTCAATTTGGATGCATCTGCCAAAACGCAAAAATCCAGTGTTTTCAAGGATTTCAGCGATTTTTTGGCATGGGGTTAATGTGTGCATGCTTATAGAAAACATTTTATGCCTTGACTCCAACACATCACAGTGCTATAATGTGGATGATTTGAAAACGAGAAGGAGCTTAATATGAGGAACTATCTTCTACCCCGCGACGGGCGATTCTACAAGGGCAACATGCATAGCCACAGCACGCTTTCTGACGGCAACTTCACGCCGGAGGAACTCAAGGACATTTATAAGTCAAACGGCTACTCTGTTTATGCTTACAGTGAGCATAATGAGTATCATGATCTGCGCCATTTGGATGACGCAGACTTCGTCACCCTTCCTGCCTTCGAGGCAAGTCTCAAACACAACTACGCTCGCTCCCCCTTCCCCGCGTTGCAAGAGGGTCTGGCCCGCGTTCCTGCACAGGCAGAAGGTATCCACATGAACATGTTTGCCATCGACCCGGACAAGACCACCTGCGCGCCGTATTTTGCCGATATTATGGAGCCATTTTCGGTGGAAAACATCAATGAACTGATTCGCCGCGGCAATGAGGCAGGATTTCTGGTATCCTATAACCATCCGCACTGGTCACTCAACACGGCATCTCTCTATAACAATCTTGAGGGGCTCTCAGCCATCGAGCTGATCAATGGGGGATCCTATCGCTCCTCGGCGTTGGACTTCACCCCTCACGTGATGCGCGAGATGGCGTGGAACGGCAAGAGACTGGTAGCCATCGCAGGTGATGATACGCATCGCCCAACGCATTTTTTTCAAGCGTGGACGATGTTTAAGGCACCCGAGCTTTCCCACAAAGCGATCATTGAGGCGCTGCAAAAGGGCAACTGCTATACCTCTACCGGTCCCGAGATCAAGGAGCTTTACGTTGAGGACGGTGTAGTACATATCAAAACCAGTGAGGCACAGGGCATCTACCTTGCCACTGCAGGCCGCCGCAAGGCATCCAAGCTGGTGCCGTATGACAGTGACGAGCGCGTGACCGAAGCGGAATTTTTACTGGATGAGAACGATGTGTTCTTCCACATCATCGTCAAGGATATGCACGGCCGCCCTGCCGCTACCAGAATCTACTATCTGGATGAGGGAGATTTCGGCATTCCCCCGAAGGAGGATGTCACCAAATGATGCTCCCTTCGCAGATTGCACCACCAAGCAAAAGAGCACCCAAGGGTGCTCTTTTGCTTGGTGGTGCGTGAAATGTCGGGCGTTTTTAGCCCAAAGTATTGAGGGACTTGCCCTCAATGCTGTCCCGTTCTCGACCGCCTAAAACAAAAAACCGAGGCACAAGGCCTCGGTTTTTTGTTTGTTGGCTAGTGTGGTCAATTTAGATGCATCTGCCAAAACGCGAAAACCCTGTGTTTTCAAGGGTTTCGGCGTTTTTCAAGCATCGGATTTCACAAAAAATCCTCATTTTTGCAATTTCAAGTGTGGCCTTAATAGATGCACAGCCAAGTGGATCTTGTTCGCCCACGATCACACTTCAAAAAGCTCTCCCTCAGTCTGTAAAAAACGCACGGCAGACAGAACGTTAAAGGTTTTTAACTTCCTCGCTTCAACCGCTCCGTCTACGAAAAAGCGAGATATGATCTCCAGCAAGCTCTCTTTTTCCTCCCTCGTCATCGGGAAATTATGCTCTACCGCAGCGTAAGAGTGACCCGTTCCATATACGTTAACGCTATCTTCAACCAGCATTTTCGCACCAAGCGATGCGGCGTAGTCACCTATATCGCAGCACGCCTTTTCATATTCATCCTGCATCAAGCTATATACGTCAGGATGGATCTCCTCGCCAAACACAAGCTTGACCATCAAATATTTCGTCATTTTTTCTCCTTTATAAGCAAAAGTTCAAAACCGCAAATTCTTCCGCCACACCCTTGGTAATGATATCAAAAAGAGCTCGCGGGATATAATAAGAAATAATATCCTCACCGTATTGGTCAACGCCATCCGTAATGCTCATATCGCAATCCGTACACAGGCGATATTTCCCTCTCTGCACATCTATTTCGATTTGGTCAACGCGTTCCTCGTCGACATTGGAAATGGTATAAAATCTGGTCCAATCTCTTTTCCCAAGGGTTTTCCAATCAATTTTTGTCTTACTCATATACGTCACTCTCCTCTCGATCCGCTTCTTGTGTGAAACGGCGAATGCAAAAATAAGAATCCATTACAAAATGCAGCTTGCTTTGTAAAACATAGGCGGCAATCAAAGTACTTGTCAGCCCGTGTGCTTCCTTCACCTCAAAGATATCCCCCCAAAGAATCCTTCCCTTTGATGATAAAACTGCATCCAAGGCACTCTTTAAGGTGGGTGCTAGGGGCAAGTGCTCCAGATCCCACAAAGTTTGCTCCCGATCATCAACAATCAGATACCCGTACCCCTTCCGTTCGCAAAAATCCCGTAACGCCTGAAAGCGCTTTGTATTATAAGAAAAGGCCATATTGAGCGTCGGCAGCACCAGTACAAGCACGCGTCTACCGTTTTCCAGCTCCAACAAAAAATCGGGACGGTGATCGGTTTTTGTGGAGGAATAATACACAATATTTGGCTTTTGAATAAATCGCAAATACCCTTGCATTTTCTCCAGCTGCCTGCGGAATTTCAATATATGTGTATACTCCTTTTCTATGACAAACGTGCCTATCTGCTCCTCGGTATCTGCATACACCTCGGTGGGGTATTGGATCATCTCCCGCAAGCGGGTGAGCTTTTCTACCGCCTCTTTCTGCTTTTTAGCTGAGTCCATGCTCTCTTTCCGATAACTCTCGCATGCTTCAAAAAGCGCCGCGCCGTTTTCCTCGCCAAATAAGAGCTGTAGGGCGGCTTTTCTTTTTCGTTCTCCCCAATCAGCAAAGGCACCTTGCAAAAACATCGGCAAAACAGAGCTCGCGTTTTCCAACGCTTGCGTCATCGAAAAAATGAATCTATCAAAAATCTCGCTCTTTCCATATGTACAATGCCGCACAAAAAGGGCGGCAATCACTCTGTTGCCCCTTTTCACAAGCTGCCTGATGCGCTCGCGCGTCAAGCTGTAATCCTTGCCGATCTGCTCAAGCGTTTCGGCATCGGTCAACATGTACCTTTGCCAAATATCCTTGGTACGCGCAACACGTATTTCATTGCTCAAAAGCAAAAGCAGACCGTCAACATCGCGCGAGAACACTTGTGCCGCCTGCAAGAAAGCGGTCTCCAAAACAGCTTGCTCACTCTCTTCCATCGTCCCTCTCCATTCCGATACGGCGCGACGTGCCGCTTCGTGCCAAGGGCTCTTATGGATAAGGGCTTGCACCTTTGGCTCTGGTTGAATGACGGTAGCTTGCGCCTCTTTCCAAGGCTCGGAGGGCTTGACTCGCGTTTTTCGGGGATGCTCAAGCTCACTCCCGTGTGCCATATACTCCCGATAGATCGCCTCCGCCGCACCAAGGATCGCAGCCTTGTTTTCTGCCGCCAGCGGATAATATGCGATATCCTGCGGCTGCTCACGTGCATACTCCACGCGCGCCTTGAAATAGTCCACTCCATCCTTACGGGCGATCCAAAACATATAAAAGCCGTGCATTTTGCCAAAGCCGACAAAATTCTCTTTACATCGTATCGGCAAGTGCCATTCCTCAGCGCGGCGCAGCAGCTCCTCACATATTGCGATCACTTCATCTGCGAGATCCAAATAAAAATCCTTCTGCAAACCACGCACCTCCCTCTCGCTTCTTAAACTCATTATAACACAAGCTTCCTCTCCTTGTAAAGAGCGTCCAACAATAGTTGTGGGCGCTCTTTATCTGTTTAAGCGACGCCGCCAAGCTCGAAGAGTACGCGATCACACTCGCTCTTTTCCATGAAAAGGTGCTTCAACAGAACAGGCGTGAGTTTTTTGATAAGCTCCTCGTTTTTGCGAACGATCTCCGTTGCCTTTTTATAACATTCCGTAATCAAGCCATCAAAGTCCTTTTCCAAGCGTTCCAAGCACGCTTGAGAGCATGACGAGCGATCGTAGGGGACCCCCACATACAAATGCCCCAGTCCAAGCATGCCGCACTCCACCATTTTCAGGAAAATGAAACGGAGAATACGCATATTCTCTGCAATGGTGTGATGTACCTTATGCAGGATCAACTCCTCTGCGGCATAGCCGGCCAACAGCGATGTGACCGCCGCCTGCAGATCGTTTTTGGAAAACGCCGTTGCTTTGCATTCCTTAGAAGGGTATTCGTCATCGTCATCGTCGCAATAATAATCGTCGTCATCGTAGCTGTGTTTGAGTTCGTGTATGACCGCATCCAGAAAACCGTTGCATACGGTGCATTCGTTCAAGGACAAATGATAGTCCCCTTTGTGATAGGAAAGCGAGGCGAGAAAGGCGCCGATGTTGCGTACCGCCTGCACGGTTTGGTATACGTTATTCGTGCCGTCAAGCTCCTCGCCCTCCTCCAACGCTACCACCGCCCCCTTTAAGCACTCCTCACTTACAAAATTGCTTGAATTGGAACGTAGGGCACATTCCCTGACCAGTACCTCCAACGTACCGCCGGAAAATCCCGCTCCAAGCTTTGCCAATGCCCCGGCATCCAGTGCAAAGCGACAGGACGTTCTATCCATATACATCCGTAAGATCTCCACACGAGAGGGATAGTCGGGTAGTTCCAGCGTGATCTTTCGATCAAAGCGCCCCGCGCGCCTCAAGCAATCGGGCAGACCGTTTTCATGCTCGCAGGTCGCCACGAATACAATGTTGTCTATAACATCCATTCCGTCGAGCAGATTGCTGAGCTGCGAGCACACCGTTTCCAGTTGTTCCTTGCCGCATTCCGGCACGTCCTCGCCGAACAGCTTGTCCAGCCCCTTGAGCAGGATCATCGTGGGATAATGATTGCGTGCTGCTTTGGTAAACGCCTTGCGGATCTCACGAGCGACGCGATAGTCCATCATCTCCTTTTCAATATTGATCTCGCTGATTTTCAATGCACACCTTTCGGCAAGAACCGTCGCAAACAATTGCTTCCCCACACCCTTCTCTCCGCAAAAGATGATGCCCTTAGGTAAGCTTGCACCCTTTTCTCGATATTTCGCACGGTTGTTGAAAATATCAACAAGCACCTCTAATTCTTTTTTCTCTGTCTCATAACCGGCAATTCTGTCAAAATTTCTCATTCTATCATCCTCCTTTTTCAAAACCTCGGCTGAACGCTTCACTTTCTTTGAGATGCTACAAACCGCCCCGCGCGTTCATTTGATCCCAACACGCGGCTGTGCTTGGTAGGAAATATATTCCGTCCGATTCAACAAAGAAAATGGGAACCGAGCTGCGAGTTATGACCCGTTGCTTCCCCCGCGAAAGCTTTTGACCGCCCAACATCCTTTAGCAAATGCCTGCTACCTTGTACTTTTGTACCTTCATAAGCGATAAACCGTCTCTACAAAAACACAACCGATAAGCATTAACCTAAACCGTAAATCGGTCACCGTAACAATCCACAAAAATATGTGTGCCAAACCCCGAAGGATCAGCCTATGAACGGCGGTCGGGAAAATACATCAGATCTCAATAAACGAAAGCAGGTTTGTGCGATCAATCGCGATCTGCAGCATGCCGATGCGTTGCTTAAGTGCATCGCGCTCGCGGATGACCTCCTCTACGTCATACTGACATTCCGTGTATTCCAAAATACCATTTTGTGTAATGCGCCGAGAAAGCTGCTGGCAAGACGCCAGCATACAAAGCCGCTCGTATTCCCTGTTCCACTGTGCCAGCATCACCAGCCCCTCGCCGATGGTCACGTCAAACGCTTCCAAGCGGCAGGCGCAGTTTGCTGCGGCAAGCGCACCCTTGATCTCGCGGATGCGAGCATCCAGCGCGGCCACATCGTCTCTTGTGCCTCGGTAGGAGTAGCCGTTTTCCAGCTTACGCTCGCCTTCCTTATAAGATACGCGAAAACGCTCACACTCGCGCTCAAGCAGCATCTCCTTTTTTTCCTCCAACAGCCGCACTTCTTTCATTGCTTCCATGTGACAAACCTTCATGTCTTTCACCTCCGTGTTTTGTTCTTGCCACCATTATATGACAAAAATCTGCGGTTTTCAATTGGCAGTTTCAAATATTTTTTTGACCCCTAAAAATGCTATAATTTATTGGAATTTGTTGGATTTTTATATTGACAAATGACCCCTTTTCGGGTACTATTATAAATGAGGTGATAAATATGACGGAAAAAATCAAAATAACTCTGCCCCAAAGCACACTGGAGCTTTTGCGCAAGGATTGCGCCGATTTTCTCTTTTTGAAAAAGGACCGCTCCCCCAACCTCAACGACTTTTTGAACACGTTGATCATCAATTATCACGAAGCATTTTCCGCCGGCGAGGAAGCGTTGCACGATGATATCAAAAAGGCGCTTGCAAACGTGCCGGAGGCGTATCGTCGGGATACGCTTGATGCCGTTTTAAAGGTGCTTGCCAAACGCGAAAAGCAACAGAATGAGGGCAAGAGTGTTTCACTTTCCTTTAAACCCACAAAGGAATCTGAACGCGCAACAATCATGATTGAGCATGTACTTTTGCACGACGAATCGCTTTCCTCTTATTACCGCCGTCTTTTCATTTCCTACGCGCAAAAAAGCAAAAACGAACGCGAAAAGATCCTGTGCCGCGAGAATTACGAGATATTGACGCATGCCCTCAAAAAGGGCGTACAGGTCTGTCTTTCCTTGCCAAACGGCACAGTCATTAACGGCGTCTCCATCTACGCCGTAGCCCCCGCCAAGGACGAGCTTTTCAATTACGTGCTTTCGTACGACGGAGAAAAAAACAAAACGGTACGCTTGGCTAAGATCCGCACCGTTTCCCTCCTCCCCAATAAGGCAAGCATTCCCGAGGATTGCGCGGCTCTGTTTGAAAGGCAGATCGCGTGCGGCGCGCAATACCCAATGTATTCCACAGATAATACCCCGATCCATGTGCAGCTGAGTGAAAAAGGTAAGGCTTTGTTTGAAAAGATCTACCTATACCGTCCAACACCCACCAAGATCGAGGGAGATATCTACACCTTCGAATGCTCTGCCAACCAGGTGCTTTATTACTTTGAGCGCTTCGGTGACAGCGCCCTGATCCTTTCCCCCAAGCGTCTTGGCATCTCAATGCGCAACTACTACCATTATGCGGCAAAAAAATACCGCAGTGTGTATAACAAGGAGTAATCTATGGAATACATTATCTGCGATAACATCCTATTAAAGGAAATCAGCGAGGAAGAGTTCAACGAAAGAAACGGTGCCAAAGAAGAAGAGGCACTGCTAATGCAAATCGCTGGCCTTTGCTGCGAAAAAGAAAAGAACGATGAAATGCAGGATGCCTTTCAAATTGTGCAGGACATATTATCCCGTATGCATCGAAAAATACGCGCATTCGGGCTTTTGACGGTGAGGAGTATATCGGCTACATCTCACTTTCAGATAACGAAACGCCCACTCTAGAGATACACATCGAATTATACGAGAAGTATCGTCATCGTGGTATCGGCTACCGCGCATTGCAGCTTGTGATCGACGAGGCGTTTCAAAGTGAAGATGTTGACTTTCTCATTTATCGCGTTCATAGTGAAAATGCCGCCAGTATTGCACTTGCCCAAAAGTGCGGCGGTATGCTTGTTCAAACCGATTCTTATCTTGATGAGATCATCCGCCACTACCACATTTACCGTCCGGTAAAATAGCGTGAGGCACAGCAACGCCCTCTGCTCATTTGAGCGGAGGGCGTTGCTTTTGTATAGAATTTGCGATCGCGTAATTAATTCACTTCCTTCATCCCGTTCAGTATGACAAGCAGATCCTGCATATTGGTGGCGGACACTTGGTATTCAAAGCCGTTTTGCTGGCCGACGGCCAACAGCTCGTTATCGGAGAGGGGCAGGACGTAGAAATTCACCCCGTTGATCTCGTGCATTGTGGTATTTTGCCAGGTGGCGGGATCTGTCACGATCTCGTTTTTGACGCTGATACGGCACGCGGTTGGCTGATCCGTCATGAAAATGACCTCATAAACGCTCGGCCCGATCGCCGACAGGACGATCTTTTCGAGCTTCACGCCCTCCGGCATTGCCGTCGGGTACAAAATGTCCAGCTCCAGCGCCTCGGCGGCTTCCTCAACGGTAGCGTACTGGTGCGTGCGGTACATAAACTCCGCAGGGATCAGCCCTTGCGATACGGCGGCGACGGCGATGGTGGAAAGCATCGCCACGGCGATCACGGCAGCGATCAGCGCCGCGCGGATCGCTTTGCATCTCTCCTTCTTTCGGGAGATGACCTGCGCGCCGCAACGCTCCGCCTGCCTTGCAGCCGCCTTGCTTTGGATCTGCTGCAACGCCTTTTGGTATTCCTTTTCCGTGACGGGGCACTCGCTCCCCGTAAGATATGCATCAAGCTCCGAGCATTCCCGGATCAATTCCTCGTCGATCTCGGCCTCGTCCTTTTGCAGCTCGGCTTCGATCGTGGCATAAAGCCACGCGCGGATCTCATCGACCGAGCCCTCGCGCCGATCCTCTATGCTCCTCTTTAATATCTTCCCCATAATTTCCCTCTCCCTTGCCGTCGCTTTGAGATCACCCTTCACCAATTGATGTGTCAGCGCCCTGCAAAGGTTACATTTATTTCAAAAAATCCTGTATTTTTTCCTTCAACCTTTTCTGGATGCGGTACCACCGCACCTTGACGGTTACCTCGTTTTCCTGCAGCTCTTTTGCGATCTGCGCGACCGTGTACTGCTTTTCCACCTTCAACACAAAGGTTTGGCGGTCTTTTGGTGAGAGTGTTGCCTTGATCTGCTCCAAGTACTGCCGATACACAAGCTCATCATCCGCCTGCGTGTCAAGGTAGGTCAGGGCTTCGCACGGCACGGCATCCGGAGTGTTGTAATCCTCAAGACTGTAAACAAGCGGCTTTTTGCTTGCAAGGCGGCGGTGCTCTCTCACCTTGATCAGCACCGCATTATACAGCCATTTCAGCACGCGCGCTTCCTCGTGTGTGTCCAACGCATCCCACTTCATATACAGCAGCAAAAACACCTCGCTGCACAGATCCTCGGCAAGCTGCCCGTCCCCGCCATCCAGCTTGTACAGGCAAAAGGATTCGATTCGCCGACGGTATTTTTTGTACGCCTCTTCGTACGTCATCCCTTCGCCTCCTTCGCTTTCGTTTTTTTCATTGTAGCATGCTTTATGGCAAAAGTCAACTGTGGGAAAATTATTTACATTCGTGTAACCAAGCCCCTCCTTTTTGACATCTATTAGTGAAAGGCGTGCAGCGTCACGCATCCAAGAAGGGAGCGTCACCGATGAAAATAAAAGTTTTACATACCGTCCTGCTTGTGCTAACACTTTGTCTGCTGCTCTCGGCATGCGGGCAAAAGGAGCTGGATCCCACCGAGTACGGCTTGCCTGCGGACGTGCAGGTCGTTGAGGGTGTTGACGGGCGGCCTTGGATCGTGAAGCAGACCGTTGAGAAAACGTTGCCGATCACGCTGCCCGAAACAGAGGATTTTGCGCTGATCAGCCATGGAAACGGTTCTTTTTTCAATATGAAAGATTGCTATGACCATAAGCCTATTGTACATGCCCGTTATGACACAAACAAATATTACATCCGTTTCTTTGATGACGAATGGCTCTATGCTCCCGACGAAAACGGCACGTATTGGCTGTACGAGCCGCACGGTGACACCTTCCGCAAGCAGAAAACCTCCAAAACCGAGGAAGAAGTAAAGGCGTGGTTTTTCACCGACACCTCTGAGGGGAGTATGAGCATTGCCATGATCTGCGGCGTGTGGGGAGAGCCGACGGGCAAGCAGCTCGAGCTGCGGTGCTATGATTATTTCAAGGCTCAGGATGACTATGTTGTATGCGACGAGTATGATTTTCACGGCATTCTGCAATACGCCGATCCGCAAACAGGACTTGCCCTCAAGACATTGGCGTGCTGCGATTGGCGCGATAAGGCAGAAAATTATGCCGATAGCGGCACCGCTGCCGTATTCCTCTTTCAAGAACGCTTTCCGGGCGATAACGTCTGGGGGCAGGTTTCGGTTACGGGGCAAATGCCGGTGCTAAAGGATTAAGGAGCAAAGAAATGAAGCGCATTTTGACAATATGTGTACTTACGGTATTGCTTTTTTCGCTTAGCGCATCCTTTGCGGGCTGCGCCGAGGAGCCGATGTGGGAGGTGGCGGATGCTGCGAAGATCGACACCTCGCTCTATGCGCCCTCAGGCGTTTGCTACAGCAACGATTGGGGACAAAACGGCTTTGTGGATGCACCCGGCATACTGCTCTATGAGGTGCAGGACGTGCAGACCGCCAAGGGCAGCATTGGCACCAAAACGGCTTTCATTAACAAGGCGACCGGCACCTCGCATCTTTTTTGCTTTGATGCGCTGTGTACGCACGCTTCGGGCAACTGCATCGCCAGCGAATTCAGCTTTGTGGATGGGATGATGGCGTATAACGCCGTGTCGGACAAGCTGTACTGCATCCGCTCCGCCCCCGAATTCGGCGGCGGTGGTGATAGCATCTACCGCGTGGATATGCTGGCAAGCGGCGCCACGCTTGTGGTGGAGGGCGACCGCAACGATGTTTGGGATATCACCGCAGCCGGCAAGTACGTATTCTGGCTGCACAAACTGCCCGAGGGTGGGCGCGAGCTTTGTCGCCTCAACGTGGAAAGCGAGGTGGTGGACACCTATCCCGCCCCCGAGGGGAAAACCGTTTCTGCTTTCTTTGTGAGCGGTGATCACATCTATTTGCTGTTTCACGATGAGGTCGAGTATTACCTCACCGATCCTGAATTTTCCGCAACACGCAAGCTGGAGCATTTCCATTGGGGAACGAGCTGGATCTATCTGCGCGGCACCACGGCCTATCTCGCCAAGCGGGACGAGAGCCAAAGCCGCAGGTATCTTTCGCTTAGCGCCTATGACGTGCTCACGGGTGAGGAAACGCCGCTTTTGCAAGGAGATGAGGCATACTGGTTTGCGGGGATCTCGGGCGACCATATCTACTACCACACCTACGCCGATCTCTCGCGCACCTACCGCATCAAAGCCGACGGCTCGGGCGAGCCGGAGCTGTTTTATACGCTGAAGCACTCGGATTTTAAGGACACGGGGCTTGCCGAGGGGGCGCTGTATTTTGAAACCCTTTGGGAAGTAAACGGGATGCTTGTCGGCACCATCAACGCCAATGGAAAAAGCTTTTATTATTTGCTCACTCCCGAGGAAAACACGGGTACGCATGCCACCAAACGACTGGAGACCTATGCTTGAAAAACGATGATCTGTTTAATCAAAAGTGAACTGAAAAAGCTACTCGCCCACCGTTTTCTTGCCGTGCTGCTCTTTCTTTTGCTGCTCTTTAACGTGGTGATGGTCTGGCGCACGGAATATCCGAAAAACGAGTACGGGCCGTACGTTGACGCGATGCTGGAAGCCTATCTTGCCGACCCCGACGGCTTTTTGGCCGAGGTGCGAGCACAAGAGGAATATCTGAACACCATAGACGTACTGCAAAGCGAGCACATCCGCGCCGAGCGAGAATGGAAAAAGCAGCACCCCGGCGAGGAATATCCCGTCAAATATCCGGGGGCAATCCCGCGCTTTGTGGATAAAGAGAACCTTTCCGACGAGGAAGCGATCGCGCAGTTTTACGCGGTGCTCAGCCGTGCCGAGGACGTGTCGGCGGCCAAGGATGCCGCCATCGAGCGCGCCAAATCCTTTTATGCGCTTTGCGCTTCGAGAGGGGAGACCGATACCTTTGCCGCGCGCTATCAGGTGGCGCTTGCCAACCGCTTTCTTTTGGAGGATCGCAGCGCGATCACCTATCCGATCAAATACGGCTACGGCTGGGACAGCTATCTGACCTACGGCGGGGACAGTGTTTTTCTGCTGCTTGCCGCGGTGCTGCTTGGCGCCGCCACGCTTTTGCCGGAGCGCAGCAGCGGTGTTGCCGCGATGCTGCGTGTCACAAGGCGCGGGCGCGCCCACACGATGCTTGCCAAGGGGATGGCTTGCCTGCTCTTTTCCCTTTTGCTTTCCTTGCTCTTCTCGCTTGTAACGCTCGCCGCCTTTTGGGGCAGATACGGTCTTGCGGGGGCGGGTTTGCCCCTGCAAAGCTTTTTCCCCTATGCCATTTTACACCTGACGGTGTGGCAGGCGGTGCTTATCCGCATCCTATTCCGCGCGCTTGCTACCTTTTGTGTGATGATGCTTTGCGTGCTGCTTTCCGTGTTTTTCAGATCCACGCTTGCCGTCTGCCTTTGCGGTGGCGGCATCGTGCTGCTGTTTTACGCCCTCTCGCAGCTTCAGCTTTTTCACGAGCATAGCCCACTACATCTGTTCAACCTTTTCACCATGCTTTCGGGCAGCGCCTATCTGGAATCCTGGAATGCCGTTTCTATGTTCGGGCTCTGCGCGGATTACAGCATTGCCTTGCCTGTTGTATTAGTCAGCGCAGGGGCATGCTTGCTGCTGGCAAGTGTAGTCGCCTTCGCACGATTCCGCATCGGGGGGCATCATCATGCTTAACATGAGAGGCAAACGGTATCGCTCACTCTGTCTTTGGCATTACGAGTGCCGCAAGCTTTTTGGCGAGGTACTGCCCATCCTCATTTGTGTATTATTTTTGCTGCTTGGCGCGCGCGATGCCTATCAGATCTTAGTACTGCCCCGCACGTTTGAGGAAAATCTGGCCCGTGAATATATGGACGCTTTAGAGGGCGAGGTCACCGAGGAAAAACGCCGCTTTATCCACGAGCAAAAAGAGGAGATACAGCGCATTCTGGCGCGATCCGCCGAGATGACAGAGGCCTATCAGAACGGCTCCGTTGACCACGAGGCCTATGCCGCTTATATCGCCGCCCGCAACGATGCCATGGATAAAACGGAGGTAGTGGAGCAATTGGAGCGACAACTTTGGCGTATCGACGAGCTTGCAATGGACGGCAAGCGCGCCGAGCTTGTGTTTGAGGCGGGATGGGAGCGAATCTTCTCATCCGACGTTGATTATTATCTTGCGGCACTTTTGATCTTGTTACTATCTGGCATCTACGCCTATGAAAAGCGCTATCGCTTTTCGATTATCCTGCGCAGCAGCAAAAACGGACGGTGGAAAACCGCCCGTACAAAGCTTTTTATTGCGTTACTGTTGTCCTTTTTGGCAGGGCTCGCATCCTTTGCCTATCGTCTTATGTTGGTGACAACAAGCATCGGGCTTTCCTCGGCACACTCTCCTGCCGCAAGTCTTGTGGGGTACGAAAATTTTTCGGGAAGTCTGCTGCAACTGTTGTTACTAAACGGCTTTTTGCGCATCGCGGGCGCGATCGTACTGGGGCTTTTTTGCTTTTCGCTCTCCGCATTGTTTGAAAAAACGCTACCCGTTATGGCACTTACGGCACTTTCCGTGCTGAGCGTTCCACTGCTCCACGTATTTGACGTAACCGTAATGGACGGCCTTATGCTGAACAGCTTGCTTGGCGGCATGTCGCCGATCCTATCGGGCGCGGGGACGATCGCGGCCGTGTTGTGGAGCAGCGTGGCTGCGCTGCTGACCGTACTATCTTTTTGCAAAGTGAAAGGAGCTTGACCGTGCAACTCACGTTTCATGATATATCCAAATCCTATGGCATCAATTTGGCGTTGCAGCATTTTTCCGCCACGATGGAGCCGGGTATCTATGCCCTGCTTGGCCCCAATGGCTCGGGGAAAAGCACGCTGATGAACATTCTCACAGACAATCTGCGCGCGGACACGGGCGAAATCACCTTTGAAGCACCGGGCATTGAGGCACAGGATGTCAAAAAGCTTGGCGTGCGCTTTCGTGAGCGCGTCGGGTATATGCCCCAATACCCCGGAATGTACCCCACCTTCACCGTGGAGCAATTTCTTTGGTACGTGGCAGCACTAAAGGACGTTGGCGCCAAGTTAAAGCGCGCCGAGCGCAGAAAATACGTTTGGGGCGAGATCTCCAAGCTTTTGGATGCGGTGGAGCTGTCCGACGTGGCACACAAAAGGATCGGTACGCTCTCGGGCGGTATGAAGCAGCGCCTCGCGCTGGCACAGGCGATCCTTGGCGATCCCGATATCCTCATTTTGGATGAGCCGACTGCGGGGCTTGACCCCAAGCAGCGCATCGCCATCCGCAATTACATCTCGCAGATCGCCCTCAATAAGATCGTGATCTTTGCCACGCACGTGGTCTCGGATATTGAATTTATCGCGCGCCGCGTCATCATGCTGAAAAAGGGCGTGATCATCCATAACGCCGCCCCACAGGAGCTGATCGCCGAAATGGCGGGCAAGGTCTGGCGCGTGAGCGTGCCGGAGGAGCTTGTTGACGCTTTCCAGCAGCGCCATCGCGTGACAAGCATCAACCGTGACGAGGAGAACCCCAAAAACGTGTTGCTGCGCATCGTGTCGGACGTTTCTCCCGACGAGGGCACTGTAAACGTCCCCCCGACCTTGGAGGATTTTTATTTGTCGATCTACGGGGAGGCATAGAACACTAACCATATTGCTTTCCTTTCAGAACAAACATTCAACATTTAAAAATCCAAAAAGGGGCAGGGATTTCACAAAAATTTGTGAAATCCCTGCCCCAAAATGCTTGCGTAGAGGTTCATGTCCCTATCAGCGCGCGAAAATCGGCATCTGCATCTTTTATTTTTACTTCAAAAAAACGCATGAAAAAAAACCCAGAAGCCACTTGGCTCCTGGGGTTTCGTCGCCTGCATCTATTAAGGCAACATACTATGGCTATAGTGTGGTCAATTTAGATGCATCTGCCAAAACGCGAAAACCCTGTGTTTTCAAGAGATTGGGCGTTTTTTGAAGGTCACTTTCTACAAAAACGCACGATTTTTGCAATTTCAAGTGTGGCCTTAATAGATGTAACTTGACGATCCTTTATATTTTCTCCTAATTACAACAATCCAATCATCAAAATGGCGACGATACCAAGTGCAAAGGCAAGCGCTTGCTTTTTTGTTGGCCTATCTTTATATATCACTGATGAGATCAATGTAGTCAAAAGCATACTGCCGATATTGGAAACAGGAAAAAGAATGACCGAGGAAAGCTTGCCCGACAAGGTTAGATTTAGAAAATTCATTGCGCATACGCATACACCAAGACACAGGGGAACCCCAATGCTTTTCACTGTTTGTTTTTTGGCAGGCACAGGGGCGGATTCTTTCTTTCCCCGAATGATCAGGGCGGCGATCCCCGCAAACACCGCCGAAAAGAAAAGCGAATACACCAAAAAGAAGGGCAGCTCGTCAAAGAAAGCGGAATATTGATGTGTTTTTTGGAATATGGCGCTCGTGCCGGACCCAAACATTGTAATCACGGCAAAGGGCAACCACCCGATCAGCGCGCTCTTTTTCCCCTTTCCCTCCGTCATCAAGATCAGCACGACGAAAAGTAAACTGACGCCGACCCACTGAAAGGGGGAAACGTGCTCATCCCAAAAAAGTAATCCGTAAAAAATAGGCAGCAACAGACCGCAGGAATAGATCAGCGACACCATGGACGCAGGACCTTTGCTCATCGCCTTTGCTTGAAAGACCTGCGTTATTGCCATAGAAAGCCCGAAAAACACGGAAAGAACAAGGGAGAATGCGGAGATTTCAAACAGCTGATGAATATCACCGATCACAAAAAGCAGGGAGCAGCACGCCGCAATCAAAAGAGATCTGAAATGAAGCAGGATCGTTTGCCTTTCCGAATAGGTACCGACCCCTAATGCTTTACATAGCAACGCCTTGCTTGCGGCTGCTGCCGTGGATAGCGCCAAAAGAAAATAGTATATCATAGCATTTTTTCTTACTCTTCACTTACGCCATCGTTGCCAGCATTTTTTCGCTGATTTCATATTTTGTGGGCTTACCGGAAAGATATGCGGCAAGCTCTTTTTCCATATACTCCGCCATGCGCACCACCTCGTCGCCGATGCTACCGGCGATATGCGGGGTCAGGAAGCAGTTTTCAAGGGTGTAGAAGGGGTGATTCGCTTCGGGGGGCTCGGGGTAGGTCACGTCGAGCACCGCGGTGAGGTCGGGGCGTGCGCGAAGCACTTGCACAAGGTCCTCCTCCACCACCTGCGCGCCGCGCCCCGTGTTCAAAAAGGTGGCATACGGTATCATTTTTTCAAGTAATTTGCCGTTCAGCATCCCTTTTGTCTGTGCGTTGTTGGCAAGGTGATTGGACACCACAAGCGAGGTAGCGAACAGCTCCTCCAAGGATACGCATTTCACACCGAGCGCATCGGCACGCTCCTGGGAAAGGAAGGGGTCAAACGTCACCGTGTCGAGGCGGTAGGGCTTAAGGCGCTCTGCCACCATCGAGCCGATCATACCGCACCCGATAAGTCCCACGCGTGCGCCGTAATTGCCGCGCGTGGCGTGCTTGCGCGCCTCGGCTTCGGCAAGGCGTTGGGCCTGCATCAGGCGCGTTTGTGCGAAAAAGCCCTTGGCAGCAAGCAGGATCTGTGCCACGGTGTACTCTGCCACGGGCACAGCGTTCGCCGCCCAGGCGGAAAACACCTTGACACCGCGCGCAAGAAAGGACCGTGCGAAGGCTTGCACCGTGCCCGCCGCGTAAAACAGGCATTTGAGGCGCGGGAAGCACGCGGCGATCTCCTCCTCGGTAAATGGGGGCATCCCCCACGTGGAAAGGATGAACTCCACGTCCGCGAAATCCGCGGGCGCGGCGAGTACGACTTCTTTGGTATATATCTTTTCGTCAAGCTTCACCAGCGCGCGAAAACGCGCTGTGACATCAGGAGCGAACACGCGCTGCACCTCTTTTTCCCGCTTGCACAAAAATATCGCTCTCATACGGCTCCTCCTATGATCGCACGCAGGGCATCCGCCTCGCGGCAAAGTGTTTCCAATCGGTCGTCGGGCATAAACTCCAACAGCAGCGTGCGCGGCGTGGAAAAGTGCGCAAGATACGCTTGCCACACTGCCACAGCATCGCCCAAGGCCAGCTTCTCGTCGCCCTTCCAATGGAACACGTGAATATGCTCGGCAAAGGGCGCGATCTTCCCCGCATTTTCGCAGTTTTCTCGTACCGTTTGCCACTGAAACGGCTGCCAGTACATCCGAAAATGCGGTGAATTTACTTCTTCCATCAGCCACACGGCATCCGCTGCGCGCTCGGTAAAGGACTTGCAGTGACACTCCATACAAAGCGCCACACCCTCGCGTGCGGCGATCGCGGCCGCCTCTTTACACACGGCAAGCAGCTCCGTCCTTTCCTCAGCAGTCATCTCCGCGCCGCTTTTCGTGCCACACCAAAGGCGCAGGATATTTGTCCCCAAAATCTTGGCGGCGGCAATATAAGCAGGCAGCTCCGTCATCGGCGTTTTGCCAAAGCGAAAATACGTGCCGTAAGAACAGCAGGTGATGCCGTATTTCTTTTGCAAGTCGGCAATTTCCCACAGGCGCGCGGTGTCGGTGCAGGGCGCGTGTACGTCGCTGCCCCATTCAACATGCGTAAGCTCTGCGTGTTGCATCTCCTTCAAAATTTCCTCGGGCGTGCGGTCGCGAAAGGAGACCGACACCAGCCCCAAATCATACCTGTTTTGCATTTTCCATCTCCTGTTTTTTTCTCGCAAGCAGAGCTTCAAACCACAGCTCAGGCGAAGGGATCGGGGTCACGTCTGCTACGTGGGAATACTCACCGCGCGTCAAGATGCGCGTGTTTGTCCGGGTGGCACGCAAGGACTGACCGTCCACCAGTGCCGCGCCGTGCGTGCCCTGCTCTTTTGCCGAGCAAATCATGGCTGAAAGCACCGCACGCTGCGAAAGCAGCATATCGTAGAGCATGAAAAACGCCGCGTGCTGTTTTTCATTTTCTGCCATAACGGTATCAAAAAAGCTCTCCAAAAGCGCGCTGACCTTATCCAAAAGCGCCCGCATCCCCGCCGTGTCGCGGTCAAAGTCCGCCACGCAGCTCATCTCGCGTTGCAGCTCGTCGCGCAAGGGTGCGATATTCGAGCTGCCATAGCGGATCGCAGGTAAATTATACCCCGAAGCGGGTCGAGTTTTCGGCACTTTTTTGGCAATATGCTCCGCTGCGCGAAGCGCCCCCACCTGCGTGGAATTGAGGGCACTGCCACCCGGGCGATAGACACCGAAGGTGCCCGCTGCCTCGCCTGCGGCGTAAAGCCCTTGTACGTCGCTTTGCCAATGCTCGTCCACCGCCACGCCGCCGTTGCAATGCTGGGCGCAGACGGCGATCTCCAGCAGCTCACGGTACAGATCAATGCCGTGGTCGGCATACAGCTCGATGGCACCCACGTTCATTTTCGTAAGCCGTGCGATCGGCGTGCCGAACAGCGCCCCCGAGCGCGCAAGATACTCGTGCGCCTCGGTGGGCAAAATATCAAAGCCATGTTCCAGTCCCCTTGGATTTTGCGTGAAGTCCAGATACACACGCCGCCCTCTTTTGATCTCGGCAGCCACCAGCAGGTCTATCTTGGACGAGCCATGCAGCTTTCTTGTGTCAAACGGCCATTGATAGCCCTTTAAAAAAATCAGCCCGAGTGACGCCTCGCCCAGAGCGTCATAGAGAAATTCGCGCTCGATACCGTTTTCATCCACGGAGATATAGCGCGGCAGCACCTGCTGATACGTGCCCGATAAATTCCAGCGAAAATTGGTGCTGGCGATGCCGTACTGCCACTCGTTGAGGTTGGAAAGCGTTGCGCCCGCTTCGATGGCAAGACCCGTTGCGCCGTGCTGGCTCTCGGGGTAAACGGTATTGCGATACACGCACGCGGCCCCGCCCGTGCAAAGGATCACGTTCACACAAGAAAGTGTAAAAAGCTCACCCGTTTCGGTACTAACGCATGCCACACCCGTGACAGCATTGTCCTGTGTCAGGATTTTGATCACGCGCGCCTTGTCAATCATTTCAATGCCCTTTTCCAGCACCGCGCGCTCCAGCGCCTCGGTCATATACTTGGACGTAAGCGGCCCGCACGAGGTCGCGCGTGAGCGCGGGTCGTGGTCTGTCTTATACCCCGCATATTCGCCGTATTCGTTGGTGGGAAAGGGCACGCCAAGCTCCACAAGGTGCATAAAAGCACGTGCCGAATACGCGGCTTCACAAAGGGCGTGCTCACCCATCACGCCGCCGCCCGCATAGAGCGTTTCGGCCATTTCGCGCACGCTGTCCCCCTCCGAGCCGCAAAGTGAAAGCTTATAGTAGGTCTGCTTGTCGCTGCCCGTGTTGCGGGATGTTCCCATTTTTCGTCCCTCGGTGACAATGGCAATATCCGTCACGCCGAGGGTATGCAAGCGCTCGGCGGCGGCAAAGCCCGCACAGCCCGTGCCGATGATTAAGGTATGATATTGCTTTTTCATAGCATTCTGATGTGCATGCCGCCGTCGGCGATGATCGACGCACCCGTGGTATACCCGAACGTACCGTCACAAAGCGCCAGCACGATCTTGGCGATATCCATAGGTGTGCCCCAGCGACCGAGCGGTACGAGCCCGTCCTCGATCAATTTGTCATATTTTTCCTTGACCTTTTCGGTCATCCCCGTTTCGATGATGCCGGGGCAGATCTCGTTCACGGTGATCCCCTCGCCCGAAAGACGATCGGCAAACAAAGTGGTAATCATCGACACCCCCGCCTTGGAGATGCAATATTCCCCGCGATTTGTGGAGCTGGTGTAAGCCGAGCAGGAGGAGATATTGACGATACTGCCGCCCTTGCCCTGCTTGACCATCTCGTTTGCCACCGCTTGCGTGAGAAAGAGCGTCCCCTTGGTATTGATGCCCATCACGAAATCATAGCTTTCCTCGGTCATTTCCAGAATATCGCGGCGCTCCTTTGGCGCCACGCCCGCCACGTTGACAAGCGCGCCGATCTCGCCCGCCGCAAGCGCGGCACTCACAAGCCGCGCGCGATCCTCGCCCGAGGCGATATTCCCCTGCACATACGTCACGTCAAGCCCCGTGAAATCCGAAAGGTCGGGTGTTTCGCTTCTACCCATGCCGACCACACGGTAGCCGTTTTGCGCCAGCAGGATGGCGTTCGCCTTACCGATGCCGCCCGCCACGCCCGTTACAATGGCGACCTTCATATTTTTTCTACCTCTATGCGAATTTCTGTGACATTTTCAAAATCAAGTAAAATGCGCGTGATCCGATCCGTGTGCCAGTCCTTCTCAAGCCGATCGTCCTCAAAGAGGATCTGCTCCAAGGAAATTTTCGCACCCTCGGCACGCACACGGTAACGCTCGCCAAGGATCACCGCGCCCGCTTCCTCGCGCGCAGGCAGCACGCTCATCAAGACCTCGGTAACGGCACGCTTTTTTTCGTCCTTAAAAGCGATAATATCGATAAAACTCATACCGGTATCGGTCATTTTCAACGTGCGCGTCAGTTTTTTCACGCCCGCCTCCTCAGGGTAAGCACCCGCGAAGGAGCAGGACAGTTCCTCTTCGCTTGCCGCGAAAGCATCCGCGCCAAAGGCAGAGCCCGCGCACTGCTCCGTGCCGTTGATCAGCGGCAGATTGTGGTATGCCGCGCGCGTCCACGGGATCATCGTGTAGCGCATTTTGTCAAAGGTAAAGCGGGTGTAGGTGTTGATACCCACGTCCACAAGAAGCGGCACGTTGCCGTCATACAGTATGATGCTGCCTACGTCATTGTGGTTATGCCCCTCGCCGTTGTGACCGCCCTTGAAGGAAAGCGCCAAGCTCCCCTTGCGTGCCACGGCGATCTGCAAGTCGGGCAAAACGGCAAGCGGCGGCGCGATCTCAGTTGTGATCCTTCTCTCTTGCATCTCATGCCACGCTTGTGTGCGCGTGAAAAGGCGGCGCATCGTCATACCGCGGCATTGCGTCAGGAAAGAGGTGGTGATGGCGTCACCCTTTTCGCGCATCACAGCGCTTACCATATCCATGACCACGCACTGCCCTGTTGCCTTACCAAACGCATACATATCCAGCATCCACTGGGTCACCTCGCCCACGTGTGCATCGCCCATGTTGATAAACACATCCGAAACAAGGCGTGCCTTGACGGGATACATGGCCATATTTTTCACCTTTTCCTCACCGAAAAAGTCGATGGCACCGTCGGTGGAAAGCTTTAGCTGATACAAGCAATCAAAGAAGGAAAGCCCTGCGCGACCAAAGTAGGTGGGACCCTCGTCACACCCGCCGTCCGCGGGCACGCAGTTGTAATACGCCTGTAGTTCGATCAGCATCTTTTCGATGGCGCGCTTCACGCGCGCGGTATTCTTGTCGGTCAGCAAATAGACCGTGAGCAGGTTGGAAATGATCCACGGGTTCCAGTTGTTCATATTTTTCTTAACGTAGCCCATCCACCAATAATCGCGACGCTGCGGATAGGGCACGCGGATGCGGCGCTCCAGCTCCTCGTCGATGCGCTCTAAAATGCGCGGGCAAAACGCGGCAAGCGGCTTTTCCAACACACGTGCGATGATCGCCAGCTTCTCGGCGGTCTCCGCCGCGAAAAGATCAATATAGTTTTCGTTCGGCATGGGGATATCCTCAAGCGTATAGGTATGGTGCGGCATGTGAGCGGAAAGCCCCCAGAAGGTCTCCTCGCAAATGGCGAAGATACCGTTGGTCAGCTGCGGGAGAAAGCGCCCCTTGTTTTCCTTCAGCTCTGCAAGCGCAAGCATAGTGAGATATTTACGCCGCTCGAAATGGATCCTCTCCATCACCAAGCGATCTCCGCTTTGCTTGAATGCCATAAAATCCGTCGCCTTAATGGCAGGCCAATCATAATCCAGCGCCTCCTCTGCCGCGGTAACGCAAGCTTCGCCGGGATAGTTATCCCAAAACGCGCGATCCTCGACAGTCGGGAAAAGATCGTCACGGAATTTGTATTCGGAAAGTGAATGCTCGGCAAGAAATTTTTTAAACATAAGCCTTACTCCTTCATTTTTTTGTATAATTCTCTATAATATTCGTTGAAAACGGCACAGCCCGACACCTGCTTACCGCGCATTAGCTCGGTGCATTTGGAGCAGGCAAGACAGCATTTTTTTGCTTCAAAGCGCCCGTTTTGGAAATCGCGGTAAAAGTCGGGGTACGCGAGCCACATACGGCCGAAGCCCACAAGATCACACACGCCCGTGGCAATTTGACGCTCGGCTTGCTCAAACAGATCCGCGCGGTAGTAGGAAAGCCCCGAGCCCACCACGGGGAGCGTGGGAAATTTCTCTTTGATATGCTTTTCAATTTGCTCAAAGCGGGCAAGCCCCGCCTCGGGCGCTTCGGGCGCCTCATAACCACCCTTGCGATAGGGGCGGTTGACGTGCGGGTTGTAATAGGGATTGCCCACCGTCACGTTGAGCAGCTGTATGCCCTCTTTTTGCATTTTGGCGATCAGCAACAGGGGCTCGGTAAGGTCAAGCGCGTTTTCCACCGTCGTGCCGAAGCCGTAAGGATGCGGCACCATATCCGAAACGCTGAGGCGCGCGCTCAGCAGCATCTCGGCGGGCAACACCGCCTTCACCGCGGCAAGACAATCAAAATACAGCCGCGTGCGGTTCTCAAACGAGCCGCCGTAGCGCCCCTCTCGCGTGAAGGCGGAGAGCATCTCCTGCAGCAAATACCCGTGGCAGGATTTGAGATCCACCCCATCAAAGCCCACCTTGGCGGCAAGCGCCGCAGATGCGGCATATTTTTCGGGGAGCGTGTCCAGATATTCGTCCGTGACAATATTCGCGTCACAGACGGGGCGCTTTTTCTCGTAGATGGGATTGCGGTAGGCGATCATCGGCGTGATACTCTGCCTGCCCGAGTGGGTGAGTTGCAGGATAAAAATAGGCTTCACACCGCACTCGGCAAGGGCAATTTCACGCAATTCTTGCAAAAAAGTGGCAAAACGGTGCGAGTTTTGTGCCGTCAGCATCATCTGGCGCACATTGGTGCGCCCCTCCGGGCAAACGGCATTCGCCTCAAACCAAATGACCCCCGCGCCGCTTTTCGCGGCCTTGATATATTTCTCCTTCGTCAGTGCGCTGGGGCTTCCGTCCTCCTCGCAATCGCACCCCTCCATCGGCTGCAGCACCACGCGGTTGGGGAAAATATGCTCGCCAATGCGGATCTCTTCGTTTATTTTCATCGTCCTGTTTCCTTTTTTAAATTATAGGGGGTTGACCTCTTTGTCAATGCCCCAAACGGTCACGTCCTCTACCACCGCACGCGCCGGCAGATCTGCCACGTAGCGTACGGTTTCGGCAATATCCTCCGGCAAAAGCTGATCAGTGGTCTCTCCTATACCGCACGCGCGCTGGAAGCCCGTGCTCGCCGACGAGGGGATCACACAGGTCACGCGCACCCCAAAGGGCTGAAGCTCCAGATACATTCCCTTGGAAAAATTCAGCACACCCGCCTTTGCCGCGGCGTAGACCGACCAGGTCGGCCAGCACTGACGCGCGCAAACAGAGGAGATGTTGATAATCGTGCCGCTTTTCTGCGCCTTCATCATCGGCGCTACGGCACGGCAGCCGTAGATCACACTGTTCAGGTTCAGCTTGATCGTCGCATCAATCTCCTCGGTGGTAAAATCAACGACCTCCTTGATGGCGACGCCACCGCCCGCATTATTCACAAGAACGTCCAATCTGCCGTATTTTTCTTGGATGATCTCGACCGCCTTGTCCCAATCCGCAGGAACGGTCACGTCCATTGAAAAGGCAAGCGCCCCGCCGACCTCGGCACACGCCATCTCCAGCTTTTCTTTGTTTCTGGCGGTCATAATCACGGTGTCGCCGCTTTGTGCAAACGCCTTGGCGATCGCCTTTCCGTATCCGCTCGATGCCCCTGTAATTAAAATGACTCTGTTCATGCTCGCTCCTTTTCCGCGGGGAATTCCCACTTTGTGTTCTATTATTATCATTATAGCAAAACAAAAAAGCAATTTAAATATCTTTTATATCACTTTTTATTGCTTTTCTTGCACATCTGTGATAAAATAATATAGAAGGAAGGTGATCTTATGCTGGCCGAGGGCTTTTTGCTGCATTATAAAAAGGACGAGATCGCAAGCGGCGTGCTGTGGGAAAACCACTGTCACGCCCAATTTGAGCTAATTGCCGTGCTGACGGGGGACGTATGCATTACATTGGAGGGCAAGGAGATCCGCCTTGCCGACGGCGAGGCGATCCTCATTCCTCCGCTTTGCTACCACACCATCACTGCCCATAAAAAATGCACTTATCGTCGCCTCACAGCAACCTTTGACGAGGGGGCGATCCCCCATGCGTTACGCGCATCCTTGGGCCAAGGCGCACCACGTCCGTTCCGCACAGAGCGTGCGCAGGCTGAGCGTCTGCGCACACTTTGCAAAGAAGAAAACATCGCGTTTTATACACCGCTCGCGCACGCGCTGATGATTCAAATTCTATATACCTCGCTCACCGATGCGGCACCTGCCGACGCAAGTGTTGCCGACCTCGTGCTCCACAAAGCACTGCTATATGTAGAGGAGCATTTGTGCGAGAAGCTTACGTTGGATAGCATTGCCGCAAGCATCCCCTGCTCCAAATCCTTTTTGTGCCACCGCTTTCGAGAAAAGATGAAGATCTCCCCCAAGCAATACATCCTGCAAAAGCGGATGGCGCTCGCAGCAAAGCTCATCCGCGAGGGCGTGCCGCCCACCGAGATCGCATTGCGCGTGGGGTATGAAAATTACAGCAACTTTTACCGTATGTACCAAAAGCATCTGCATAGCACCCCCTCCGATCACGCGTCAAGCAAAATTTAATATTTAAAACTTGAAAAAGGGGCAGGTATCTCACAAGGCTTTGTGAAATTCCTGCCCCAAAATGCTTCGTAGGGGTTCATGTCCCTACCGGCGCGCGAAAATCGGTATTTGCATCTTTTATTTTACAATCAAAAATTGGCATAGAAAACCTTAGAAGCCACCTGGCTTTTGGGGTTTTGTTGCCTGCATCTATTAAGGCAACATAAGTTGGTGCGAGAAATGCCGCGGTGTCCACTCGAGGGTAAGCCCTCTCGGGAAAAACGCAACGCGGTTTTAGCCCGAAGCATTGAGGGGGCTTGCCCGTGTGGGCGCTGTCCCGCTTTCGACCACCTAAAGCAAAAAAAGAGCACCTTTCGGTGCTCTTTTTGCTTGTTGGTGCGGATAGTGAGACTTGAACTCACACGGAGTTACCCGAACGCCCCTTAAACGTTTGCGTCTGCCGATTCCGCCATATCCGCGCAACGCTAATATTATAGCAGATGGCAACCGTGTTGTCAAGCCCTTTTTGAAAACTTTTTCGAAAAAATCCTCTTTTTTTCAGAATGCTTTTCAAAAGCCCTGCGGAAGTGCGATCGCATCGCGCGGGATCCTGCTCCAATCAAACAACGGCAACAGCTGCTGCAGCGTCATCGGCTCGGGGGACGGGATCAATTTAAGTGCCGCTGCCAGCGCGCCGATCACGGGTCGCGCATCGGGGTACACGGCGCGCACGCGCTCCATACACCCGTCGCCGTCGCGCTTGGAAAGCCGCCTGCCCTCGCCGTCGGTGAGCAGCGGAATATGCACGTATTGCGGTGTATCAAATCCCAAAAGGCGCTGCAAATAGATCTGCCGCGGCGTACTGGAAAGCAGGTCGTTACCGCGCACGATCTCGTTCACGCCGGAAAGCGCATCGTCCACCACTACGGCAAGCTGATAGGCATACACCCCGTCCGAGCGGCGCACCACAAAGTCCGAGCAGTCGCGCTCCAGGTTCTCGCAATAGTCGCCCTGCAGGCGGTCGCAAAAGGTGATCTCCTCATCCGGCACCCGCAAGCGAAAGGCGGGCTTGCGCCCTGCGGGGGGCTGCTCGCCGCGCTCCGCCCTGTAAAGGCAGCGGCGGTCGTAAAGCGGCGCACCGTCGGAGAGATGCGGCGCGCTTGCCGCGTGCAGCTCGGCACGCGAGCAATAGCAGGGGTAGATCAGTCCCTTTTCCTGCAGGCCTTCAAAATAGCCGCGATAGATCTCAAAGCGCTGCGATTGCCACAGCACCTCACCGTCAAAATCCAGACCCATCCAGGCAAGGTCATCCAACAGATATTTGGTGTTCTCCCCCATAAAGGGGCAGCGTGCGGCATCCAGATCCTCGATCCGCAGCACACACTTTCCCCCGCGCGAGCGCGCAGAGAGCCAAGCAAGCATGGCACACATCAGGTTGCCCAAATGCAATCTGCCGCTTGGTGTGGGGGCAAAACGCCCCACGGGTAGCTTGTTTTCCATTCACTTACTCCTTATAAACGATCTCATTCCCATCGCAAACGAAGGTCAACGTCCCTGCGACATCCGTGCGGTAAAGCTGCGCTCCGCATGCTGAAAGTCGCTCCAGCACCGCCGCGTGCGGAAAGCCGTACTCGTTATCCTCGCCGCAGGAAACGGCAGCGAGCGAGGGTGTGGCAGCCGTCAAAAACGCCTCGGTGCTGGCGGTATCCGAGCCGTGGTGTGCAAGCTTTAAAAAGTCGCAGTCCAAAAAGCCCGCATAGCGCTCGCAAAGTGTTGCTTCTGCTTGCGCCTCGATATCACCCGTGAAAAGCAGCACGCTTTTGCCAAACGCCACGCGCAGCACGGCGCTTTCGTTATTGACATTCTTTTCATCCTGCATGGCAACAAGCAACGTGCATTGGGCGTTTCCAAGTGAAAATACCATACCGTCCCCCGCCGTTTGCACCGGAACGCCCTCACGTGCAGCGGCATCGGCGATCAAGGCGTACCCCAGCTCCTCGCTGCCCGTAGCAGGCAGCAAAAGTGCCCCTACGGTATAAGCTTCCAGCACGCTTCGCGCATTTCCGTAGTGATCCTCGTGCGGATGAGTGATCAGCAGATAGTCCAGCCTTTCCACGCCCCTTTGGGCAAGCGTGGCGATCACGGTATCGCGTGCAGCGGCAGTGCCCGTATCGATCAGCATATGCTGCCCGCCGACCGAGAGCAGGATGCAATCGCTTTGCCCCACATCCATCACACAGACACAAAGCTCATCTCCCGGCCCGGAGCAGCCGACACACAGGGTGAGCAAAAGCATTGCCAAAAGCAACGCCGGCACGCGCTTGCAGATATCCGGCATTTTCCCACCCCCTTTTTTATATTGTAACACAAAACTGCCGCTTTGCAAAGAGGTTTGGTAAAATTTGCAAGCGACAAGCCCTGCGCTCATATTCTTAAAGCAATAAGGGGGTGCGGCAATGCGGATACGGATCACACCGGGGGCGATCCTTTTATTTTTGGTGATGCTGCTGACAAAGGATCAGCTGTTTTTTGCCGGCGTGCTTGCTGCCGCCGTGCATGAGTGTGGGCATTTGCTGGCGGCGTGGGCGCTTGGGATACGCTTGCAGCTTTTGGAGCTGGACGTGGGTGGGGCAAGGATCCTGCCTGCCGGGCAGCTCCCCTCCTACCGGGCAGAGGGTCTGCTTGCCGGAGCCGGGCCTTTCGCTTCGTTGCTGCTTGCTTTCATTATCCCCCTGAACGGTGCGGGTTTTTTTCTGTTTTTGCGCTCCTCCACCCTCTCGCTTGCCCTGTTTAACCTTTTGCCGATCACAGGGTTTGACGGGGGACGTGTGCTGTGTGCGCTGCTTTCCCCTCGCCTTGGGGTGGGACGCGCCAAGGCGCTGTGTGACGTCTGCTCCTATTTTTCGCTTCTGCTGCTGTTTTCGCTGTTTGCTTGCCTTGTGCTGCGCTATGGCGAAAGCATGCTTTTGGGCGTGCTTTGCGCCATGCTTTTTGCCAAGCTTTTTCTGCTTTGAAAAAGAAAAACCACCCACCCTGTGAAAAAGCGAGGATTTGAGAGGATTTGCGAGGATACGCGAGAATTGCAGAGTTTTTGCGCCAATAATCGCAAAAAACTCGGTTTTTTGCGCCAAACAATGTTTATTTGCGGTTTTTTGTGAAAAACTATTGCATTTTGTATCACTTTCTGTTACAATAGCGCTATAATAGATCTTTAAGATCTACCTGTCGGTTTGAATGGGTGAATTTCTCACACCGCAAGCCAAGAATTTTTTCGCTATGAAGGAGTTTTTGTGTGGAATGAAAAATACGCTGATCGAACTGAGATCCATCAGTAAATCCTTTGACGGTGAGCAGGTGCTTTGCGGCATCGACCTTGATATCCACGACAAAGAGTTTGTTACGCTGCTTGGCCCCTCCGGGTGCGGCAAGACAACCACGCTGCGCATCATCGGTGGCTTTGAGAGCCCCGACGAGGGCACCGTGACCTTTGACGGCGTGCAGATCAACGACGTCCCCCCCTACAAGCGCCACGTCAACACCGTCTTTCAGAAATACGCGCTGTTCCCTCACCTCAACGTATACGACAACGTCGCCTTTGGTCTTCGCTTGCAGAAGGTAAAGGAGGAGGAAATCCGCGAGCGTGTGAAGGAAATGCTGCAGATGACGGGTCTGAAGGGCTTTGAGGCCCGCCGCCCCGACACGCTTTCCGGTGGCCAGCAGCAGCGCGTTGCCATTGCGCGTGCCCTGATCAACAAGCCCCGCGTGCTTTTGTTGGACGAGCCCCTTGGCGCGCTTGACCTCAAGCTCCGCAAGGATATGCAAAACGAGCTGAAGCGCATCCAAAGCGCGACCGGCATTACCTTTATCTACGTCACGCACGACCAGGAGGAGGCCCTTTCGATGTCGGATACCGTTGTCGTAATGGCAAACGGTAAGATCCAGCAGATCGGCACCCCCACCGACATCTATAACGAGCCTGTCAACGCCTTTGTTGCCGACTTTATCGGCGAATCCAACATTCTGGACGGCGTGATGCCCGCGGACAACAAGGCACGCTTTTCCGGCCATACGTTTGACTGTGTTGACGGCGGCTTTGAGAAAAACGAGCCCGTTGACATTGTGGTGCGCCCCGAGGACGTGGACGTGGTTCCCGTGGACAAGGGTATGCTTGTCGGCACCGTTACCTCCGTCACCTTCAAGGGCGATTACTACGAGATCATCGTGGACGTATGTGGATTTAAGTGGATGATCGAAACCTCTGACTACGTGGCACCCGATGCCAAGATCGGCCTGTATATCGAGCCGGACGCCATTCACGTAATGAAAAAATCCGAGTACTCGGGTATGTTTGGTGACTACTCCACCTTCTCCGAGGAAATGGAGCACCTCTCGGACCCTGACCCGGATGCCGAGGAGGCGGAGGTGAGCGAGGAATGAAGCGCCGTCTTTCCTGGATGGAACGCGTTGCTGCCGTTCCGCACGGCGTATGGTGTGCCTTGTTTATCGTGGCACCCCTGCTTTTCGTGCTTTATTTTGCCTTTACCGACACTAAGGGAGATTTCACCTTCTCCAACATTGAGCTGCTTTCCTCTTACTCCCATATCTTTTTGGTATCCATCTGCTTTGCGCTGGTGGCAACTGCCATCTGCCTGCTGATCGGCTATCCGCTTGCGTTTGTGATGTCGCGTGCCAAGCCCTCTACCCAAAAGATGCTGATGGTGATGCTGATGCTGTTTATGTGGATCAGCCTGCTGATCCGCACCTACTCGCTGATGACGCTGCTGGACAACGGCGGCCTTGTCAACTCGCTTTTGCAGGCAATGGGGCTTTCCACCGTAAAAATGGTGGGCACCGGCGGCGCCGTGATCCTTGGTATGGTCTACGACTTTCTGCCCTATATGGTGCTGCCCATCTACACCTCGATGACAAAGCTGGATAAGAGATTGCTTGAGGCCTCTGCCGACCTTGGCTGCACCCCCACGCAAACGCTGTTCCGCGTGGTGCTGCCCCTTACCGTTCCCGGTATCATCTCCGGCGTAACGATGGTATTTGTGCCCTCAATCTCCACCTTCTATATCTCGCAAAAGCTGGGTGGCGGCAACTTTGACCTGATCGGCGACACCATCGAGCGCCAGTTCAAATATCCCTCCACCTACCACGTGGGGGCGGCGATCTCGCTTGTGATGATGATCTTGATCTTGATCTCTGTTGCGGTGATGAATAAATTCTCCGACGACGACGGAAAGGAGATGATGGTATGAAGATCCTTTCCCGCACCTATATGTGGCTTGTATTTGCCCTTTTGTACGCACCCATCCTTGTGCTTGTGGTGTTCTCGTTCAACGAGGGGGGCTCGCTTTCCAACTACACGGGCTTTTCCTTCCGCTGGTACGGTGAGCTATTCCGTGACAGCGTGGCGCTGCAATCGCTGAAAAACTCGCTTTTGCTGGCGCTTGGCTCGGCTACCATCGCCACCGTGATCGGCACCTTTGCCGCGCTTGGCCTTGACCGCATGAAAAGCCGTGCCGTAAAGGGCGCCATCAACTCGGTCACCAACATCCCGATGATGAACCCCGATATCGTGACCGGCGTTTCGATGATGCTGCTTTTCGTTGCACTGGGTGGCATTTTGCAGCTTGACAACGTGCTGGGGCGCTGGACGATGCTGATCGCCCACGTGACCTTCAGCCTGCCCTACGTGATCCTTTCTATCCTGCCGCGCTTCCGCCAGTTTGACAACACCCTGCGCGAGGCGGCGCTGGACCTTGGCTGCACCCCGATGCGCAGCTTTTTCAAGGTGGAGCTGCCCGCCATTCTGCCCGGCGTTATCTCCGGCTTTGTGATGGGCTTTACCCTCTCGCTTGACGACTTCGTCATCAGCCACTTTGTCAGCTCCCCCGATTTTCAGACCCTACCCCTTTACATCTACAACCAGACCGCGCACGACGTTAAGTACAGCATGTACGCGCTCTGCACGCTGATCATCGTGACCATCCTTGTGCTGCTGCTGGCCGTAAACTTTGCGGGCGGCATTGGCAAGGGCAAGCGAAAGGAGGGCGTGAAATGAGAAGACTTGTATCTCTTTTGCTTGTATGCGTGTGCCTGCTTCCGCTGCTTGCCGCGTGCAATGAAGGGGGGACGGGTGACACCGTTACGCTTTACGTTTACAACTGGGGCGAATACATTTCCGACGGCTCGGAGGGCTCGCTTGACGTAAACGCCGCTTTTGAAGAGTGGTACGAGCAGACCTACGGTGTGCGTGTGGAGATCAATTATTCCACCTTTTCCTCTAACGAGGATATGTACACCAAGATCAGCTCCGGCGCCACCAAGTACGACGTGATCTTCCCCTCGGATTATATGCTGGCGCGTATGATCGACGAGGGCATGCTGCGCAAGCTGAATTTTGACAACATTCCAAATGTGCAGTATATCGACAACGACCTGCTGTTTGGCGGCGAGGCACCCTATTACGACAAGGAGGCCGCCTACTCCGTTCCCTACACCTATGGCACCATCGGCATCATCTACAACCAAACGATGGTGGAGGAGGAGGACCTCGGCTCGTGGGATATCATGTGGAATGAAAAGTACAAGGGCAATATCCTGCAGTTCAACAACTCGCGTGATGCGCTTGCCACCGCGCTTTACTACCTTGGGTATAGCGTAAATACCGAAAACGAGGCGGAATGGCGCGAGGCACTGGCCCTTTTGAAAACGCAAAAGGAGATCGTGCAGGGCTACGTGATGGACGAGATCTATAACAAGATGGAAAACGGCTCTGCCGCCATCGCCCCCTATTATGCAGGCGATTTCTTTACCATGTATGCGGATAACGAGGATCTGGCCTTCTTTTATCCGCAGGAGGGCACCAACATCTTTGTGGATGCCATGTGCATTCCAACGGGCAGCCAGAACCCCGAAATTGCCGAGGCGTATATCAACTTTATGCTCTCTGAGGAGGCAGCCGTTGCCAACGCCGAGTACATCTGCTACGCCAGCCCCAACAAGCTGGTCACACAAAACGAGGACTACGTTGCCACTATGGAGGAGATGCATCCCGATGCGATGGAGATCCTGTACGGCACCGCGGATATCCCCACCGAGGCCTATGAGAACCTGCCCGAGTCGCAGCTCACCATGATCAACGAGCTGTGGGAGGATCTGAAGATCGAAAGCACCATCGGCGGCACCATCATCGGGCTTGCCGTTGGCATCGTTGCTTTGCTTGCAGGTATGGGCATCTTTTTTGCGATCCGCCGCCGCAAGCGCCGCAGGATCGTGGCAGGTCTTTGGAACGACTAAATCCACCAAAAAATACGTGTGCGGAGATCTCCGCACACGTATTTTTATTTTTTTCTTGCACATTTCAGCTTCTTATGTTATAATGAAATCACCAAACGTAAAGGAGCATTGCTATGAAACGCATCATTCTTTCGCTTTTCTGTTTTGCACTTGCACTCACCCTCTCGCTTGGCTGCTTTGTCGGCTGCAACAAGGAGCCTGCCCCCAACGCGGACGGCAACGACGACACACCACCTTCTCCGCCCGCAGCAGAGCCTTATCAGCACTCTGAACGCTATTTCACCGAAGCACAATTCAATCACATCAAAACGGCGCTTGAGGCAAGAGATGCCGCCTTTGGTGCGCTGGATGAAAAAATGACGCCCGCGATCAGCCTGAACGTGGCGGCGCTTTCCGACTGCAGCATCACCTCGATCTCGATCCCCGTGCTGAAAACGCTGGAAAGTGATATTGCAAACGAGTTCACCTTCTCCGTGTCCATAATCGGCTCGTCGCTTGACGGCATGGGCAGCTACCCCATCGAAACAGAGGTGCTGAAGCTTAGCGCCAAGGACTACGAGCTTGAGGAAAACAGCTACGTCTGCCGCTATATTACGATCGATCTCTCTCACGACCCCATCGTTCTGGGGCAAAAGGAAACGCTGGCACTGGGCGATCCCGACGACACGCTGATCGCTGCCTTTGTCAGAACAGAGCGATCTGACATGGCGGATTATATGAAGATGGAATGTAAGGAAACGGGCATGTTTACGCAGGGCTGCTCTGACAAGATCGCCTATGATATGGATCTTCTGTGCTTTGACTTTACGGTAGAGCGCACCTATGAAAGCGAGGCCGCCTATCAAGCCTTTGTTGCCGAGCAAAAGGCTGCCGAGGATGCCTTCCAGGCCAAGGTAGCAGCCCTGAAGGCCGCCGGCTACAAGGGCAAGAAGGTATCTGTCGTGGGTGACAGCATCTCCACCTTCGGTGGCGTTTCCAACAGCACGAGCATCAACTCTACCATTGGCGACAATAACGTATATAACACCAAAGATAAAAACGTCTGCGACTGGACGATGACCTATTGGGGCAGATTGATCACCGAGCTGGAAATGGAGCTTTGTGTGCCCAATTGCTACAGCGGTGGCAGAGCCTACGGTACCGAGAGCAAGGAAAGCGGCAAGGACAGTATGCTGTACCGTGGAGACCAGCTGCACAGGGATGGCGGCACACCGGATGACCCCACCGACGACGTTGCCCCCGACGTGATCATCGTTTACATGGCGATCAACGATATGCTGACCTCGCCGCGCAATGATGATTTTCTGAAAGGCGTTACCGACGTAGCAGCAACCACGGCAAGATGGAAAACAAACGTGGTAGACCCCTTGTACAATGCCTACGACCCCAGCAAAATGCCCGTTCTCGGAACCACCTATAAGTCCTGGCAGGAAGCTTATGCCATGGGCATTATGCTGATGCAGGAGACCTATCCCAACGCCGAGATCTGGGTGATGACGCTGGTGGACAGCCACAATCACAATTCCGGCAAGAACGGAAATATCGACTACGGCAACCTTTACATCCGTGCAATGGCAGAGGTTTTGGGCGTTAAGCTGATCGACCAGCAGAAAAACGGCTATATCACAAAAGCAAACGCCTATCTCTACGGCCAGGACGAGGGCACCGGCATCTACGCGCTTCACCCCAACGTCATGGGGCATGAGCTGACGATGCGCCTGATCGTTGAGGAGATGTATAAGCATTTGTCCTGACATCGCTTCGGGAGGGCGCCAAGGCGCCCTCCCCTCCTTCATTTTCGCAAGCCGGCAAATGACCGAAAAATCCACCTTATTGACCGAAAATGATGTTTGAAATCTCATTTTGCCGTGATATACTGTTAAAAAACAACAGGAGGCTTTTTTTCGTGCGACGTCTATTTTTTACACTACTACTTTGCTTGCTTCTTCTGACCCAGCCCCTTTTCCTTCTCAGCTGCACGGGCGATACCGATACCGCACCGGGCGGTGATTCTCCCCTTATCGATACAGACGACACCCTGCCGGGCGAGGATACCACACTTGATAAAAAGGCGCTGAAAAGCTTTGTGATCGTAGCAAAGGATCAAGCAAGCGAGCACGCGCTTTCTCTTGCCAAGGCGATCAAGAGCGCCTGCGGCAAAACACCGGATATTTTAAAGCCCGAGGATTTTTCGGGTGGGAACGCCTTTATGATCGGTGATTACGCAAGCAGCTACAGCGCCCGCCGCTACGGGATCATCACGCGCGAGGAAAACAACGTGCGACAGATCCTTTTGTTCGGCGCCACCGAGGAGCATCAAGCCCTTGCCGTAGAGGCGCTGCTGCGCGATTTTCCCATCTCCGAGCAATCCACCTTCCCTGCCTACAAATTTTATTACGACTGGCAGGAGGAGGACGGTTCCAACGGCATTACCGAAAAGAGTAGCCACGAGGAAGCGATCGCCGCAGGGCTTACCTATTTCAATAAATCCTACACGCGTGCCGACGGCAAAAACCTGGATGCCTATATTGCCATTGTCGCCCCCGAGCTTGTCCCCTACATGACGATAGCTGCCCCCACGCTTGGCACGGTGCAGACCACCTCGGCACAGGCAAAGGCGGCAAGAGAGAATGGAAAAAACGTGCAATTTGCCGTCAATGCAGGCTTTTTTGACATGAACGGCACCAAGCATCCCACCGGCGGCTGTATTGTAAACGGAACGGTGCTCAGAGAGCCGGAGGTCGGCACCACGCACAGCAACTACTGGTTTGGCGTAACGCGCGAGGGCAATGCCGTGATCGGGGATGCGGGCAGCTATTATCGCCTGTATCAAAACAACATCGACCATCTGGTATGCGGCTATAAAAAGATCTTCACCAACCGAGAGATCGACTCTCTGCGCACCGATCTGAACCCCCTCACCACGGTTGGTATCTGTGCCGACGGTAGTGTGGTCCTTGTCTGTGTGGACGGACGTACCGCGCAATCCGCAGGAGCTTCTTATGCGGACATCGCGCAGATCTATATGGAAACCGGACTTGACGTTGTGGACGTGCTGGTGCTTGACGGCGGCGGCTCTACCACCGTGGTCGCCGATAAAAACGGCGAGCTTGTGGTGAAAAACAACCCCTCCGACGGCAAGGAGCGCAAGGTGCAAAGCGTGATCTTTGTCAGCACGCCAAACTCCTGAAAAAGCAAAAAACCACCCCACGAAGTCGGAGGCCAAGCGGTCTTAGGAAGACAAGGTAGAGAGTCAACTCCCTGGCTCACAGAACGACATGGCTACGATCCGACTTCCTCCGACGGCAAGGAGCGCAAGGTGCAAAGCGTGATCTTTGTCAGCACGCCAAACTCCTGAAAAAGCAAAAAACCACCCCACG
>JAZNNA010000158.1:0-9069 GCA_045580065.1 Eubacteriales bacterium
GGCACGCGAGGGGTACGCCGACGAGAACGGCGAGCTTGCCAAAATGACGGAGTTTGACAGCCTTTGGAAGAATAACCCGGGCTATGGCATTGGCATCCCCGTAAAGGGCGAAAAGCCCTATACGGGTAAGGATAAGTGGTACGAATTTGAATAAATAACAAAAAAGGAGCTTTTTATCAAAGCTCCTTTTTTATTTGGCTAATGACTATAATTTTGATACAATATCCTAAGCCTCTTTAATGAAAGTCAATTCGATAAAGGCAGTCTAAATCCATATTTGCTAAAAAGGAAACAATATCTATGTCGTTTATATGAATGTTCTTTTCGGTCTTATTCTTTCTTCCCGCCCAAGTTTTTGAAATGTAAATACATTTGGAATTTCTTGCATTTTTCAATTCATTTATCAGCATTGCAAGTTCAATAAGTGGCTTCGCACTCACGTCCTTCTTTCCGACGGGAAATTCGCAATCGCAAACCCAATCGCTCACACGGTATTCATACGAATCGTTGACAATACACATTTTTATATCGTGCTTTGTGCCTATGCAAAATTTATAATGAGATTTCTTCAAAGCAGCTTTATAATCATCTTGATCTATTGCCTTGTCTGTTGCTCCGTATAAGATATAACACATATTAGCACCGCCTTTCTAAAATCATTATACCACAATAAAACACAAACCGCAATTCCTTTGTATCGGAATTGCGGTTTTTGTTTGTGAAGGAGCGATAAAAAAGATATTTTCACCTTTTTTGTTTGGGTTTGAACTGTCGCGTATTAATCACGGCGGAGCCGTGTATGTAATCCCCAACTTGTTGCGGTATGGAATCTGTCGCAAGACAGTATGGAATCAAGCCGCAGAAAATACACCTACGGCGATGCCATACGCCTTCGGCGATGCCATACACGCTAAGGCGTGATTCCATACCAAGCCTGCGGCTTGAATAAAAAAATCGACAAGTCGAAACTTGTCGATTTTTTTGGCGGAGGTGGAGGGAGTTGAACCCCCGCGCCGGCTCATCACCGACCTCTCAGTTTTCAAGACTGATCTCTTCGGCCACTTGAGTACACCTCCACGTGCCCTATCATTATACCACAAGCCCTTGCAAAAAGCAAGGGATTTGCCAAGATTTCTTCTTGGCAAATCCCTTGTTGTTACTTTTGCTCTGCCCCCTCGGCCTTGGCGACCTTGCGGGAGATGATCTTTTTATCCCCGGCGTTCAGCAGCCATTCGGCGTCGTCAAGCAGATGATAATCGTAGCGGATCACGTCCTGCGCCTCCTCATTTTGGCGGGCGGGATCCTTTTCGTGCTTGGCGGCCTCCTTGCGGAAGGCGACCAGCCCCTCAAAGGTGGTGATGTTACAGTGCATACGCTGCTCTACACAGTTTCCGCCATAGGCGGCAACAGAGGAGATCGGCGCGGGGATATACCCCTCGGTGATCATATACGCGTTCCAACGCGCATGCTCCTGAAAGGCAAGATTGTAGCGCAGCGACCCCGGCTTGATGGCGGCGTTGGAGTAGGTAACGATCCTTTTCTTGTTCACCGTTTTTTCCACCTTGCCGTAATCAATGGGATCGTTCTTTTCATAATCGGCGTAATAGCTCTTGGCAGCATCCTCGCCCTTTTCTGCCTTGGGCACGCAGTCGTAGCCCATCAGCTGCAGCTTGAAGCGCAGGTTCAGGCAGCCGTAAAGATTGGAGCGGCGCTTGGTTTCGTCATAGCCGTCAAACCATTTTTCGCCCGCAGCCTTGGAGATCTGCTCTTCTGTGCGGGTGGTGTCCTTTTCTGCGGTGTAGGTGTAGTGACGGTGGCGCGCCATACGCTCGTTTGCCTCGTTTACGATATGAGAAACGTTATAGATCGCCTCGCGCTCATCGCCAAAGCAGAATACGTGCTTACCGTCGCCGAAATCGCCCGCGATCACGTTGCTTGCAAGCTCGTGATTACGCACGCGCAGGAAAAGGTAGGTGCAATCAAGCAGCCCCCATTCCAAAAGCTTTGCGTAAAGCTTTGCGGCAAGATCCAGGTTTTCCAGATCCTCACCATAGGAAACGATCAGATAGTTGAACGCCCTTTTCCCCTCCTTGGCGATAAGATCGGCGTGCAGCTTGTCGTAAAAGCCCTTGTCGTTGATGTTCCCCTTACGCGGCACCGTAAGAGCGGGCTTTTCGGGCAGGGGGAAGTAAAGCGAGCGGTCGATCTTCCCCTCCAGGATCTCGGTTTCGTAACGGTAGTAGGTATGGTTGAGGTTTTTCTCGTCATCCAGATCCTTATCGTAAAGATAGTAGCTGACCTTTCGAGAATAGGGGTTACCGGCCCCGTCCTCGGAGATAAACTGGTTGTTGGCGACCGAGGTCAAAAACAACTGGCGGCTGACCTTGCCAAAGCCGATCATGGCTACGTTGACGTCCACATCAGGCTTGAGAGTGCCCTTTTCGTAATTCAGATGCGTTTCGTCCATAAAATTGGTGAGCGGATAACGGCTTTCAAAATCATAGGCGATCATGAAATAGCGGTCCTTGTAATGCACGCGCCCCTTGGTCTTTTCCACATAGCGCGCAAACGAGCTGCAATTTTTCTGCGCACCGAACACGTATGCGTCGATGCCGTACTTGTTTTCCAGCACAAACTGGGGCGAGCCCTGCGCTGCGATCAGCTCTGCAATGGCATCGGTATACAAAAGATTTTGCACGTCGTCACCCGTGTTGATGATTACGCGGATATGGCGGCGCTTCAGCTTGCGGCGCCCGGCAAAATCGGCCAGCTCCTCCGGCTTTTCAAACGGCCTATAGGCAACGCCGTGCGCAAACAGCCAGTCGCGCTCCTCGGGCGTGAATTTGGAAAGATACAGCACCTGCTCGCCCTTGACAAGTGCCTCGATCAACTGGCGGTTCTGATCCAGTGCGCCTACGACAACGTTGAGCTTGCGGGCAAGGTGCGTGCGCCAAAGCACGCGGAGCCAGTTTGCTGTGGTTTGATAAAAAACAGTAAACAAAAACAGAACGGTGTTGAAAAAGATGGCGACGATGCACGCGATATACGCGATGCGATAGAAATCGTTGCTGTAGAACAGATCCTTGACCGCATCAAAGTCAAGATCCAGCACAAGTGCCGCAACGGTATCCTTTACGCTTTTGAGCAGCGACTCGATCACGTTGCCCGTTTGGTAAAAGCGCGCCAAAAAGAAAAGCGGAATGGCGCTGGGGTAAATCAAGGTAAACTGCCCGTGCTTGAAGGATTTGAAAAACAAAAAGCGCTCGACGGGCTTTTTGGCATATTTGAACACGCCGGAATACAAAAAATATAAAAACCAAAGCCCCACGTAGGAAAGACAGATGAGTGAAATGAGTGAATAGATCATACCGTACACCCCCTTTACTGATAAAATAAATATAACACAAACCGCAAAAATTGTCAACGGGGATTGCATCAAAAGCAAAAATATGCTATAATCAGTATGAAAGGAAGTGATACCGTGCCAAGCCAGAAGCGCATTATGGAAAAAATGGAGCAGCTTGCACAGCGGCTTTGCTATCACTATGAGGATCTGACGCATCTTGCCCGTGCCATGTACAGCGAAAAGGAGCCGGGCAGAAACAACTATACAAACGACGAGATGGCAACGCTGGGCGATGCGGTGCTGAAGCTTGTGTGGTCCGAGCATTTTTTTGACCTGGGCTACGACAAGGATCGCATCACCGACGAAAAGGCAAACCTGGAAAACAACGCCACCTTAAAAAAGCTGTGCGACCTTGTAGGTGCGGCTGATTTTGCCTATAACGACGAGTATTTTGCCTTTGAGGCCCCCGCACACCGCCGCCTGCCCAACAAAGAGCATGACTTTTATATCGAGGCGATCATCGCCGCCATTTACAAGGACCTGGGGCTTGAAAAAGCACGGCGCTGGATCCTGGAGTTCTGGGGCGCACACCCCGAGGCCATTGTGACCGTAAAAAGAAAAAAAGCCCCCGAACGGGGCGGAAAAGAGGGATGATATGCCGCTGTTTTTCATTGCACTGATCGTTTTTTTGGTGGGTAGCCTGTTTGCCTTTGTGCTTTACGGCATCGACAAGCGCCGCGCAAAGCGCGGGGCCTGGCGCATTTCTGAAAAGGCGCTGCTTCTCACCGGGCTGCTGATCGGCGCGCCCGGCGCGCTTGCCGCTATGCAGCTTTTGCGCCACAAGACCAAGCACTACTACTTTTACGTGGTAAATATCCTGGGGCTTGTGCTGCAGGTGGGTGCCGTGGTACTGCTGTTTTTAAAGGCGTAAAAGAAAGCCGCACCGTCCGGTGCGGCTTTTCTTTTATTCGGCGCTGCTTTTCTTCAGCTCAAGGTCAAGCCAGGTAAGGCCGAGGTCAAACGCATCGTGCATACCCTGCTTTTTGCCCTGCTTGATGATGTTGTTGGGATCCTTGGAGTCAAGGATCTGGATCATCACGGTGTCAGGGGTCTTTTCATCGCCCTCACCCTTATAGGACATGATCTCCAAAACCAGCACGCAAGGGTCGTTATTAAGGTCACCGTAGATCACGGTATCCTCCTCGCGCACCAAGGGCTTGCCCTGATACATGAGATACTTGCCCTCTACCTTTTTCTTATCTTCAGCCATTGTAAAAACCTCCTTACAGGCGGATCTGTCACATATTTATAACAGTATACCACAAAATAGCAAAAAAGTCAATCCCCCACTGCAATTTAAAGGATGATCGGCGGCGATTGTAAAAGCTGTGCGGGCGTTGTGGGACGTGGCATGCAAAGCGCATAGAGTGCGGCGGCGGTCTGTGCAAGCTCGCTTTGCCGCAGGGCGGGGGCACCGAGGGCGGCGATGTCGGATTGCTTTGTGACAACGGGAATGCCCTCTCCCCTTCGCTGCAGCGAAAGAAATTCTCTGCCGCGCGGCGTAGCGCCAAGCAAGCGCAGGTAGGCGGGTGGAGCTTGCAGATCCTCGCGCAGCACGCCTGCAAGCAGGTACAGCATCGCACGGCGGATGCGCCCGTTGGTATAACGCTTGGTGGCCGCCCTCTCGCAAAGCGAGGGATAATCGGTTGCTGCCCACGCGGCGGCTGAAAGATGGGCGGCAAGACCGCCGCCACAATCGGCAAAGCGGGCGAGCTGCGTGTCGGTGCGCAGGCGTGCAAGCAGGGCGCTACCAAGGCGGGCGGTGTCAGCTACGCCGCCACATTCTGCCAGCGCACGCTGCCAGATCTCTGCCGCGCCCGCGGGCAAAAGGGGTGAAATATCCTCGCCGCGCGCCACGCCCCGGCGCAGGGCGGTAGCGCTGGGAAAGCCCTCTCCAAGGGTGATCTCGCGGTATCCCGCCCCCACGCGAAGCACGGGAGCGATCTGCATCTCCAGCCCCTCGGCAAGAATGGCGCGGGTGTATTCCAACGCTAAGATATCGTTAGAGGCCGGGGCCTCGTCAAGAGCGGCAAAATGCGCGGCGGCATCTCCCAGCGACTGATCGCGCTCGGCCGGATCGGGAGTGCGCAAAAGCTGTGCGGCACCGTCAAGCAGGGCTTGCTTATCCGCGCTCTCGCTGCCAAAGCAGAGCGTGTCGCAGCCAAGCGCCGCCAGCGCGCGCACGCCTGCGCTTGCAAAATAACGCGCCGAGCCTGCGGCATAGGGAAAGGGCAGCTCCAGCACAAGATCCGCACCCGCGCCAAGCGCCATTTGCGCGCGGTAGGTGGGGGGGAGGATCGCCGCCTCGCCACGCTGCACAAAAAAGCCGCTCATCAGGCACACGGTAATGCCCTCTCCCCCGGCCCTTTGCAGGAGATAGCCGTGCCCCGCGTGGAACGGATTGTATTCGCAAATGATGCCTGTTGCTTTCATTTTTCACTCCCCTTTTCTGGCGGTTGTAACTTTTTTTGCTTTTTACAGAAAAAACTTGAAATTATATCATAAATATGATATACTATTATGGTAAAAATAAAAATCGGAGGATTTTTTCATGAACGTTTTGATCGTAAACGCAGGCTCCAGCTCCCTGAAGTATCAGCTGATCGACACCAAGACCGAGGTCGTTGCCGCAAAGGGCATTTGCGAGCGTATCGGCACTGAGGGCGCGCTTATCGACCACAAGCTGCTGACCAAGGACCTTAAGGTCAAGGAAAATCACGTAATGAACAACCACGCCGACGCGATGCGCGTGGTTATCGACAAGCTGCTTGACGCAGAGTACGGCTGCCTTGCCAGCATGGACGAGATCGAGGCTGTCGGCCACCGCGTGGTACACGGCGGCTCTTACTTCTCAAAGTCTATGCTGCTTGAGGGCGACGTGCTGGAAAAGCTGAAGCTTTGCAACGACTTTGCTCCCCTTCACACGCCCCCTGCCATCATGGGCATTGAGGGTGCGCTTTCCGTTCTGCCCAACAAGCCTCAGGCTCTGGTGTTTGACACCGCCTTCCATCAGACGATGGAGCCTGCCGCTTATATGTACGCGCTCCCCTACGAGGCCTATGAAAAGTACGGCATCCGTCGCTACGGCTTCCACGGCTCCTCTCACCGCTTTGTATCTGCCGAGATGTGCAAGATCCTTGGCAAGGTGGAGGGCACCCGCATCGTGACCTGCCACATCGGCAACGGCTCCTCTATCTCCGCTGTCAAGGACGGCAAGTGCGTGGATACCTCCATGGGCTTTACCCCCCTTGCAGGCATTGAGATGGGCACCCGCTGCGGCGATATCGACCCCGCTATCGTTACCCTTCTGATGGAGAAGATGAACCTTTCCACCAAGGAGGTAAACGACCTGATGAACAAGAAGTCCGGCTTCCTTGGCATCACCGGCTTCTCCTCCGACTCCCGCGATCTGGAGTCCGCTATCAGCGCAGGCCCCTCTGATCCCAACTACGAAAAGTCCAAGCTGGCAATGGAGATGCTCTCCTACCAGATCAAGAAGTATATCGGCAGCTATGCCGCCGCCATGAACGGCCTTGACGCCGTTGTGTTTACCGCCGGCCTTGGTGAGAACAACCCCCACCTGCGCGAGATGGTATGCGAGAACATGGAGTACTACGGCATTAAGATCGATAAGGAGCTGAACGCCAAGATGCTGCGCCAGCCCAACATTGTAAAGCTTTCTACCGACGACTCTAAGGTTGCCGTTTACCTGATCCCCACCAACGAGGAGCTGGTGATCGCACGCGATACCGAGGCGCTGGTTGCTGCCAAGCACTGAGTTTAGTATAGCATAGGACTGCGTTTTTCGCAAGTGTAAAAGGAGAAATTATGAGCAACAAAATTTTAACGCCCCTTGCGGGCTTTCAGGGTGTACAGGGCCCCGTTGTCACCATTGTGATGGACGGTGTGGGTCTTGCGCCCGATACCGCAGGCAACGCCGTAAGGTCTGCCTACACCCCCAACCTTGACATGCTGCTTGAAAAGTACCCCAACGTATCGCTGCGCGCACACGGCACTGCCGTTGGTCTGCCCTCCGACGACGATATGGGCAACTCTGAGGTAGGTCACAACGCGCTTGGCGCAGGCCAGGTATTTGCACAGGGTGCAAAGCTTGTTTCCAACTCGATCGAGTCCGGCAAGATGTTTGCCTCTGCCACCTGGCAGGAGCTGATCGCCGGTGTCAAGGCATCAGGCGGCACGCTCCACTTCCTTGGGCTGTTCTCCGACGGCAATGTGCATTCTCATATCGACCACCTCAAGGCTATGGTAAAGCAGGCAAAGGCTGAGGGCGTTGCAAAAGTCCGCATCCACACCCTGATCGACGGGCGTGACGTTGGCGAGACCTCTGCGCTGGAATATATCGATCCCTTCGAGGCGTTCCTTGCAGACCTGAACGACGCCACCTTTGACGCAGCCATCGCCAGCGGCGGTGGACGTATGACCATCACCATGGACCGCTACGAGGCAAACTGGAGCATGGTAGAGCTTGGCTGGAAGACCCACGTGCTGGGTGAGGGCCGCCGCTTTGCAAGCGCTGCCGAGGCCGTTACCACCTACCGCGCCGAGACCAAGGTGATCGACCAGGATCTGCCCCCCTTCGTGATCGAGAAGGACGGCAAGCCGATGGGCACCATTGAGGACGGCGACAGCGTGATCTTCTACAACTTCCGCGGCGACCGCTCGATCGAGATCTCCAAGGCCTTTGACGGCGGCGCTGAGTTTGATAAGTTTGACCGCGTACGCGTACCCAAGGTCATTTATGCCGGCATGCTGGAGTACGACGGCGACCTGCACATCCCCAACAAGTTCCTGGTCAATCCCCCTGAGATCACCAACACCATGGGTGAGTATCTGGCGGGCACCGGCATTTCTCAGCTGGCTATTTCCGAAACGCAGAAATACGGCCACGTGACCTACTTCTGGAACGGAAACAAGTCCGGCAAATTCTCCGACGAGCTGGAAACCTATATTGAGGTCCCCTCCGACGTGGTTCCCTTTGAGCAGCGCCCCTGGATGAAGTGCGCAGAGATCACCGACAAGCTGATCGAGGCGCTGGAGAGCGGCAAGTACCGCTATCTGCGCGTCAACTTCCCCAACGGCGATATGGTAGGCCACACCGGCAGCCTTGCCGCCACCCGTTGCTCGATGGAGGCACTTGACCTGCAGCTGGGCAGACTGCTGCCCGTGATCGACCGCCTTGGCGGCGTAGCGCTGATCACCGCTGACCACGGCAACGCCGACGAGATGTACGAAACCGATAAGAAGGGCCAGCCCAAGGTGGGTAAGGACGGCAGCTACAAGGCCAAGACCAGCCACACCCTCAACCGTGTGCCCTGTATCATCTACGACAACACCGATGCCGCAAAGGCTTACACCGTAAAGGCGGATAACGGCACGTTCGGTCTTTCCAACGTGGCGGCCACCATGGTCAACCTGATGGGCTTTGCAGCCCCCGACATGTGGGACGAGAGCGTTATCGACGTGAAATAAAACAACAAAAAAACACCGCAGAGCAAATCCTCCTTCTCATAAGGAAGTTCAATCTCTCTTTGTAGGGACAGGCGTCCTCGACTGTCCGCAAAGGTATAAATGCAACGCAGAAGACAAAGATTACCCCCGACAGATTTTTTGATGGTCTGTCGGGGGTAATTTACTCCAAATCG
>JAZNNA010000159.1:0-15114 GCA_045580065.1 Eubacteriales bacterium
TCCCAGGGCAGCCTGATGGCATGGGGCTGTGACCCCGAAGCCCTTTCCGTATCTCCTTACGATGGAGCACACGGCGCTGTATATACTTCCATGGCAAAGCTTGTTGCCGCAGGCGCGGACTACAAGGCCGCGTACCTCACGCTGCAGGAGTTCTTTGAAAAGCTGCGTACCGAGCCCACCCGCTGGGGCAAGCCCTTTGCGGCGCTGCTTGGCGCGATGGACGCTCAGCTTGAGCTGAATGCCGCCGCCATCGGCGGTAAGGACTCGATGTCCGGCACCTTCCTGGATAAGGACGTTCCCCCCACGCTCATCTCCTTTGCCATTGCCCCCATCAAGGCAGGCAAGGTCCTTTCTCCCGAGTTCAAGGAGGCAGGCCACCCCGTATATCTGTTTGCCCCCAAGGAAAACACCCCCGAGGCCGTTAAGGCAGCATGGGAGTGCTTCCACGATCTGTGCGAGCAGGGCAAGGTCAAGGCAGCCTGGGCCGTGGAAAACGGCATTGCCGAGGCTGTGATGAAGATGTCGTTTGGCAACGAGATCGGCTTTAAGTCCTGCGGTACCGTGGGCGACCAGTGGTACCAGAGCATGATGTACGACTTTATCGTGGCCGAGCTTTCCGAGGAGATCTCCTGCTGCTGCTCGATGAAGATCGGTGACACCACCGCAGAGCCGGTGATCGAGCTGGACGGCGAGAAGGCAACCATCGCCGAGCTGCTTGCCATCAACGAAAAAACGCTGGAGGACGTATATCCCACCAGCGCCCCCGCAAAGGCATCCGACCTGCAAAAGTTCAGCTATACAAAGGGCTGCACCGCCGCCCCTGCTATCAAGTGCGCACGTCCCAAGGCGCTGATCCCTGTATTCCCCGGCACCAACTGCGAGTATGACTCCGCACGCGCGCTGGAGAGCGCAGGCGCCGAGGCCGAGATCGTGGTGATCCGCAACCTCACCGCCGACGACGTGGCAAGAAGTGTAGAAACGGTATCGAAAAAGCTGGCTGACTCTCAGATGGTGTTTATCCCCGGCGGCTTCTCCGGCGGCGACGAGCCCGACGGCTCTGCCAAGTTTATCACCGCCTTCTTCCGCAACCCTGCCGTGAAGGAGCAGGTGGGCAAGCTGCTGGATACGCGCGACGGCCTGATGCTGGGCATCTGCAACGGCTTCCAGGCGCTGATCAAGCTGGGTCTTGTGCCCTACGGCAAGATCATCGACACCGATGCCACCTGCCCCACGCTGACCTATAACGTCATCGGTCGCCACCAGTCCAAGCTGGTGCGCACCCGCGTTTGCACCAACAAGTCCCCCTGGCTTGCGGGTGCTGAGGTAGGCAAGATCTACACCGTGCCGATCTCTCACGGCGAGGGCCGCTTCCTTGCCGACGAGGCACTTGTGGCACAGCTTGCCGCCAACGGCCAGATCGCCACGCAGTACGTTGATCTTGCGGGCGAGCCCACGATGGACACCGCCTTCAACCCCAACGGCTCGATCAGCGCGATCGAGGGCATCATCTCCCCCGACGGCCGCGTGCTTGGCAAGATGGGCCACAGCGAGCGTATCGGCAAAAACCTTTATCGCAACGTGGTAGGTGAATACGATCTGCAGCTGTTTGCCTCTGCCGTGAAGTACTTTAAAAAATAAGGAGCGCTGAAAATGGCTTACTTATCTGATATTGAAATTGCGCAAAGCGCAAAAATGCGCCCGATCACCGAGATCGCCGCAAACGCAGGTGTGCCCGAGGAGGCACTGGAGCAATACGGACGCTATAAGGCAAAGATCGACCCCGCCAAGCTCCCCGAGGGCAAACAGGGCAAGCTGATCCTTGTCACCGCCATCACCCCCACCCCTGCGGGCGAGGGAAAGACCACCACCACCATCGGCCTTGCCGACGGTCTTGCCCGCATCGGCAAAAAGGTAGCCGTTGCGCTGCGCGAGCCCTCGCTCGGCCCGGTGTTTGGCATCAAGGGCGGCGCCGCCGGCGGCGGCTATGCCCAGGTGGTGCCGATGGAGGATATCAACCTGCACTTTACCGGTGACTTCCACGCCATCGGTGCGGCAAACAACCTGCTTGCCGCTATGCTGGATAACCACATCTATCAGGGCAACGCGCTGAACATCGACCCCCGTCGCATCACCTGGAAGCGCTGCGTGGATATGAACGACCGCCAGCTCCGCTTTGTGACCGACGGCCTTGGCGGACGTGTAAACGGCGTGCCCCGTGAGGACGGCTTTGACATTACCGTTGCCTCTGAGATCATGGCGGTGTTCTGCCTTGCAAGCTCGATCAGCGACCTCAAGGAGCGCCTTGCGCGCATCGTTGTGGCATACACCTATAACGAGGAGCCCGTGACCGTGGGCGACCTTGGCGCCGTGGGCGCGCTTGCCGCACTGCTCAAGGATGCCATCAAGCCCAACCTGGTGCAAACGCTGGAGGGAACCCCTGCCTTTGTGCACGGCGGCCCCTTTGCCAACATTGCACACGGCTGCAACTCGGTGATCGCCACCAAAACGGCAATGAAGATGGCGGATTACGCCGTGACCGAGGCAGGCTTTGGCGCAGATCTTGGCGCTGAAAAGTTCCTTGACATCAAGTGCCGCGCCGCAGGTCTTGTCCCCGATGCCGTGGTGCTGGTTGCCACGGTGCGCGCGCTGAAGATGCACGGCGGTCTGCCCAAGACCGCGCTGGGCGAGGAGGATCTTGCAGCTCTGGAGGCAGGTCTGCCCAACCTTTTGCGCCACCTTTCCAACATCAAGGACGTCTACAAGCTGCCCGCCGTGGTGGCTGTCAACCGTTTTCCGACCGACACGGATGCCGAGATCGAGCTTGTGATCGCAAAGTGCAAGGAGCTGGGCGTAAACGTGGTGCTTTCTACCGTTTGGGCAGAGGGCGGCAAGGGCGGTATGGCGCTGGCCGAGGAGGTCGTGCGCCTTTGCGAGCAAAAGAATGAGTTCAGCTTTGCCTACGAGCTTGACGGCTCGATCGAGGAGAAGGTTGCCGCCGTTGTCAAGCGCATTTACCGCGGTAACGGTGTGACCTTTACCCCTCAGGCCAAAAAGCAGCTGGCAACGCTGACCGCACTTGGCTTTGACAAGCTGCCCGTTTGTATGGCAAAAACGCAGTACAGCTTTTCCGACGACGCCACCAAGCTTGGCGCACCCGAGGACTTTACCGTTACCGTTCGCGGCGTAAAGGTGAGTGCCGGTGCCGGCTTTGTGGTGGTGCTGACCGGTGATATCATGACCATGCCCGGCCTGCCCAAGGCTCCCGCCGCACTCAAGATCGACGTGGACGACGAGGGCAAGATCACGGGACTGTTCTGATCGACCAAAAACAAATAACCCCCCGAAACGGATACCGTTTCGGGGGGTTTTTGTTACTAAGCAAAAGGATTTCATTGCTCGCATACAAGCGGCAGGGTATGATATGAATCCTACAAGCTATTCTAAGTTAGAGGGGCAGCTCCGTCTTGTTTGCGATAAGGAGCTTTTTGTGATCGCCAAGCTTCTCGGGGTGCCGATGGAGGCGCTTTTTGCAGAGCAAACCGAATTTCAATTATAAAAAAATGCGAGATCGTTCGATCTCGCATCTTTTTATTCTGTTTCCGCGTCCTCGCCGTGGCGGGGCTCGCTGAAGGGGTGAAAGCCGTCGATCTCGCCGCGCTGGATCGCGCCGAAGATGCGGTGGCGCAAGCCCTTGTGGGCGCGGTCAAGCGTGTCAAGCAGCCTTTTCATCTCCTCGCGCTCGGTGTGCCCGTCGGCGGGGCAGGGGGAGCTGACAACGGGGAGCCGCTCGCGGCTTGCAAAATAGCGCACGTCCTTTTCCGGCATATACACAAGCGGCCGGATCAGCGTGATGTCTGCGCGCGAAAGGTAGGTCACGGGCTGAAAGCAGCCGATGCGCCCCTCGTGAAAAAGGTTGAGCATAAAGGTTTCTACCACGTCGTCAAAGTGGTGGCCCAGCGCCACCTTGTTGCACCCCAGCTCCTTTGCGGTGCTGTGCAGCACGCCGCGGCGCATCTTGGCGCACAGCGAGCAGGGATTTTTCTCTTTACGGATATCAAAAATGATGGTGGCGATCTCGGTCTTTTTTACGTGATAGGGCACGTCAAGCTCGCGGCAAAGGGCCTCTACCTCGCTGTAATCCGTGCCGGGAAAGCCCATATCCACCGTCAGTGCCACCAGCTCAAACGGGTGGGGGTAAAACAGCCGCAGCGCGGCAAGCCCGCACAAAAGCGCCAGCGAATCCTTGCCGCCGGAAATGCCCACCGCAATGCGGTCGCCGGGGGCGATCATGTCATAATCCTCAACGGCACGGCGCAGATAGCTCAGCAGCCGCCGTGCATCCATTTCGCGCATCAGGGCTGCATCTCCAAAAGCTTTTCTACCATCAGCTCGCCCGCCTCGGGTACAAGGCAGCTATGGAAGCAGAGTGTGGTTTCGTAAAGGTCGCAATCCGGCTCAAAGGCGCGCTTGGTGGGCACGTAGCCGCAGTAGCTGTTGCAGTTTTCCACCACCATCACGTGCTTTGCCGTGGTGCGTGCCTTGATCTCCTTGCCAAAGTCCACGAAGATCTCGCCGGGCAGGCAATAGAGGGCCACGTTGCCAAAGAGGATGCTTTGCAGCCACAGTGTTTGCTCGGTTGCCGTGTTGGTGGCCTGATAGTATACCAGGTTGCGGGTGCGCATCATATCGCCCTTTTGTGCAAGCTCGGCAATACGGGCGCGCGTTTCGTATTTTTCGGCCTGGCGGGTGGGGATGGTGATGGGCTGCTTTTTCACCGTCAGGGCATCTGCCGCAACGGGGGTGGCGGAGTTGATCGCCTCAAGCACCTTTTCGGCCAGCGCCTCACCGATCTCCTTGTTGGTATGATAGGGCTTTTCGTGTGTGGTGTTGATATGGTTGATATCGCCGCAGGAGGCAAGCAGAAATACGCTGACAAAGTCCGGGCCGTACACCTTTTTCAGGGCCTTGGAAAGGAAGGAGGCATAGTCGCCCGTGTATCCCTTTTGCTCGCGCACGAAGGGGGAACCGCAGCACTGGTGCAGGGAGTAGTTGACAAGCGCGCCTGCGGGCTTGCCCTGCTGCTCAAACAGCATCACGGATACGGTGGGGTCGATCTCGGAAAGCATTTTTTCCACTTCCTCGTTTTTGCCGTTAAAGGTCACGCCCTGCCCGCGCTTTAAGTAATAATCGCGGCAGAAGGCATAGCCGTAAAGCTCGGAGGTGCCAAAGGTGGCGGTAGCATCGGCTAAGCGGTGGTAAGCAAGCGTTACGGTATCGGCCACCACGCGGTAGCACACGTCGCGGTAGGCGCTGTCCGCATAGCAGTTGATCTCGGGCGAGTCGCCGATCGGCATGCCCCAGTGGGTGTGGTTAGAGCAAAGGCATACGCGCTCGGCGGGGATGCCCGTATACTCGAAAATGCGCTTGGTGACGATATCGTGCATCTCGGCGGGGATCACGCAGGAGTCGATGCAAACGATAGCGCTGACCTCGCCGTTCACCTCGGTGACCATGGCCTTGGCATAAAGGCGTTCCTCTACCTCATAGCAGCGCACGTTGTTATAGTGGCCCCACACAAAGCCGCCAAGGGGCGGGGTGAGATCGGATTCGTAAAATGCAACCTTCATAGTAAGTACCTCCAGGGGATATTTGCCCCCATTATACACCCTTTTGGGGGCTTTTGCGTACAAAAAGGGGGCTGGTTTGTATAAAATCTGTTATTTTCCAAGCAAAAATTTTTTTGCTGCCTCGTATTCGGCAAGCGCCTTTTTGGCGATGGGGGTATCCTTGTCCGCATCGGCGCGGCGCGTGGCGCGCAGCATGATATTCTTTGGCGTTTCCTCGGGGTCGATCAGCTCCAGCGCGGCCACCTCATAGCCGTTGGCCTGCAGCCACTTGAGGCGCAGCGCATCGGTGGCGGCATCGCACAGCTTTTGCCGCAGCATCGAATGCTCGGCAATAAAGGAGAGCGCTTCGCAATGCAGGGTGTGGTTCAGCTCGTGGTGGCAGCAGGGGGTTGCCAGAATGACCTTGGCCTCAAACGCCAGCGCGCGCTCCAGCACAAGATCGGTGGCGGTGTCGCACGCGTGGAGCGAAATGACAAGCTCGGGCGCAACGTCGCTTTGATAAGCACCCACGTCGCCGCACAAAAACTCCAGCCCGTCAAAATCCAGCGCACGTGCCACGCTGTTGCAGTACTCGATCACGTCGGATTTGAGGTCAACGCCCGTCATCGACACCTCGTAGTGCAGCACGTTTGCAAAATAGTGATAAACGGCAAAGGAAAGATAGCTTTTGCCGCAGCACAGGTCGCAAATGCGGATGCGCCCTTGCGGCAGGTGGGGCAAAATGTCGCGGATCATCTCCAAAAAGCGGTTGATCTGGCGGAACTTGGCGCGCTTTTTGTCGTAGATGCGGCCGTTCTCGTCGGAAACGCCGAGGTGGCGCAAAAACGGCTCGGCACCCGTCAGAATATGCGTTTTTTCGCGGTCGTTGCCGATAAGCGCAACCTTTTCGCCGCTGCCTGCTTGCAGCTTGCGGCGCAGCTTGTCGCCGCCAAGCAGCACGCCCTCGCCCTTTTTGGTGTAGCGCAGCTCGGCATCGCCCACCGAGGTCTGCAGATTGATCTGTGCAAATTGTAGCGTGCAGGCGGTAAGCAAGCGCTCGCCCTCGCTATCCGGGGGGAGATTTTGGTGCTTTGCCTTGTTGTCGCTGTGAAAGGACTCCAGCTGCAAGACCGTTTTGCCGCCAAGCACGCGCAGCGTGCCTACAACGCGCAAAATATCCCCCGAAACGGGGCGGGAAAAGATGATTTTTTTCAGGACCTGTGCGCGTGCCGCCTCCATACTGAGCGCGGCAAGCTCTTGGTGTAGGGTAGGGTTCATACAGTACCTCTTATTTCTCGTTCGAGCCGTTTTGCTGCTCTGCCTTGTGCTTTTTGCCAAGGTAGAACTTGCGCTCGTTGCCCTCGTAGATGCGCCTCAGATTGCTGCGGTGCGCCCAGGTGATCAGCACGCCGATCATCACGGAAAACAGCACGTTGACGCCGTACTGCGTAAAGACGCGGTCGGTGGCGGAAAGGAACATCGGGTAAAACAGCGCCATTACCACAGAGGAAAGCGAGATGTAGTGTGAGCAAAGCACCATCGGGACGTAGATGATAAACAGGACCACAAAGATAAAGGGGTTCAGCACAAGTATGGCGCCCACCATGGTGGCAAAGCCCTTGCCGCCGCGGAAATGCGAGAAAACGGGGAACACGTGCCCGAAAACGCAAAGAAAGGCGGAAAGATACACGGCAGTAACGAGGTACAGATAGTTCATTTCGCCGGCGGGGCAGCCGAATACAATACCGGCAAACACAATGGCGACCACAACCTTCAGCGCATCCCCCACAAAGGTGAGAATGGCGGGCTTTTTGCCATAGGTGCGCAGCACGTTGGTGGTGCCGGCGTTGCCGCTGCCGTGCTCGCGCACGTCGTCTTTATACAGCGTTTTGGAAACGATCAGTGCGGTGTTGATGCTGCCAAGCAGATACGGGGCAGCAATGCAAAGCAGCATACCGATGCCGATGGCCAGCGCACTCTGCCAGCTGCCCACCTCGTGGTTTTTGGTGATCAGGCGCACAAGACCGTTATCAAACAGATCGTGGATGCCAAAGCCGATGGCGCGGTAGATAAATTCTGCAAAGCTCATAAAATACTCCTTTTATTCTGCGTTGGGTTGATCGCTATCCTTATCCGGGGCAGCCTCGGTGTTGTTTTCCGTCTGCTTTTTGCCGCATTTTGCGCAAAGCCATCTGCAGCCGCTTACCACGGGGTCAAAATCAAGCGCAAAGGCAAGCAGGCGCTTTTCGCGGTGCGCCTCCAGCACGCGCCAGAGCCAGGCTACGATAAAGTAGGCGATCACGCCGCCAAGCGCGCCGGCGATCAAGCCGCCGACCACGTCGGTGGGATAATGCACCACAAGGTACAGGCGGGTAAAGCCCATCAGCAGCGCGAACAGCAGTGCCGTCCAGCTGTATTTTTTCTTGTTGGTGAGAAAAACGCCCATCATAGCGGCCATGGCCGAGGTGGTGTGCCCCGAGGGGAAGGAGCGGTCGCTTTCCACGTGTGCGCCCATCGCCTGCCACCAAGGGATAAATTCCTCGTGCGTGTAGGGGCGTGCGCGCATAATAAGGGGCTTTAGCGTCACGTTGGTGATCAGCGCGCCCACGATGATGGCGCCAAGCACTGCCACGCCGCATTTTCGCGTGCGGCGGAACAGGCATAGGATCAGCCCCAGGGCGATCATGCCAAGGCCATCGTCGGCAAGATGAGTGACGGCGGTGAAAAACCAATCGAGTGCGCCACCCGTTGCCAGGGCAAAGGCGTGGATCGCTTCAAGAATGGCATAGTCAAAGCCGTAGCATACGGTGTCTAAAAAGGTAGCCATTTCAGTACTCCTTCGTTTTAATTGGGCAAGAGCCAGGAAAGCTCGTTTTCATAGATGAACTGGATCACCACGCGCGGCTGTGCCTGCGTAAATACCGCCGTGTCGTCGGCAAGGTTTGTCTGATAGGTCACGTTGCTGAAGGTGTTGGAGAAAAACGGCTCCAGCTGCAGGCGCTCCCACTCGTCGGAAAATTGCAGCAGAAGGTGCGGCGTTTCCGTCACGCCCAGCGGGTACTCGAAGGGGAGCAGCACCGTTTGCGTGACAAGGCCGGTGTTTTGCATGATGCGGTAGTTTGATTTGGTGTTGTCGGAAAGTGAAACGGTGAGGTTGAGCACAACGTCGGAAAGCCCGGCGCGGCGCGCCACCGCCTTGCCCGTGGTCAGGTGCTGATAAAAGGAAAGATCGCCGCGCGGGATCACGCGCGTTTTTTCCATAATGGCGCTGTCAAAGCGCTCGCACACACAGCGATAGGTGTAGTACAGACCCAGCGCATTGAGCGAGTTCTCGGTATTGTTGTAAAGCGGGCCGACGGTTTTGTAGGAGATCAGCTCCTCGGAAAGATTGGCAAAATCGGTAAAGCCGTTTGCCAGCAGATAATCCTCCAGGCGGTCAAGGCGTGTTTCGCGGATACCGCCGAGGTAAGCGGGCATATTCTCGTGATATACGGTCTGCGCGTTGGGCAGTATCACCAGAAAATACTCTGCATCCCGCTCGGCATAGCTTGCCTTGCGGCGCTGCAGCTCGGCAAGGATGCGCGCATGCTCGTCCTCGGTAAAGGAAAGGCGCCCGAGGTAATCTTCCAGAAAGCTATACTTGTTTTCCTCGTCGTAGATCTCAAACAAAAAGCTTTCCTTGCCCGAGATCACGTTGGCATCGTCTACAATGCCGAACAGGCGATAGCGGTCGGAGCGGATCTGATCCTGTGCGCTGGTGCTTTGATAAACGGCGCGGTTGAAATTGTCAACAAAGCGCTCACCCTCAATGCTGCTGCCGTCCAGACACTCCGCTGCAATGTCAGAGCGAGGCTGCAGGATCGCCTCGGTCGTGTAAAAGATGGCACAGCTGACCAGAATTCCGATAAATACCGTTACCACGACAAGATGGTAAAGAGAGATTTCTTTTTTCACGGCGTCACCTCACAGTAAACAATGCGCGGATCGCCTCGTTTGCATAGGTGGGGAACTGAGGCAACAGGTGGAAGAGTGTAACCAGAAATGCGGCAAACAGCGCCGCGGTGGCAAGGGGGCGCAGCACAGCGACAAGGCGGCGCGGCAGCTTTTTTAAAATGGCCGGCGCAAAGCGGTGCAGCAGCACACCCACAAGCAGGATCAAAAGCACGGTCACGATATACGGGCCGTCGGGCAGGGCGCTGTAAATATAATAGATCGAATAGCTGCCCTCGCCCGCCAAGGCATTTTTAAGGAGCGGCAGAAGATCCAGCGGGTTTTTCAGCAAAAGCCCCAGCGAAAAAAGCGAGAGCGAGAGAGCGGAGAGAAAGGAGAGCAAAAGGCGCAGCAGGGGATTGTGCGGCGTGCGCTGCCAGCGGTGCATGCTGTTGCACAAAAGCGCGCTGATCAGCACGGGGAGTGCAAGCAGCAGCACCACGGGGCGCGTGCGGTAAAACAGCACGGTGATCGCAAACACTGCGCAGGCGGCAAGCAGGCTTCCGCCGCGGCCGCTAAGTCGGCGCCGGATGGGGGCGGTGACGTAATCCTGCAGATAGCGCTCAAGCGAGAGCGTCATGCTGTAAAGCAGGCGATGTGGGGTAACGGTATCGCAAAGCAGAGCAATGCCGCGCGGAGGGCGCAGGCCGTAGATCTCCATCAGGCCCTTTGCCATATCCACCGTGCCGGAAAGAAAGAAATACAAAAACAAATAGGCAAGCAGCAAAAGCGCGAGCAACGAGATGGGGGAGAGAAATTCAATACCGTAGGAGAGCAGATCCCCGATCGCGCGCAGGATCACCGCGGCACCCGCAATACGCTTGACAAGCCCCAGCATATAGCGCTGCGCGCCGCGCGAGAAGGCAGCAAACGAGGGGGCGATTTTTTCGGTGATATAAAGATACTGCTTGTAGCGCAGGATAGGACCCAGCGTCAGGGTGGGGAAAAAGAGCAGATAGCCGATCACGTCCAGGGGCTTGTCGCGCTCGGGCGCGTCGCCGCGATAACGGTCGATGGAAAGCGAGATGCCGCCAAGCGACACAAGCGTGATGCCGTAGGGGTAAGGATAGCCCACGGTGTACTCGGCAAGGATGCGCGCCGTCAGCAAAAAGAGCAGCGGAATGGCAACGCCGAAAAAGCAGCGGAGGCGGGGGTAGTCGCCGTCGGGCAAAATCGCCAGCAGCGTGATGAGAAGGATGACTGCGGCGACCTGCAAAAGCCCGAGGGGAGAGCCGATATTTGCCAGCACGTACCACAAAACGGAAAGCAGCGAGAGCGCAGCCTTTCGGTAGCGGGCGGGGCAGAAGGGGAGCAGCAAAAGAGAGAGGGGGAGAAACAGATATAAAAACAGCGGACCGGTCAGTTGCATGCAATTTCCCCCTTTCGTGTGCCTGCGCACGGGCGCAAAGCATAGTTATACAGATACATTGTAACATAAAGCCCCTTATTTTGCAAGAGATTTGCTGCAATTCGGGGGGCGTTGACGCAAAAAAAGCGAGAAAGAAAAAGAATTTTTGCAAAAGAATTGCAATCCCTTGCATTTTGTGGTATACTAAAGGCTCAAAGATATCTCTTCGCGCTTGGCGCGAGAAAGGAAGAGGATATGAAGACAAGTCTTGTAATTATGGCAGCGGGCATCGGCTCGCGCTTTGGTGGCGGCATCAAGCAGCTGGCACCCGTTGGCCCCAACGGCGAGATCATCATGGACTACTCCATCCACGATGCGCTGGAGGCCGGCTTTGACCGCGTGGTGTTTATCATCCGTCACGATCTGGAAAAGGATTTCCGCGAGGTGATCGGCGAGCGCATTGAAAAGGTGTGCCCCGTTGCCTATGCTTTTCAGGAAAAGGAGGATCTCCCCGCAGGATTTACCTGCCCTGCCGAGCGCAAAAAGCCCTGGGGCACGGGCCACGCGGTGCTTTCCTGCTACGATATCGTCAAGGAGCCGTTTCTGGTCATCAATGCCGACGACTACTATGGCAAGGAGGCCTTCCGTCTGGCGCACGATTTTCTGGTTGAGAACGGCGGCAAGGAAAACGCCTTCTGTATGCCCGGCTTTATCCTGAAAAACACCCTTAGCGAAAACGGCGCGGTCTGCCGCGGCGTTTGCGACGTAGAAAACGGCTATCTGAGGCGCGTGGTAGAGACCGCGGGCCTTGTGATGGACGATAAGACCGGCGCCGCCGTGGAAAAGGATGGCGCACGTACCCCCATCGACCCCGAATCCATCGTTTCCATGAATATGTGGGCGCTGACCCCCGGGTTCCTCGACGTGCTGAAAAACGGCTTTCCCACCTTCCTTGCAGGCGTGAAGGAAGGGGATATCAAGGCCGAGTATCTGCTGCCCCAGGTGATCGACGATATGGTGCAGTCCGGCAAGGCGAGCGTACGCGTGCTTCCCACGCACGACCGCTGGTTTGGTGTGACCTATCAGCAGGATAAGGATGCCGTGATCGCCGCATTCAAGGATCTGTACGCCAAGGGCGAGTACAACGCCGCAGACCTTTACCAAAAGTAATTTACCCACAAAACGGGTATAAAAATCCCCCATTTGCCACGGCAAATGGGGGATTTTTGCATATGCGCGCCGTTTTGGTTGACAAAGCCGGGCGTGTTTGGTATAATAGCCTTGATGAGATCCTGCCGTAAAGGAGAGAAAGATGGAAAAAGAGAAATTGCGCTCCCGTGCGGAGCATTATGCAAAGGCGCTGGAGCTTCCGGCGGACGCGATCGCCGATGTTTTGGCCGCGTTTGATAAAATAGCGGCAGACGGTGCGTGTTTTGCAGAATTTTCTGCAATGGTCGCAGCCTATGAGCAGCAGGAGGGCGACTGGCACTTTACCCCGATGCTTGACGCGTGCCGCGAGATCTGCGAGCGCTGCGCGGTACACGAGTACACGGGTGGATTTTTGCTGCATCTTTGCCTTTGCGACGGGCTGCTTGCGCACTACCGTGCGCGAGGGATCGACGAGCAGATCTTTTGGAGCTCTATTGCCGACCTTGCCTATAAAATGGAAGAATGCCGTCTGGTGAAGGGGATCAACGGCAGCTTTGTCTGCTCTTGGTTTGCGGGCTTTTTCAAGCTGACGCGCTTTGCGCTTGGCAGACTGCAGTTTGAGCTGGAGCCGCTGAAAAACAGCTACACCTGCGCGGGCAGGGTGCTGCCTGCGGGCAGCATGGCGCTCAGTGTGCATATCCCGCGCACCGGCACGCGCCTTGCGCACAGCGAGGTAGAGGCCTCTTACCGTATGGCAAAGGAATTTTTTGCCAAGGAGTTTGAGGGGGGACCTACGGTATTCACCTGCGCCTCGTGGCTGCTTGACCCCTGGAATCTGACGGTGCTTTCCGAGCAGTCTAATCTCTATGCCTTTTGCAAGGATTATGAGATCGTAAAACTCAGCACGTACAAGGGCTATGAGCAGGTGTGGCGATTGTTTGACTGCGCGTACACGGGGGATCCCGACGCGCTGCCGCAGGACTCGTCGCTGCGCCGTGCCTACGTGGCGCGCATGAAGCGCGGCGAGACGCTTGGCTCTGCACGCGGCATCTTTTTGATGGAATAAAGCACTCTGTGGCCCCGGTGCGGCATCTGCCGCGCCGGGGTTTGCCGTTCTTTGTCAAAATTCCTATATTTTTTTGCTGCGGACGGGGGATTTTTATCGCTTCTTTTGTCGCTCTTCCCCTTGACAGAGTTATAGTTTTATTGTATAATATTTAAGATAAAACGTGCGGGCGCGATCACGCGCCACGCGCAAATAGCTTATGGAGGACGTTATGACAAAGCTCAAGGAAATGATGCAGCTGGATACCACCGCAATGGCATACGCATCTTCTTTTCCTGTTTCCTCGCTTTCCTGTGTCGAGGATATTTCCCGTTTTGACTCGTCCCGTTTTGCTTTGTTGCCCGGTTTTTGCGATGTGCATGTGCATTTTCGTGAGCCGGGCTTTTCTTATAAGGAAACCATAGCAAGCGGCTCGCGGGCGGCGGCAAGGGGCGGGTATACCGATGCCTGCACCATGCCAAACCTGAACCCCGTGCCCGACAGCGTGGCGCACATCACCGAGCAATGCGAGATCATCCGGCGAGATGCCGTGATCGGCGTTCACCCCTATGCCGCCATCACGGTGGGAGAGAAGGGCGAGCAGCTTGCCGACCTTGAGGGGATGGCGCCGCTTTGCATCGCCTACTCCGACGACGGGCGCGGCGTGCAGAGTGATGCGATGATGCGCGAGGCAATGACAAGGGCAAAGGCTCTGGATAAAATGATCGTGGCGCATTGCGAGGTCAACGACCTCTTACACGGCGGCTATATTCACGACGGCGATTACGCCCGCGCGCACGGGCACCGCGGCATCTGCTCGGAAAGCGAATGGGCACAGATCGCCCGCGATATCGAGCTGGTGCGCGAGATCGGCTGCCGCTATCACGTGTGCCACATCTCCACCAAGGAGAGCGTGGAGCTTATCCGCCGCGCGAAGGCGGAGGGCGTGAACATCACCTGTGAAACCGGGCCGCACTATCTTATTATGGACGACAGCATGCTGCAGGAGGACGGGCGCTTCAAGATGAATCCGCCGCTGCGCTCCGCCGCTGACCGCGAGGCGCTGGTCGAGGGGCTGATCGACGGCACCATCGACTGTATCGCCACCGACCACGCCCCCCACTCCGCCGAGGAGAAGGCAAAGGGGCTGGAGGGATCAGCCTTTGGCATCGTGGGGCTGGAGACCGCCTTTGCATGGCTTTACACCAAGCTGATCAAGCCCGGCATTGTACCGATGCAGCGCGTGATCGAGGCGCTTTGCGAAGCACCGCGCCGCCGCTTTGGCATCAAGGCGGGCAACGATTTTTCGATCTGGGATCTGGGTGCGGAGTACACCGTGGACGCCGCCGACTTTGTCGGCAAGGGGCACGCCACGCCTCTGCTTGGCGAGCGCCTGCAGGGCAGATGCCTTTGCACCGTGAAAAACGGACAGATCGTTTGGCAAGAAACAAAAACACTTTAATATAACCGGGAGGACAAGAAAATGGCAAAAAGAACAGATTTGAAAAAGATCCTTATCATCGGCTCCGGCCCCATCGTCATCGGCCAGGCTGCCGAGTTTGACTATGCGGGCACGCAGGCCTGCCTTGCGCTGAAGGAGGAGGGCTACGAGGTGGTGCTGTGCAACTCCAACCCTGCCACCATCATGACGGATACCACCATTGCCGATAAGGTATATATGGAGCCCCTGACGCTGGAATACATTGCAAAGATCCTGCGTATGGAGCGCCCCGACGCCATCGTTCCCGGTATCGGCGGCCAGACGGGCCTGAACCTTGCGATGCAGTTGGAAAAGAAGGGCGTGCTGAAGGAATGCGGCGTTGAGCTGCTTGGCACCAGCTCCGAATCCATCGAGCGCGCTGAGGACCGCGAGCTGTTCAAGGAGCTGTGCGAGCCGATCGGCGAGCCCGTTATCCCCTCTGAGATCACCTACAGCCTTGACGAGGCTAAGGTGGCAGCCGAGCGCATCGGTTACC
>JAZNNA010000160.1:0-14863 GCA_045580065.1 Eubacteriales bacterium
AACACCCTTCAGACTGTTAAACTCGGGAGAGATGCAGGGGCAGTTTGCGGCAAGCGCGGTGAAGCGGGAGTTGGGATGAGCGCCGCAGGTGGACTTATCCTTCTTGTCGAACTTGGTGCAGTCCCAGGGATTGCCCTTCCAGTCGATCGCGTTACCGGGCTGGGGAGGATTGTTGTCAAGGCCCTCCCACCAGACGGTGTTGTTCTTGGTATCGTGTACCACGTTGGTGAAGATGGTGTCACGCTTGGTGGTAGCAAGAGCATTGGGGTTGGACTTGTCGTTGGTGCCGGGAGCAACGCCGAAGAAGCCGTTCTCAGGGTTAACGGCCCACAGTCTGCCGTCCTCACCCACGCGCAGCCAAGCGATATCGTCGCCCACGCACTCAACCTCGTAGCCCTCTTTCTTGAGCGCTGCGGGAGGAATCAGCATGGCAAGGTTGGTCTTACCACAAGCAGAGGGGAATGCAGCGGTAACGTACTTCTTTTCGCCGTTGGGGTACTTCACGCCCAGAATGAGCATATGCTCTGCCATCCAGCCCTCCTTGCGGCCGAGGTAGGATGCGATACGAAGTGCAAAGCACTTCTTGCCAAGCAGAACGTTTCCGCCGTAGCCGGAGTTCACGGACATGATCTCGTTGGTTTCGGGGAAGTGGGTGATATAGCGGTTCTCCTCGTCGATATCGGCGCGAGCGTGCAGACCCTTGATATAGTCGGCGCTATCGCCCAGAGCCTCAAGCACGTTGGTGCCAACGCGGGTCATGATCAGCATGTTCAGTACAACGTAGATAGAGTCGGTCAGCTCAATGCCGTACTTTGCAAAGTCAGAGCCAACAACGCCCATGGAGTAGGGGATCACGTACATAGTGCGGCCCTTCATGGAGCCACGGTAAAGCTTGAAAAGCTTTTCCTTCATTTCGGCAGGATCCATCCAGTTGTTGATGTTGCCGGCAGCCTCTTTGGTGGAGGTGCAGATGAAGGTTCTGTTCTCAACGCGTGCAACGTCGTTAACAGCGGTGCGGTGCAGGTAGCAGTTGGGCAGCAGATCCTGGTTCAGCTTGATCAGCTCACCGGTAGAGCAAGCCTCGGCGCGCAGAGCCTCTGCCTGAGCCTCGGAGCCGTCGATCCAAACGATCTTATCGGGCTGGGTCATAGCGGCCATTTCTTCGATCCAGGACAAAACGTACTTGTTGTTGGTCATAATATTTCCAATCTCCTATAATATTTGGGATTGTGTGTACTTGCAGTACCACAATCGTTTCCCATTATGATTGTACACTATTTTTGCAGGATTTTCAACACTATCTTTCAAAGATTACAATTTGTTAACAATTTTTTGTAAATTAGATGATGATTAAATAATTTTAACATATCTATCGCACGCGCAATATTGTGGCGACGGCTATGGCTTTTCGCATAAATCTTTCAGGGACCCGTCATTCTTTTGGGGCCGTTTGATTAAAAATCCACCAAGCCAGTGCATTTCGCTTTTCCCAAACCCTCCAAGCGCTACAAGCAAAAAAAGATAGAAAAGGGCAGTGATGCAAATATGGAAGGGGGCTGCCTTGATACCGCTTGCCCACAGCGGCTCCTGCAGCAATCTTGCAAGTGAGGTGGCACCAATTACGGCAGCGAGTGGGCGCAAAATAAGTCTGATAACTGAGGGCGAAAATCCCGTGATGCGCAAGAGCCTGGTAACGCTTAGCACAGCATTTAAAACCTCGGTTATGTAGATGGTAAGCAGATACCCTGCTATTCCAATACGCGGGACAAATATTGCGACACAGATCACAGATGTCAATGCATCTAAAATATTGACCCGCATAGAGTACACCTGCTCGCCAAGCCCCTTGAGCATCGCATCCGTACAGGTGTCAAGGTACATGATAGGGATCAGCGGGGCAAGCGCAGCGATATATTCGCCAACCTCCTTGCTTTGATAAAGTGCATTCCCAAGCTCGGAGGAGTGACAGAGCATAATACCTGCAGCTCCAATGGAAAAAAGAAGCGTGACCTGATAAACGCGCCCGGTGATATAGCGGATCTGCACGCGGTTGTCAAGCGATTGCTCCTTGGTGACCTCGGGGATCAGAAGCGAGGCAAACGAGGAAAGGATCGCCGCCGGATATAAAACAACAGGAAGCGCCATGCTGTGCAGGGCGCCATATGCCGAAAGCGCTTCGGAATTTCCAGACCCGAATCTTAAAAGTCCGCGAGGGATTAAAATATGTTCTATTGCAAGTAAACCCGAGCGCACATATGCACTGATCGCTACCGGCAGGGCTATGGCACGTACCGAGGTGCATTTTTCTGCCTTTTCCGCCTTTTTTAGGTATTGCCCTTTACGATCAAGGGCAAATAGCAATAGGTTTAAAAGCAGTGAAAGGAGCTCAGCGCACACCCCTCCAAGCAAGATAGCAAGCAGGCATCCCTCAACGGTTTTTGGTGCTGCAAAAAGCAGTAGATAAATAGTTGTGCCGATCTTTGCAGATTGCTCAAGGATCTGGATCACGGCGCTCTTCCATGCGCGGCGCATCGCCGTAAAGTATCCGTTCATCACCGAGCAAAGCGCGATCGGCAGCAGGGTGGCGGACAGCACGTAAAGGGCGCGTATCGTGCGTGTGTCCTTTAGCACCAGCGTGCCAAGCGGCCTTGCAAACGCAAATAGCAGCGCCGAGGATAAAAAGCCAAAAAATGCGGCGTATGTAAGGCAGGCGCGCAATGCCGACCAAATGCTGCCGCCACCTCTTTCCAGGCGCTGTGAAAGCAGACGCACCGTAGCAAGATTTATGCCGGACGTAGCCAGAGTGACCGCAAATCCGTACACGCCGGAAACAAGCGATAAAAGCCCCATAGCCTCAGCCCCCACGCGGTTTGAAACGTACACGTTGAAGCTGACCGAAACGGTGCGCATCACAAGTGATACGGCCGTTAGCAAAAGGGCATTGTAAAAGTATTGCGTTTTGTTTTTCATATCCTCACCTCAAAAAAGTTTATTCGCTTTTTGGGTGTCTTATCACATCCCCTCTTTACAAATTGTTCAAAATGTGTTATACTGATATTGCAAGAAATGAAAAGGAGTATTTTTTATGGCAGAAAATCTTGCAATCACTATCGGAAGACAATACGGAAGCGGCGGCAGCGAAATTGCAAAACGCCTTGGTGAGTTGTTGGGCATCAAGGTTTACTCAACGGAGCTGATTTCTCTTGCGGCTGAAAAAAAGGGGGTCTCTCCTGAATTTCTGAGCCGCGTTGATGAAAAGGCAACAAGTAGCTTTCTTTATACTGTGGCAACCGGTGCTTCATTCTATCGCAACCACCATTTCAGTCCGGATCTTCCTATCAATGACCAGCTGTTTATCCTGCAGACCGAGATCGTAAAAGAAGCTATAGCTGAGGAGCCTGCTATTTTTGTGGGCAGATGCGCCGATTATATTTTGCGCAAGCACCAAAAACGCATCAGTCTGTTTATTTACGCCGACGAGGCCGACCGCGTGGCGCGCGTGATGGAGCGCGAGGGCTGCAACGCCAAGCAAGCGCAGGATCTGATGACGAAAAACGATAAGCGCCGCACCAGCTACTATAATTTCTATACGGGCAAAAAGTGGGGGAGAAGCGAAAACTACCATCTCTCTATCAACAGCTCCTTGCTTGGAATTGAGGGAACCGCGCAATTTTTAGCCCAAATTTTGCCACATTTTTCTGTTCAAAATGACGAAATTGCAGGGAATTGATGCATTTGCTCTATATTTTTCAAAAAATCTCTTGACAAAAGCCTGTTCGCTGACTATGATATACAGTGCAATATTTTTGAGGAGGATTTAGTATGGTTGTCTATGTCTGCGCGCTTTGCGGATATGAATACGACACTGAGACCGGTGTGCCGGAATGCGGCATTGCCGAGGGCACTGAATTTGAGGATCTGCCCGACGATTTCGAATGCCCGCTGTGCGGCGCATCCAAGGATGAGTTTGAGCCTACCGAAAAAAACCTTGACGAAGATGAATAAAATAAGCAGGGGCGCCACACTGGCGCCCCTGCTTATTTTTTATGCAACGTATTCACAAAAATATGCAAATAATGCTTGACTTTTTCTTAATAAGAAGCTATAATAATATTATTAAAACACGCGCCCGCATAAGGGCGGACAGAAAGGGCTTTATGCAATGAACAGACGCGAAGCGCGCGAGGCGGTATTTGAGCTGCTTTTCGAAACCGAATTTAAAACTGACGAAGCAAGAGAAGCGATCTATGCGCTTTCTACCGACAATCGCGAGATCGAGGACGATCCTTATATCCGCGAGGTCTATTTTGGCGTTTGCGAGCATCTGGAGGAGCTTGACGAGCACATCAACCGTCACGCCCAGGGCTGGAAGGTCAGCCGTATCTCCAAGGTGTCGCGCTCTATTTTACGTCTTTGCGTATACGAGATGCTGTATCGAGATGAGATCCCTGCGTTGGTTTCGATCAACGAGGCGATCGAGCTTAGCAAAAAGTTTGACGAGGAAAAGGCTCGCGCCTTTGTCAACGGCGTGCTCAATAGCATAAAAGACGAGATCCGAGGGGCAGAAAATGCCTGATCCCTGCTATATCGGCATTGATACCAGCAATTATACCACCTCGCTTTCCGTTGTAAACGGGCAGGGCGAGGTGCTTGCCAATTTTAAAAGGCTTTTACCGGTAAAGCAGGGGGAGAGAGGCTTGCGGCAAAGCGATGCGCTGTTTGCGCACACCAAGCATATCCCGCTGTTGATGCAAGAGCTTGAGCCCGTCCTGCGGGGAATGGCCCCGGTGGCCGTTGGCGTTTCTGCACGCCCGCGGGATGCCAAGGACTCGTATATGCCTTGCTTTCTTGCCGGTGTTGCCGCCGCGCATAGCATGGCAACGGCTCTGCACGTTCCTTTGCACGAGTTTTCACACCAGAACGGCCACGTGATGGCGGCTCTGTATTCCTCAAATGCTTTGCATTTGATCGGCAGCGACTTTGGCGCATTTCACGTGTCTGGCGGCACCACCGAAATGCTTTACGTTTCACCAAACGGGCTGGATTTTTCGATAGAGCTGATTGGGGGAAGTGCCGATCTTAACGCAGGACAGGCCATTGACCGCATCGGTGTTGCCATGGGGCTTTCCTTCCCCTGTGGGCCGGCGCTGGAGCAGCTTGCACTTGCCAACACAAAAAAGATCCCCAAGCCCCGCATCTCAGTCAAAAACGGTACGTGCAATCTCTCGGGCCTTGAAAACATGGCCCTGAAGCTGCTTGCCGAAACGGGAGACAAGCCCTTGGTAGCCGCTTTTGTGCTGGATTTTATTGCCGATACCCTGATCTCCTTGTCGCGTGGCTTGCGCGAGGAGCGCGGTGATCTGCCGCTTTTGTTTGCGGGCGGCGTTATGAGCAATCGCATCATTGCAACCAAGATCGGCAGTACGCTCGGCAGCTGCTATTTCGCCGCTCCTGCATTTTCTGCGGACAATGCCGCCGGCATTGCCTTGCTTTGCCGCGCAAGGTGCTGCCTGTCACAAAAATAATCAGAAAGGGAACCGTTTATGACGCAAAATCTGATCTCCGTCACACAGCTGAATGAATATCTGCGTATGCTCATGGACGGCAATCCCGTGCTTTCCAACGTTTTTGTGCGCGGTGAGATCTCTAATTTCACCAATCATTATAAAACCGGACATTTTTACTTTTCGCTCAAGGATGAGGGCGCGCTTGTGCGCGCCGTTATGTTCCGCGGCAATGCCCAGCGCCTGCGTTTTTTGCCGGAAAACGGTATGAAGGTGATCCTGCACGGCCGCGTTTCGGTATTTCCGCGCGACGGGCAATATCAGATCTACGTTGACGATATGCAGCCCGATGGCATCGGTGCCTTGTACCTCGCCTTTGAGCAATTGCGCAAAAAATTAGAGGCGGAAGGACTGTTTGACCAGTCGCGCAAGCGCCCCTTACCTAAATATCCCCAAAGGATCGGCATCATCACCTCTCCGACCGGCGCTGCCGTGCGCGATATGCTGCAGATCTTAGGCAGGCGCTATCCCGCAGCTGAGGTGATCCTTTATCCCGCGCTGGTGCAGGGAGCAGATGCACCCGAAAGCCTTTTGCGCGGTCTTGCGTTTTTTAACCAAGCCTTACCCGTTGACGTGATCATCATCGGGCGCGGCGGCGGCTCTGCCGAGGACTTGTTCGCTTTTAACAACGAGCAGCTTGCAAGGGCCGTGGCAGCCTCTCCCACGCCGGTCATTTCCGCCGTAGGGCACGAAACGGATTTTACCATCTGTGATTTTGTCGCGGATCTGCGCGCCCCCACGCCTTCCGCTGCGGCAGAGCTTGCCGTGCCGGAGCAAGGTGAGCTGCGCCGTATCCTGTTTTCCGCTTCGCAAGCCTTGCAGGGAGATATCCGCCGCCTGCTTTCCGATCACCGTGCTACGTTGCACGCGCTTGCGGGCGCAGAGGCGTTGCGCTCGCCCCGCTATTATATTGATGAACGCCGCATGGAGCTTACCTATCTCGAAAAGCAGCTGTCTGCCGGAGCAAAAGAAACTCTTACGGCTGCCGGATCGGGCTTTGCCGCACTTTGTGCCAAGCTTCACGCCTTATCCCCCCTGCAGGTGCTTTCCCGCGGCTATACCGCCGTGTTTGATCCGACGGGAAGCCCCGTCACCACAGGTACCGCCCTGCAAAAGGGGCAACAGATCGCGATCCGCTTCGCGGACAGCACCGTAGATGCCGCCGTGCTTGGCGTGCGGAAAGGAGAATGATCATGACAAAAAAAGAAATTTCCTTTGAGGAGGCCGTCACCGAGCTGCAATCGGTGGTAGAGCGTCTGGAAGCAGGGAAGGTCCCGCTTGAGCAGGCGCTGGCTCTTTACGAGCGAGGTATGGAGCTTGTCAAGCTCTGCAACAACCGCCTGGATACAGCCGAGCAGCGCATAAATGCCGTAAATATCGGGGCCGACGAGGTCGTTCTCACCCCCTTCGCAGCGGAGGAGAGCAAATGATCAAGCAAAGACTTTCTGAAAATGCAGTGCTGATCGAGCAAGCCCTGCGCGAAACGCTTGCCGAGCAGGACGTTGATTTTGCAGAGGAGCTTGAAGCCGAGCGCTATAGCCTGCTTGCAAGAGCAAAGCGCATCCGTCCCACGCTGGTGCTGGAATTTTGCCGTATGTTCGGTGGCAGGGACGAGGCGGCCATCCCGTTTGCAATGGCCGTGGAAATGGTTCACACCTATTCTCTTATTCACGATGATCTGCCTTGTATGGATAACGACGATCTGCGCCGCGGGCTTCCCACCTGCCATAAGGTATACGGCGAGGCGACCGCTCTGCTTGCAGGCGACGGGCTTCTGACACGTGCCTTTGGCGTGCTTGCCTCAAACCGTGAGGTGAGCGGCGATGCCGTGCGCGACGCCGTTGCGGCCCTCTCGCGTGCCGCAGGGAGCTTTGGAATGATCGGTGGGCAGGTAATGGACCTTGCCGGCGAGGAAAAAAAGCTTTCTCTCACACAGCTGAAAAAGCTTCACGCCAACAAGACCGGCGCAATGATCGCGGTATCCGCAAAGCTTGGCTGCCTTGCGGCGGGACTGGATGCCGAGGATGCGCGTACCAAGGCCGCCGTAGAATATGCCAGGGGCATCGGTCTTGCTTTTCAGATCGTTGACGACGTGCTGGACGTGATCGCAACCGAGGATGAGCTTGGAAAGCCGATCGGCTCGGATGCCCAAAACCAAAAAACCACTTTTCTCACCTATTATTCCATCGAGCAGGCGCTGCAGCAGGCACGCGAGCTGACCGATGGCGCAAAAAAAGCGCTTGCGGGAATGGAAAATAACGCCGTGTTGCTGGCTCTTGCCGATTATCTTACCGAAAGAAAGAATTGAGTTATGATAAAATTTGATATCATGCTTTTTAAAAATAACGTGACAGATTTCTTTACAAATCCTGTGCTGCTCTGTGCCATTTTCGCATGGCTCGCCGCACAGATCCTGAAGCTGTTCACCACACCCTATTATGTGAAGGAATTTTCCTTTTTGCAGGTCATGTTCGGCAGCGGCGGTATGCCCAGCTCACATTCGGCCGTGGTGTGTGCCACAAGCATTTCCTGCGGTATCCTATATGGCTATAATTCCGCTATTTTCGCACTTTCCGCTGTGCTTGCCATGGTGGTGATGCGCGATGCATCGGGCATTCGCCGCGCCGCAGGAAAGCAGGCTGCCGTGATCAACCAGATCTCTGAGGAGCTTGGAAAAAAGCGCAAGAGATTTGCGGACATCACCCTGCCCGAGCTTTTGGGACACACCCCCTTGCAGGTGTTGTTTGGCGCCTTGCTTGGCCTTTTTATGGCTTATTTTTGCCAAAGATTTTTGTTTGTAAGGATCCTTTGATATGCGCCTGGACGTTTTTTTGTGCGAAAACGGCTACGTGGAAAGCCGCGAGCGCGCCAAGCGCCTGATCCTCGAGGGTGCTGTACGGCTTGACGGTGTAACAGTCAAAAAACCGGCCTTGTCGATAGAGGGCACGCCGCATGTCGAGATCGACGAGCCTATGTTTGTCGGCCGAGGCGGAGAAAAGCTTGAGGGCGCTTTGCGCGCATTTGGAGTAGATCCCACCGGCCTGCGCGCACTTGACGTGGGGGCCTCTACCGGCGGCTTTACGCAATGTCTGCTGATGCACGGCGCCACCGCAGTGGTCGCGCTGGATGCGGGCTGCGGTCAACTGCATCCCAAGCTTTGCGCGGATGCGCGTGTGACCAATATTGAAAAATATAATGCCAGAGAGCTGGATGCCCGTGACGTGGGGCAGTTCGACCTTATCGTGATGGACGTTTCCTTTATCTCGCAAACCTATATCCTGCCGCGCTTTCCGCAGCTCCTGCTGCCGCAAGGCAGGGCGATCACGCTGATCAAGCCGCAGTTTGAGGCCGGACGTGCCGCCCTGAACAAAAAGGGGATCGTCAAAAGCCCACGCGACCGGCTTTTTGCCGTTTGCCGCGTGCTGCAGGCAGCGCGCGAGGCGGGCCTTATACCGTTGGGGCTTGTACGCTCACCGATCGAGGGCGGTGACGGCAATATCGAATATCTGGCATACTTTGCCCTTGAGGGGCAGGATGCCGTAAGCGATCAGATGATAGAAAAAACAGTTTTGGAAGGACGGTGAAGCGCGTGAAAAGCATTGCGCTGATTACCAATTTTAACATACACAACAAGGCGAGGGCCGCCTTACAGGTGGCAGAAGCTCTGATCGACCTTTCTGCCGAGGTGCTGATCCCGGTCGTCAACAAGGATAAGATCTTCCGTATGCACAAAAACCGCAAGGAATACGTGTATCTTCCGTTTGAGGAGATCTACGCGCGCGCCGATTGTGTGATCGTGCTGGGTGGCGACGGCTCTATTTTGGATGCAGCGCGCCATTGCGCACCGCACGGAAAGCATCTGCTCGGCATCAATCTGGGGCATCTTGGCTATATGACCGAGCTGGAAATGACGGATCTTGCAGCCCTTGAGCGCCTTGTGAACGGCGATTATCATATCGATGAGCGTGCTATGCTTTGCGTAGAGGTGTTTGCCGACGGCAACAAGCGCAAGGCAGAAAGCTTTGCTCTTAACGATGCCGTGATCTCAAACGGCTCTGTCGCAAGGATCGTGGATCTTGAGCTTTACGAGGGGGGAGAGCTGGTCTCCGGCTTCCGCGCAGACGGTCTGATCGTTGCAACGCCCACCGGCTCTACCGCATATTCCATGTCGGCGGGCGGCTCTATCGTCGATCCGCATCTTGCTTGCTTTTGCGTCACCCCGGTATCCCCCCATTCGCTTACCGCTCGCCCGATGCTGTTTGATGACGGTGCCACGCTGGAGATCAAAAACGTGTGCCAGAGAGAAAAAATGCTTTACCTCACCGTTGACGGCCGCATTAATTTCGAGCTGTATCGCGGCGACTTTGTGCGCATCACGCGTTCCTCGCTGAAAACCCGCTTGATCCGCTTTGAAAACGGCGGATTTTACGCCAGATTACAGAAAAAAATGAAATCTTACACCTAAAAGGAGCATAGATATGAAAGCCAGTCGCCAAAAAAAGATCCTCGAGATCATCGGCCGCTATCACGTAGAAACGCAGGACGATCTGATCGATCGTTTGTTTGTAGAAGGATTTTCTGTTACGCAGGCCACCATCTCGCGCGACATTCGCGAGCTGCAGCTCACCAAGGTCTTGACGGGCAGGGGGAGCTATCGCTACGTGGCACCCAAAAAAGAGGAGCTTGTTTCCGGCATCAAGATCAGTGCAGCCCTTGTGCATTCGATCCTGTCAGCGGATTACGCGCAAAATCTGGTGGTTGTCCGCACGCTCCCGGGCCTTGCACAGGCAGTGGCCGCAAGCATCGACAATCTGTCGCTTGCAGACGTTCTTGGCTGTGTTGCAGGTGACGATACCATTCTTGTTGCCACCCGAAACGAGGAAACTGCAAAGAATATCAGCGAGCGGCTTCACGTGATGATGAGGGCAGGCTGATATGCTGGAGTCACTGCATATTGAAAATATGGCGGTGATCGAACGGCTGGACGTGGATTTCGGCCCCGGGCTCTGTGTGATCACGGGCGAGACCGGATCGGGGAAATCCGTTATGCTGCAATCGCTTTCCTTTTTGCTTGGTGCCAAGACCTCGGGCGAGCTGGTGCGCAACGGTGCCGCTTGCGGTATGGTGAGCGCTATGTTTTCGGATCTTAGCAGCGATTGCCTTTCCTTTCTTGCAGAAAACGGATTTGAAACAGGGGACGAGCTGCTGCTGCAGCGCACCCTTTTTCCCGACGGCAAGTCAAAATGCCGCCTGAACGGCCGTGCCGTGCCGCAGGCGATGCTTCGCTTGCTTGCGGGGTACTTAGTCAGCATCCACGCGCAAAACGATAACCAGCTGCTGCTGCAAGCCGCCACACAGCATAAGATCATCAACAGCATTGCCGATTTCGGTGATGTGCTTACAGAATATCACGCCCTGTACACCGAGCAAAAAGAGGTGCAGGAGCGTTTACACCGCTTAAAGACAGACAGCGCCGAGGCAGCCCGACTTTCCGACATTCTGCGCTTTCAGATCGCCGAGATCGACGAGGCGCACTTAAAACCGGGTGAGGAGGAAGCGCTTTTGCAAAAGCGCGCAAAGCTGCAAAATGCCGAGCGCATTGCAAAACAGGCAGAGTTCACCTATCGCGTGCTTTACGGCAGTGAAAAAGGGGCAGCTGCCTTGATCCTGGAGCGCGCAGCGCAAGCGATGCAAGGGATCGCCAAGGTGGTTCCGGATGCCGAGGCAGCCGCCAAAAAGCTGACGGAAATGCGCTATGAGGTTGAGGATATCGCCAATTTTGCGCGAGACCTTGCCGAGGATACCGACGGTGACCCTACCGAGGCGCTCAACCGCGTGGAGGGGAGATTGGATACCATCACAAAGCTTCGCCGCAAATATGGCGAGGACGAAAAAGCCATTCTTGCCTTCAGGCAAAGCGCCGCCGAGCGTCTTGCCGGCCTTGAGAATTCCGATGCGGAGCAGCAAAGGCTGCAAAAGCTTTTAAAGGATCTGACCAAAACCCTTTCCGAGCGGGCAGAGCTTTTACATAAGGCGCGCGTTTGCGCTGCCGAGGAGCTTGCAGCCCGTGTGCTTGAGGGGCTTGCCTTTCTGGATATGCCTGCCGTGCGCTTTTGCGTGGCGGTCGATCGCTCCGAGAGCTTTGGACCGGATGGAAACGATGCGGTAGAGTTCCGCCTTGCCACCAATCCCGGAGATCCGCTTTTGCCGCTTTCGCACATCGCGTCGGGCGGCGAGCTTGCCCGTATTATGCTGGCGCTGAAAAGCGTGCTGAACGATCGCGACGGCGTGGCAACTGCCGTGTTTGACGAGGTGGATACCGGTATTTCCGGCAAGACCTCGCGCAAGATCGGCATCAAGCTTGCCGAGATCGGGCGTGGCGTGCAGGTGCTGTGTGTTACGCACTCGGCACAGATCGCCTCGCTTGCGGGCAAGCATTACAAGATCAGCAAGGCTCTCAGCGATACGGGCGCCTTCAGCTCAGTCTATGAACTGGATGACGAGGGACGTGTTGCAGAGGTGGCGCGTATTCTCGGCGGGCTCAGCGTTACAAACGCGCAAACGCTTGCTGCGCGCGATATGATCGAGGAGGGCAGAGCATACCGATGAAAAACAAGACCAATGCTATGCGCCGCCTGGATGCAGCCAAGATCCCGTATGAGGTATTTGAATACGAGGTGGACGAAAACGATCTTTCCGGCAAGCATATCGCCGACGAGATCGGCCTTCCGCACGAGCAGGTGTTTAAAACGCTTGTGGCACGCGGAGATAAGACCGGTCCGCTTGTGATGTGTATTCCGGTGGATCTTGAGATCGACTTGAAGCTTGCCGCAAGAGAAACGGGGAACAAGCGCATTGAAATGATCCACGTCAAGGATCTTCTCTCGCTTACCGGCTATATCCGCGGCGGCTGCTCGCCTATCGGGATGAAAAAGAAATTCCCGACCTTTGTGGAGGAAAGCGCCCTGCAATTTGATAAGATCACCGTCAGCGCCGGCGTGCGCGGCGCACAGCTTTTGCTGCGCGTAGAGCAGCTTTTGCCCTTTGTTGAGGCAAAATGCGTGCCTCTTTGCGAAAACAAAGCAAAAACACTATAAGCCCTTGACAAAACTTAAATTAAGAGTTAAAATATTTACATTATAATTCATAGGAGTATCAAAATGAACAATCTTGAAAAAACAATGGACAAAATCGTAGCCCTGTGCAAAAACCGCGGCTTTATCTTTCCCGGCTCTGAGATTTATGGCGGTCTTGCCAACTCCTGGGATTACGGCCCCCTTGGCGTAGAGTTCAAAAACAACGTCAAAAAGGCTTGGTGGCAAAAGTTCGTGCAGGAAAGCCGCTATAACGTCGGTCTTGACAGCGCGATCATCATGAACCCCGAGGCATGGGTTGCTTCCGGTCACGTGGGCGGATTTTCCGACCCTCTGATGGACTGCAAGGCCTGCAAGGCTCGTCACCGCGCCGACAAGCTGATCGAAGAATATGCCTTTGAAAATGGGCTTGACGATAACCCCGCCGGCTGGTCCTTTGAGGAAATGTCTGCTTATATTCAGGAAAAGGGCATCGTTTGCCCCACCTGCGGCAAGCAGGACTTTACCGCTATCAAGAAGTTCAACCTGATGTTCAAGACCTTTATCGGCGTTACCGAGGATAATACCAACACCGTGTACCTGCGCCCCGAGACCGCGCAGGGGATCTTTGTAAACTTCCCGGCCATCCAGCGCTCTACCCGTCGCAAGCTGCCCTTTGGCGTTTGCCAGATCGGCAAGTCCTTCCGTAACGAGATCACGCCCGGTAACTTCGTATTCCGTACCCGCGAGTTCGAGCAGATGGAGCTGGAGTTCTTCTGCAAGCCCGGCACCGACCTTGAGTGGTTTGCATACTGGAAGGATTTCTGCAAAAAGTGGCTCCTTGACCTTGGCATGAGAGAGGAGAACCTGCGCCTGCGCGACCACGATCCCGCAGAGCTTGCCTTCTACTCCAAGGGCACCACCGACTTCGAGTTCCTGTTCCCGTTCGGCTGGGGCGAGCTGTGGGGCATTGCCGACCGCACCGATTACGACCTTGGTCAGCACGCAAAGCACTCCGGCAAGGATATGACCTACTTCGATCCCGAAACCAACGAAAGATACACACCTTACGTAGTCGAGCCCTCTCTTGGCGCCGACCGCGTGGCCCTCGCCTTCCTGATCGACGCTTACGACGAGGAAGTGATCGACGAGGCAAAGAACGACGTGCGCGTTGTGCTTCATCTGCATCCCGCGCTTGCTCCCTATAAGGTGGCCGTTCTTCCTCTTTCCAAAAAGCTTTCTGAAAAGGCGCTTGAGGTACGTGACGAGTTGGCGAAATATTTCCCCGTGGACTACGACGAGACCGGTTCTATCGGCAAGCGTTACCGCCGCGAGGACGAGATCGGTACCCCTCTTTGCGTTACCATCGACTTTGACACCGTTGGTGATGCCGAAAAGGCAGGCGACGAGTGCGTGACCGTACGCGACCGCGACACCATGGAGCAGGTCCGCATCCCGATCACCGAGCTGAAGTCTTATATCGAAGGCAAGATCAGATTTTAATGAAAAAGCGGCACACCCACCGACCGGTGGGTGTGCCGTTATGCTTTAAAGGAGAATGCTATGAAATTTGCCAATCTTCACCTACATTCGCATTATTCCGATGCCACCTTTACCCCATATCAGCTGGCTCTGATCGGTAAATGCCTTGGCTACGGCGCGCTGGCGCTGACCGACCATGAGACAGATGGGGGTGTAAAGGAGTTTGCCAGGGGATGTGAAAAGCTTGGGCTGCAATCGCTTTACGGGGTAGAGTTTTACGGCAGACATGACGGGCATTGTTTGCATCTCGTGGCTTTGGACTATGACTATGACGATCCCACATTCCGCGCCTTCGTCAAAGAGCGCTGTGAGCTGTACACCGAATGTACCAGAAAGCGCGTGGAGCGTGGCATCCGCATTGGATATATCAAGGATTTTACCTGGAACGACGTGCTGGATTACGCGCGCGACGGCTCCTGGATCTGCATTGACCACGTGATCAATGCCATGAAATTCAAAAAGGTCATGGACCCCACCGACGACGGCGAGGACTTGCGCCGCAACGTGTTCAAGGGCCCGGAAGCAAAGTCTTATCAGGCGCCGGATCCCACGGCCGAGCAGGTGATCAAGGTCATCCGCAAGGCGGGCGGCATTGCCATACTGGCTCACCCGGCAAACCAAACGCAATACGTGCCGGAGCTTGTGAATTACGGACTGAACGGCATTGAGATCTGCCACCCCTTG
>JAZNNA010000161.1:0-3668 GCA_045580065.1 Eubacteriales bacterium
ATGGGCAGATATCTTGTGCCCGAGCTTCTGGCTCTTGGCTATGACGTGACGGGCGTGGGTCTTGAGGAGTCCGCACCTTGGAACCTGGACGCTGCCTACGTACAGGGCGACGCGTTTGACAAGGAATTTCTGGGGAAGATCCTCGGCGAGGGCTTCGACGGCATCGTGAACTTTATGAGCTACGGAAAATACGATTTCTCGGATTACTACAAGCTCTTTCTCGACAACACGAAGCACTACATCTTCCTTTCCTCCTGCCGCGTTTATGATGATAAGGAGGTGCCGGTGAAGGAGACCTCTCCGCGCCTTCTGGATTCCTCTGAGGACGAGGAGCTGAAGGCATCGCACGATTATTGCATTCACAAGGCGCAGTCTGAGGATCTTCTGATGGCCTCCCCCTACGACAACTGGACGGTCGTGCGCCCCGCAACCACCTTTTCCACGATGCGGTTGCAGCTGGTCACCTTGGAGTTCAAGCACGGTGTCGCACGCGGTCTGATGGGGAAAAAGGTCGTTCTTCCTATTCAGGCAAAGGATAAGCCCGCCACACTTTCCTGGGGTGGGGACGTGGCGAGGATGATCGCCCATATCCTTTTTAAGGATAAGGCAAAGCGCGAGTTCTACAACGTCTGCTCGGCAGAGCACAGGACCTGGGAGGAGATCGCGGAATACTATCACCGCCTGATAGGGCTTGAGGTGGTATGGGTAGATAAGGAGGATTATCTTGCGATCCTCAGCCCAGAGGGGAAGAAGAACGTGCGCTGGCAGCTGGAATATGCAAGACTTTTCCACCGCATTACGGATAATTCCAAGGTGCTGGCACTCACGGGCCTTAAGCAGGAGGATATGATGCCTATGTACGACGGCCTGAAGCTGGAGATCGAAAACATCCCTGCGGATTACGTCCCCGTTGATACCGAGAAGGGGCTGCGCATGGACGAATACATCAAAAAGAACAATCTGTGAGGAAAAAGAATATGAAAGCAATGCTGATAGACGAAAATAAAAATCTGGTCTGGAGCGATGTGCCGGATCCTGAGATCAAGCCGGACGAGGTGTTGGTGAAGATCCACGCGGCGGCGCTCAACCGCGCCGACCTCTTGCAGCGCGAGGGCAGATACCCCTCGCCCCCCGGCTGCCCCGAGTGGATGGGCCTGGAGATCGCGGGCGAGATCCTGCGCGTTGGTGAGGTTGCTGCAAGCGAGAGTAAATGGCAGGTGGGGGATAAGATCTGCGCCCTGCTTGGCGGCGGTGGCTATGCCGAGTACGTGGCGGTGCGCTACGATATGCTGATGCCCGTGCCCCGTGGGCTTTCGATGGCAGAGGCGGCTGCCCTGCCCGAGGCCTATGCCACGTCCTATCTCAATTTGTTTATCGAGGGGCATCTGCAAAGCGGACAAACCGCCTTTATCCCCGCTGGTGCCAGCGGTCTTGCCAGCGTGGCGATCCCGATGGCCAAGGCATTCGGCGCGCGCGTGATCACCTCGGTGTTATCCGACGAGATCGCAGAAAAGATCAAGGATCTGGGCGCTGACGTGATCATCAATTCCACCACCACCGACGTGGCGGCTGTTCTTGCCGAGGAGGAGAAAAACGGCACCCCCGTTGCCGTTTCTATGGACTGCCTCTCCGGCGAAACGCTGGGCAAGAGCCTGCCTTATATGGCGCGCGGCGGCTATTGGGTGGTGATCTCTACGCTTGCAGGCATCGAAACCACGGTGCAGCTGCGCCCCTTGCTTACCAAGGGGTTGCATCTGGTGGGTAGCATGCTGCGCAACCGCACCCCACAGATGAAGGCAAGCATCCTTGCCGAGCTTGTGGAGCGCGTGTGGCCCAAGATCGAGGACGGCAGCATCAAGCCCTCGATCTACAAGATCCTGCCGATCACAAAGGCCGAGGAGGCGCACGGCATCCTGCAGCGGTGTGAAAACGTTGGCAAGGTCGTCTTGCAGGTGGTATAACGCAAAAAAGAACCGAGCATCGCTCGGTTCTTTTTTATACCGTTTTGTGGTTAAATGCGTTTTTTCTCCAGGCGGCAAAGCAGCCTGACAAGCGGCAACACCAGCGTGCAGGCGGCAAGGTTGCCAATGGCGTGCGCTACGTCAAAGCCAACGCCCGAGGCGATCCACGCAAGCGTCATTTGAAAGCTCAGCTTGAAAAAAAGCGCCTGCGCAGGGGCATACAAAATGCCGTAGGAAAGCCCGTGCAGCATGCCAAGCAGCATATACGTGGGTATGGCGACCCATTTTGGCATGCGGCGGGGCAGCAGCATCGTGATACCCCACAGCGGCAGCCAGATATACAGATACGGCACCCACCACACGTTAAAGCCGCCGTATACACCGGTCAGCAGCACAAAAACGTAGATCGGGACCAACGCCTTGCTGCGGTAAACGATGGTAAAGGTGATGATAAACAGTGCCAGAAGGTGGATGTTCGGTGCCCATTCCAGCAAAAGCTTTGAGCAGAACATCAATGCACCAAGCATGGCAAACACCGTCATTTCCCGTACCGTCAGCCAGCTTTTTTTGCGCGCCCTTTGCACAGGCTGTTCCGTAGCCTGTGCATTTTGCAGATCACTTTGCTTTTGTAAGCTCATATTGCTCGCCGTCGGCAATGGTGGCACCGTCAACGCCCACCATCATCATCTCGCCGCCCTTGGTGAGCGACCAGTAGGTCTGGTCCACGTCGTAATCGGCAAGAATGCCGTTCACCTTTTTCACGTAAAGGCCAAAGGGGCCCTCCTCGCCCTCGATCAACCCATGCTCCAGCAATGCAGCACCTAGGGTGTCCTTGTCGGTGTGGATGGTAAAGGTCAGGGTCTGCTCCTCGGCGCTGACCAGAACGGTCACGGTCTTTGCACCCTTGCCAAATTCCTTGTCGCTTGTGTAGGTGGCACTTTCCCACGCGCCGGTCTTTTCCACGTCGGCACACGCCACAAACGAGAAGGTCATTGCAAGTGCCAGCAGCAAAAGTGTCAGTCTGCTCATTGTTTTCATACTTTTGTCCTCTTTTCTTTTTTTACAAAAGGTATGATGTAAAAAGCCCCCCACGACCAAGGTCGGGGGAGCGCACACGCAAAAAACCGTCGGAACACCGGCAGCGCAGCAGCCTCCCCATTTGCCCGGGAGCGTTTTACGGCACGGGACGATGAGCATTCCGACTGGGTGGCAAAATGCCACGTAACGGTAATGGCTGTTGCGACGGATTTGCACCGTACTTTCCTCATCCTCGCCCGACGGGGCGAGAGTGTGATGACCGCGGCTTGCCGCGTCCCACACCGAACCGTGTTCATAGATTTTGTTGATTTGTCGCTTAGCGACAGCATTATTATAGCGCACCGCGCAGCGTTTGTCAAGCGCAGAAAAAGAAAAACTGCCACTTCTCGCCACAAAGCCGCAAAATTCTATCACACTCGCCGCCCGCCCTCATAAAATGATAGCGAGGGAGAGAAAACGGCTCCCGAGGCTATGTAAGGAGGAAACGGTATGAACATGAACAACAACTGTCTTGGTGGTCTTTTTGGTGATAACAGCTGCTGCTGGATCATCATCATTGCGCTGATCGTTCTTTGCTGCTGCTGCCATTGACCGCAGCCGCCGTCAGGAGTAGCCGATAGCAACAAGAGCAGCCTGGCCGCTCCGGAGGCGGGCCCTGTGACTTGCCCG
>JAZNNA010000162.1:0-18638 GCA_045580065.1 Eubacteriales bacterium
AGATAGGCGCATCCTTGTACACCTCAATGGGGCGCAAAAGGTGCGGGCCGTGACCCACCACGGCGTTGGCACCGGCATCGATGCAGGCGTGTGCAAAGTCGCGCAGGAAGGAGGGGACGTCCTCCTTCAGGGCACCGTCTACCTCATGCGAATGCACCGAGATCATGATATAATCCGCCTGCAGCTGCGCCTCAAAGATCGCCTTTTTCACGCGCTCAAGGTCGGTGTTGTTGACCGAGAATTCAACGCCGGGCTTGTCGCCAACGGCAAAGTTCAGGGTGCCGAATTCCGCCACGTCGTCGGGGAGCGCGGGGAGATAGCCTTCCTTTCGGATGATCTCGCGCCCGATGTTCACGCCGCAGTTCTTGGCGATCTCCTTTACCTTTTCCAGGTCCTCTCTGGAAACACGGATCTTTTGGTTAAGACGCAGGCCGTTGATGCCGGGGCGTCCCGCCACACGGCGTGCCTGCACACCTGCCATCATAGCAGGATTAAAGGTGGTATTCACGGCGATCAGTGCCACGCGCCCGTTGGGCGTTTCCAGATACTTGGGGGCAGAGGCCTCGTCTAAGTTTTGGCCCACACCGGCATGCACCAGGCCACTTTCCTGCACGTACTCCAGCGTGCGCTGCAGCCCCTCGTAGGAAAAGTCCATGGCGTGGTTGTTGTTAAAGCTGGTCATGTTAAAGCCAAAGCCCTGCAGATCGTCAAGACATTCGGGATTGGTGCGGATGTAGGTGCCGCCGCTGAACTGCGAGGCAAAGCACTCGCCCTCATAGTTGAGGGTGGTTTCTAAGTTGAAAAAGCGCGCGTCGCCCTTTTCGATGATGGGGCAAAGCTCGCCGTACCCCTCAAACTCGCGCTGGATCCTTCTTTGAATGATGGCGTCGCCCGCCGCAGTAAATTTCATCATAATGCTACCTCCAGAATGGCCGCAATGGCCTTGATGGTGATCTCAAGCCCGGGGATAAGAGATGCCTTGTCCAGATTTTCGCCCCTGGTGTGCGCGCCGCTCCCCTCGTAGGTGGGGATGCAGGCGGCGGGAATGCCAAGCGAGAGGGGAATGTTGCAGTCGGTCGAGGCAGGGGATTGGCGCGTGGTCGCACCGCTTACCTCCTCAACCACCTGCTTGCAGGTGTCCACAAGGCGGCGCATCGCCTGCTCGTCCACGTTGCCGGCGCAGGGGCGCTCGCCGATCATCTTTACCGTTACGGCATTTTTTTCATCGTTGGCAGCGGCAAAGATCGCCTCAAATCTTTCCTTCATGATAGCAAGGCACTCGCGGTCGTTCGAGCGGTATTCGCACAGCATTTTTGCGCTTTGGGGGATGGTGTTGATCGAGGTGCCGCCCTCAATGATCCCCACATTATAGGTGGTCTTGCTGCCCTCGCGCTTCGGCACCTCGATCTTATAGATCTCGGTGATCATCTCGGCAAGCGCCAGCACCGCGCTGCGGTTGCCAAAGCGGCTGTAGGAATGTCCACCCTCGGTCTGCACCTCTACCTCATAGCGGTGAGAGCCGACGCAGCCGATGTTCAAAACCTCGAATGAGAAGGAGTCAAGCGAGAGGAACTGCTTTACGCGCCCCTCGTAATTCTTCATTACGGTGCGCGTGCCGTAAAGGTTGCCAAGCCCCTCCTCGCAGGAGTTGCACACAAACAGCACGCCGCCACGGGGCTTGATACCGTTTTGCACAAAATATTTTGCCGCAAGCATCAGATGCACCACGCTGGCGGTGTCGTCGCCAACGCCGGGGCAAAAGATCCTGCCGTCCTCCTCGCGGTAGGGCATCGGCTCGGTGTCGGGGAATACCGTGTCGGTGTGCGCCACCACCACGGTGATCTCGTTGCTGCCCTCGCAGTTTAAGGGGAAGATCACATTTTTGGCTTCGTCGATATAAACGCCCTCGGCGCCCGCGCTTTCCAGCCATTCCTTACAGAAGGCGGCGCGCTTTTCCTCATGATGAGAGGGAGCGGGGATCAGGCAAAGGTCCTTCAGCAGCGCATACATCTCCTCGGTATGCGCGGCGATAAATTCTTGACAGGAAAATTTCATATAACCCTCCGTTTATGTATATCAAACGCATTATAGCAAAGATTTGCTCCAATGTCAAGTTTTGTAGGACAAAAAACAAAAAGGTATTGACTTATAAAGTCAATTGTGGTTTAATTAAGATAGCCAAAAAGGCATTTTTGCTCTGCAAAGGAGAAGAAATTATGAAAAAAATGGAGTACGAAACGCTTGGCGTTATGCTGGATATGTCCCGCAATGCCGTAATGAGCGTAGAAGCGCTGAAAAAGTACCTTGCCGATCTTGCGAAGATGGGCTACAACTGTGTGTTCCTGTATACCGAGGATACCTACGAGGCCGATGGCGAGCCGCTGTTTGGCTATATGCGCAGCAGATACAGCAAAAGGGAAATGCGCGTGCTTGACGATTACGCCGCATCCATTGGCGTCGAGCTGATCCCCTGCATTCAGACGCTGGCACACTTCGATGCCTTTTTGCATTGGAATACCGTTAAGACCGACCGTGACAACATCCTTTTGGTGGATGACGATCGCTCCTATGAATTTATCGAAAATCTGATCAAGACCCTGCGTGCGTGCTTCCGCACCAAGCGCATCCATATCGGTATGGATGAGGCACATATGCTGGGGCGCGGCAAGCACCTGGATATCCACGGCTACGAAACCGCTGCTACCCTGATGAAGCGCCATCTTGCCAAGGTCAACGAGATCGTGAAAAAGTACGATTTTCAGCCCATGATCTGGTCGGATATGTTCTTCCGTTCCATCTGTAACGATAAATACTATGTGCCCAAAATGCAATTCCCGCAGGAGATCATCGACTCGGTGCCCGAAAACGTGATCCCCGTGTACTGGGATTATTATCAGGAGGATCCGCAGGTCTACGACGATATGATGTACAATCACGAGCAGCTTTCCGACAAGACCTGGTTTGCAGGCGGCGCGTGGTGCTGGAACGGCTTTATGCCCGCTAACAATTTCTCGCTTAAAACCATGCTTCCCGCCATTGATGCCTGCGAGCAGCACGGCATCAAAAACATCTTCTTTACCATGTGGGGGGATAACGGTGCCGAATGCTCTCGCTACGCCGTGCTGCCCGCGCTTTACTACTTTGCAGAGTATATGCGCGGCAACAAGGATGAGGCAAAGATCAAGGCAGGCTTTAAAAAGATGTTCGATGCCGATTTTGACGCCTTTATGTCGCTTGGTGATACCAACGCCTGCTACCGTAGCATGACGAAGGAGCGCACCACCGGCAGCAAGGTTGCGCTGTTCTCCGACCTGTTCAACGGCTATATGGATGAAAAGCTGATCCCCGGCTTTGAAACCACCTTTGCCTCTTATGCAAAGCAATACCACGCCTATGCCAAAAAGTTCAAAAAATGGAGCTATCTGTTTGAAAACGCCGCAGCCCTTTGCGACGTGCTTGCCGTAAAGTATACGCTGGGCGCCCGCACCCGTGCCGCTTATCAGGCAGGGGACAAAAAGGAGCTTTTGCGCCTTGCAAAGGAGGAATACGTTAAGGTTTACGACCTTGTGAAAAAGTTCCACGCCGTGTTTGAGCGGCAATGGTTTACCGAAAACAAGACCGGCGGCTTTGACGTGCAGGATATCCGCATCGGCGGTGTGCTGCAGCGCATTGACTCCTGCCGCCGTCGCCTTGTGGCATATGCCAAGGGCGAGATCACCGAGATCGAGGAGCTTGAGGTAGATCTTGTCACCCTGCCCGAAAACTATAAGCCCGCTCACAACTACCGCCGCATGGCAACACTCAATAATCTGTAAGAGGATATATGAGCAAAAGGAATTACGAAACGCTTGGCGTTATGATCGATATGTCCCGCAATGCCGTGATGAGCGTTGCGGCGCTGAAAAAATATCTGCCCTACCTCAAAAAAATGGGGTATAACTGCGTGATGCTGTATACCGAGGATACCTACGAGGTAGACGGCGAGCCCTATTTCGGCTATATGCGCGGCAGATATACCAAGGCTGAGCTAAAGGAGCTGGATGCCTATGCCGCTTCGCTTGGCATCGAGCTGATCCCTTGTATTCAAACCTTGGCACACTTGCAGGGCTTTGTGCCCTGGAAGCAGGTGCCCGTTGATCGCGACGATATTATGATGGTAGACGAGCCGCGCGTGTATGAATTTATCGAAAATCTGCTGGCTACCCTGCGCGAATGCTTTACAAGCAAGCGCATCCACGTCGGTATGGACGAGGCGTGGGCGCTTGGCCGTGGCAAGTTTATGGATAAAAACGGTTATGAGGATCCCACCTCTATCATGAAGCGCCACCTTGCACGTGTGTGCGAGATCGTGCGCAAATATGATTTCCAGCCCATGATCTGGTCGGACATGTTCTTCCGCACCGTAGCCCCGAACGGAGGTTACTATATGTCCCGTACCGAAATGCCCGAGGATGTCAAGAACGCCATTCCCGAGGATGTGATCCCTGTCTACTGGGATTATTATCAGGAGGATAAGCAGGTATATGACGATATGCTTTACAACCACAAGCAGCTTTCGGACAAGACCTGGTTTGCGGGTGGCGCTTGGACTTGGCGCGGCCCCCTGCCGATGAACAATTTTTCTATCAAAACGATGACGCTTGCGCTGGATGCCTGCCGCGAGCATAAGATCAAAAATATTTTCTTTACCCTTTGGGGCGACGACGGTGCCGAATGCTCGCGCTACAGTGTAATGCCCACGCTTTACTACCTTGCCGAGTATGCGAGAGGGAACAAGGATGAGGCAAAGATCAAGGCCGGCTTCAAGCGACTGTTTGGCGTGGAGTTTGACGATTTTATGTCGCTGGATGCGCTTAACACTATGGTGGATAAGATACGCGTTAAACTGGACTCCGCCCCAAAAATGGTGTTGTATAACGATCTGTTTAACGGCTTCCTTGATCCTCGTATGCTGCCCAAAATGCCCGCTTATATCGCCGAGGTTGCGGCAAAGTGGCACGCATGCGCCAAAAAATACCGCAAGTGGAGCTATCTTTTTGACAGCGCCGCCAAGTTGGCGGATGTGTTTGCCGTCAAATACGATCTCGGCATTCGCACTCGCGCCGCCTATAAGGCGGGGGATAAAGAGGCACTTAAGGTGCTTGCCGACGGCGATTACGTAAGGCTTTCCAAGCTGCTTCGCACTTATCTGCTGGCATTTGAAAAGCAATGGTATACCGAAAACAAGCAGACCGGCTTTGACGTGCAGGATATCCGCCTTGGTGGGCTTATTCAGCGCGTTGACTCTTGCCGCCGTCACCTTCTGGACTTTGCAGCAGGCAAGCTGGATGCCATTCATGAGCTGGAGGTGGAGCTGATCGACGGCGCAGTACCCAGCGGCTCTACGCAGACCTACGGCAAGATCGTTACCCCCAACCGCCTTACGCACCGTGTACTGTAAAAGGAGTTGCAATGAAAACGAAAAATAAGTTAAAAACGCTGGGTCTGATGGTGGATATGTCCCGCAACGCGGTGATGAGCGTTGCGGCGCTGAAAAAATACCTGCCTTACCTCAAAAAAATGGGGTATAACTGCGTGATGCTGTATACCGAGGATACCTACGAGGTAGACGGCGAGCCTTATTTCGGCTATATGCGCGGCAGATACACCAAGGCTGAGCTAAAGGAGCTGGATGCCTATGCCGCTTCGCTTGGCATCGAGCTGGTGCCCTGCATCCAGACACTGGCCCATCTGCATTGCTTTGTGCCATGGAAGCAGGTGCCCGTTGACCGCGACGATATTATGATGGTAGACGAGCCGCGCGTGTATGAATTTATCGAAAACCTGCTGGCTACCCTGCGCGAATGCTTTACAAGCAAGCGCATCCACGTCGGTATGGACGAGGCATGGGCGCTGGGGCGCGGCAAATTCCTGGATAAGCACGGGTACGAGCCGGGCTACGGTATTATGAAGCGCCATCTCGCACGTGTGTGTGAGATCGTCAAAAAATACGATTTCGCCCCGATGATCTGGTCAGACATGTTCTTTTTCAGCCTGCCACCGGAATACAAATACTATCACCCGCGCCGTGAGCTGCCGCGTGAGGTGATCGATGCCGTCCCCGCCGAGGTCACTCCCGTATATTGGGATTACTATCACGAAAACGAAGAAGCCTACGATGGGATGCTCTACAACCACAAACAGCTTTCGGATAAAATGATGTTTGCCGCAAGCGCGTGGTCCACGCACGGCTTTTTGCCCCTCAACCGCTATTCCATCAAAACCATCCGCCCCGCATTGGATGCCTGCCAAAAGCACGGCGTGCAGGATCTGCTGCTTACCACCTGGGGCGATGACGGTGCCGAGTGCGCGCGCTACGCGCTGCTGCCCTCCTTTTACTACTTTGCCGAGTATGCAAAAGGGAACACCGACGAGGAGGGGATCAAGGCGGGCTTCAAGCGGATGTTCGGCGCGGAATTTGACGACTTTTTGTCGCTGGACGACCTCAACGAGATCCTCGTGGGGCTGAACGCCCGCACCAGCGCCGCCCCCAAAGCGGCGTTGTATAACGATCTGTTCAACGGTGTGTTGGATTGCCGCGTAGACCAAGCGCAAGTGGCGCATATCCAAAAAACGGCAGAAAAGTGGCACGCGCTTGCCAAAAAATATCGCAAATGGCACTATCTCTTTGACAGCGCCGCCAAGCTTGCCGACGTGCTTGCCATCAAATACGATCTTGGCGTCCGCACCCGCGCCGCCTATCAGGCAGGGGATAAGCAAGCGCTCCGTACGCTTGCCGAGCGGGATTACGCCGCCGTGCTGCGTGGCATCAAGGTGTTTTACCGCGCGTTTGAAAAGCAGTGGCTGCTGGAAAACAGCCCCACCGGCTTTGACGTGCAGGATATCCGCATCGGCGGTCTGCTACTGCGAGTCGACTCCTGCCGCCGTCGCCTTTTGGACTACGCAAGCGGCAAGATCGATGCCATTCCCGAGCTTGCCGTTTCCATTCTGCCCGAGGTCATTCCCGAGCGCTCGTATAAAACCTACGGCAAGATCGTTACCCCCAACCGACTGACCGATCTGGTCTGATAAAAAAGGCACCTGCCACGGCAGGTGCCTTTTTGAGTTGTTTTTATTTAAGATGCCAGATAACCGTTCTGGCGCAGGTAATCTACCGAAATCGCCGCCTTGCCAAGCGTTGCCATGATCAGCACACTGTCCTCATGATACAGCGTGTCGCCCGCAATGCCAACCGTTTGCGAAACGGCCAGGATCTCGCCCTTTACCACATGCTGCTCGGAAAGTCCTGCATACCAGGTGTAAAGCCCGCGTCCGTGGTCAACGATCACGTATTTTCCAAGGTGCAGATCCTCACCCACCTCAAGCACGCGCCCCGCAGCAAGTGCTGCTACGTTGCCGCTTGTGCGGTAAAGATCAAATGAGAGCGGCGATTGCGCAAGCGCCGTGCCCGCAACCGTTAAGGTATCGCCAAAGGCAAAAATGCGTGGGTTGGTGGGAGGGATCGGCTTGCCATTTGGTATCAGCGTGCCAAGCGCGCTGTTAGAGGCTCCCTTTTGTGCGATCAGGGCAGGGAGCTTGCTTTGCAAAAGCGTGACCCAGTCTCCCCCAAGCTCCTCGGTGGTGGGAGCGTGCGCCTGCGCGCCGTTGTCAGTTACCGTCAGCGCAAAGTCGGCCGCAATGGTGCCGTAGGTCATATGTAGCGTGCGCAAGCCGGGGAGCCCTGCGGCGATCGCCACGTAAACAGCCTCGCCGTCCTGAAAGATCACGGGGGCTGCATCAAGCGCCGGAGTGGTGCTGACCTCAAGGTTTTCGGGGTTTTTTACGTTGGTGCAGCGCAAAAGGAAGTAGCCGCCTGCCTGCACGGTATTGCTGCTCAGCTCAAACTGCGCGGCCTCTACCACGTTCATTTTAAACTTATAGACCAGCGTGCCGTAATAATCCAGCTGCGAGTCCTGGTTGTAAATGGCGTTGATCTCAAAATCCAGCACCTCGCTGCTGTCCTGCAGGGTGAGCGAAATGCCGTCTGCGCTGCCGCGGTAAAGCTCCACGCCCTCACGGCGGATGATCACCTCGTGATGGCTGGGCTGCAGCGAAAAATAAAAGGCAATGTCGTTTGCGATCGGGTAAAGGCGAACGTCGCTTGTCGTGGCGCCGCCCGTCAGCTCGGTAAAGGCGCCCTGCTGTGTGCGATAGTACCAGGAAAGTGAGGTGGGTATCACCACGTCGGTGGCGGCGGTGGTCAGCACGGGCGTGACCGCACCGCTATACAGCTCAAAGGCGTAGGGGCTGTTTAAAAACGCCGCCGTGGCCGTGTCGGTCACCACGTAAACGCTGCCGTCAACGGTGGTATAATAGCAATCGGTAGAAGAGGAGCGGAAATAAAAGTTGAAAACGTCGGTCGTCGTGTCGTTCTGCATGGTAACGGTGTAAGGGGCGGAGCGGTAAAGCTCCGGCAGCATCCTGCACTCGCTGCCCAGCTCCAAAAGCTCGGTAAACAGCGAAAACAGCGCCGCGTTTTCCTCAGAGTCCGCCGAAACGCTTGTGCCCTTGGGGCCAACGATGGTCAAGCGGTCGTAGCTTGTCCTGCTGTCGGTATCCGGGGCGTTTTTTTGCACGAAATAGCCGCCGATCGCAATATAAAGCGGTATCAAAAGCAGCAGCAGAATGCCCGCGGAGATCGCAATGCGCGAAATGCGCCGCTTCCAGTTTACGGGCGGGGTCTGCACCAGAATCTTCTCGTTTTTCACGGGGCACTCCTTTCAGCAAAATAGTATGATCTCTTATAGTATACCATATTTTTTGCTTTTTGGGTAGGGGGCACGCAAAAAAAGTCGCAAAAAAGATCGGATGCGCGCAAAAATGGGGAATGGCTCCCCCCGTTACGTGTTTACAAAGGCAATGCCGTAGCTTTGCGCATAGCGCTGCGCATAACAATCGGCAGGGCAGAATACGGTTACCTTGGGGCAGCCCTCAAACACCGCGTAGCCGATCAGGCTCACGCTCTCCGGTATCGAGATGCTGATCAATCCCTTGCACCCATAAAAGGCAAACCACCCAATGCTCTCCACTCCGGAGGGCAGCATCACGGCGGTCAGCGCCGCCCCCTCAAAGGCGCGCTCGCCGATCGCGCAAACGGGATAGCCGTCCAGCTCGCTCGGCAGACTCAGAATGGCGGCCTCTCCCTTGTATCCCGTAATGATCGCCTTGCCGTTTTCTACCCGATAGCGGAATTCCACCGTTTCCGCGCTCTCCTCGCCACCCCCGGTGGCAAAGTGTGAAAGCCGCTCCTGCAGCTCCACGATCTCGGCGGTCAGCTCGCTTTTCGTGATGTAGTGCGCCTCGCGCTCCTGCTGCAGCTCGCTCTCCAGCGCCGCGATCGCTTGCTTGTAGCCCTCAAGCTCCGTGTCCTCGCCGTTTGGCTTTATCTCCTCACCCTGTGCGCCGCAGCCGCCAAGCGATAATGCCAGCGCCGCCGCAAGCAGGCTTTTTTTCAGTCCCTTGTGCTTCATATGCTTCTCCTTTCCGTTAATGGGCTTACAGTATACCGCCAAATGCGCGCAAAACAAGGCGAAAGAGGGCGAGAGGGAAAAAAGAATTTTTCGCTGTTTTTCGCACCCGGCGGGGGAGAGCAAATTATAAAAGGGGCTTGACATCCGCCCCGAACTCTGCTATAATTGTATGGTATTCGGGCCATTAGCTCAGTTGGTCAGAGCCACCGGCTCATAACCGGTTGGTCCAAGGTTCGAGCCCTTGATGGCCCACCAAACAAATAAGGCACGCCGCTTGTCGGCGTGCCTTATTTGTTTGGCGCGCCCTTCGGGCGCGACCTGCGGCACAAAGTGCCGCAAGGGGGTAAGCTTGGCGGTTGCTGTGCAATGGAGCCGTTTAGGCGACAAGCCAAGGTTACCGCTGACGCCACGCGGCAGCAGACGAGCACCTTGATGGCCCACGGGCAAAACCCTTGATGGCGCGCCCTTCGGCGTGATACGCCGCAAAGGGGAGCTTGATTGTTAAATGTTATTACAACAAGGTATGAAGGTATCGTACTATCTGTTTTAATTTGATTCTTTATCTGTTGCTTTGAAAGTGAAACAAAACTGCTTTTCCTTTTCGTTGGTTTGCTCAACTGTAAGCGAAGCCACCCATTCAGTTTGCATCGCTTTTAAGAGAGCGTTATTTTTTCTTACTTCAATAGGAGTTAACTGCTCTGTTTTGTTTGCATAGTCTGCAAACAAGTCATCGAGTTCATTTATTGTCACTTCTTTGAAGGTGCCGTTGATTTTATTGTTTGATTCTTTTTCACGATTATAGTGTTCTATGCGGTGCCAGTATACCTCAGCTTCGTCATCCGAGAATTCCAAGAATACTTTTCCTTGATCGTCCGTGTGAGCTTTTAGATCCATTGTGTAAAGCAATCTGTTTAATCGTTTGAAGTTGTCATACCAAGTAAAAGAATTATCGTCGCTTGTCTCCTTTCCGTATATGATGTAATCAAGTGTAGTGCCATATAATTCTGCAAGATTCATTAAATTATCTACTTTAGGCAAGAATTCTCCCTTTTCGTATCTTCTAATACTTTTTTCGTCAATGTCGGAATAATAATCGTTTGAAAGCTTTTCAACAACCTTGTTTATTGTAAACGCATGATGTTCTCTCAGTTTTCGAAGTCTTTTTCCCACGTTCTTTTTGAATTCATCGTTTATTACTGTCATTTTTTCCTCCCGAACTTTTTTCTTATTATATCACAATTATACCATAAGTGGACAAAATTGTCCACTCCATTCACTTTCCGCGCCCTTCTTCTTCTTGTTTCTAAATGAGATAATGAAAATATAAAAGAAAGGGAGGGTTAATAATGCCAACAAAGAAAGGCGCAGGAGGGCGGCTACAAAACTACAGTTCAACAACAGGAAGATATGTTAAGACTAACTACGAACTCCTTGATCCGCCAAAGCCACCATCGCGCAAAGAAAAAGCAAGGCGGCGCGAAGCTGTGCGACGCGAAACTCTTTACAACCGTGCAAAAAACAGTAGGGATCCGCTTGTTTTTGATGTTTTTTGCGCAATAGAGGCAGAATTACCGGGAAGCGTGCAGTTTGTAAATGAAGAAAAATTTGATTCGGCGTTGGGACGGCCACGTGAACTTGACATTGTCACAAGAAAGTGTATAATAGAAGTGAAAAGCGGCCCCAAACCAAGTCGCGCGCTAAAGCAATTTTTAGGTCAGAAACGATATGCTGAAAACAGAGGTAAAAACCACATTGTCTTTGCGCCTGAAATGCCGACAATGGCTAAAAACGAACATAGGAAAAGCGGAATTATAATTACGGGTAATTTGCAAAAATTGATTAAACTGATCAAGGAGTACGAAAGATGAGAGACTTTACGTTTTATACAAGCAGGCCATTAACAGCGAAAGATTGTTTCGATAGTTTAAATGCTGAAATTAAGAATATTCGCGGTAGCAACGATTCTGACGAGATTCAAATATCTGTAGGAGGCAAATGGCGCTCGTTTCTTTGGTTTTACAATGAGAGATTTGAAGATTACATAAATTTTTATGAAAGCAAGGAAGAATTTGAGGCAGAGAAAAACTTAATACCAATCAAAGATCCGTATTTTAATCTTTTTGAAAGTCATCGTTCAATAGATGTCAAACGTGTGCTTAAGGTATTGATTCAAATTTACCCTGAGTTATATGTATCTGCGGATGAAGATAATCCCACTTGGTACGGCACTGCGCAAGAATATTTAGATACGGAATTTGATTATTAATTATTGGCACGCCCAAATTTAGAACTCAATAGTCCCCCATAAGATCGGATATTTACTTTCGAAACACAAGACTTTATAATAAAATTAAAGAAGGTGTAGAACTATGAAAAACAAAAAGCTATACAACGTGTTTTTCCCAATCTGGCTGCTGTTTTTAGATTGGCGCTGGATCTTGGCAGCATTTCCGGTCAATTTGGCCGTGGATATCGGCGTGCTTTTTCTTGCGCTTTTCCTTTTGCACCGCGCAGACAAAAAGCAAGTGATAAAAAAAGCCTGGTATAAAATCTATCTGTTTGGCTTTGCTGCGGATATCATTGCCGCTGTCGGGTTGTTTTTGGCCATGCTTTTGTGCAGCCTTGCTCCTACCGCAAAAAAGGGCTTTTTTGCAGGGGGAGAGGAGATCGCCGCCGCCCTTTGTACAAACCCCTTTGAAAATTTGTTTGCGCTGCTGATCACCTTGCTTTTCCTTGCTCTTGCTGCATTTCTTATCTATTTGTTTAACAAGAAATTTTCCTTTCGGGGCACGGATCTTTCCGCAGGGGAGATCAAATTTATTTCGATCCTGATCGCAGCCGTGACCGCCCCGTATCTTTATTTGTTGCCAACCGTGTGGTTTGTATAAAGCAAGCCCCCGCCATTCAGGCGGGGGCCTTTTTTCATCCCTTAAAATTCTTGGGCGACTTGCCCATGATGCGCGTGAAAACGGTGCAAAAGTAGTTCTGGCTTACAAACCCCAGCGCATCGGAGGCCTCGCGCACCGAAGCGCCCTGCTCCAGCAGCGCTACGGCGGCGCGGATCTTCAGTCGCGTGAAGTAGGACATCACGCCCATGCCCGCGTAGCGGGAAAAGATCTTTTTTAAATTCACCTCGCCAAGATTGCAGGCAGCGGCGATCTGCGCTACCGTCAGGGAAAGCGAAACGTTCTCCTCTAAATACCGCACCACCTCGGCAAAATGCCTGGCGGATTGCGGCGTGGAGCCGGCGTGCCGCTGTGTGTCCTTGGTGGCAAGCAGCTCCAACAAAAACAGCTCCAGGCGCTTGATCGCCATGCAGGCGGCAAGCTCCTGCCCCTCGCGCACCGCCTGCACCCAGATCTTGTGCTTGTGAAAGCAATGCTCGATCTGCGCAAGGATCTCGCGCGGCCTTTGCAGGTCGCTGACCTTTAACGTGCAGCTGGCGCTCACCGGCATCTCCTTTGCCGAAAAGCTGAAGATGATGATGCCGGAGCGCTCGTTTTTCTCGCTCCATAAATTGTGAAATTCGCCCGGGGCGTGCAAAATAGCTTCCCCTTTTTTTAAATAGTGAACGTTCTTGCCCGCGGTGGCGCCGATCTCGCCCTCGGTCACGATCACCAGCTCCCAAAAATCGTGTGCCTCGCCCTTGCCGTAATAGTCGGCGGTGCGCATATCGCCAAAGGCAGAATAAATTGCCGTCAGCGCAAAGTTGTCCTCTAATGCCGTATATAGGTACATAAATGCCTTCCTTTATACAAAAACATAAAATTTGTATACTTTTAAATATAGAAGTTTTGCTTCGGATATGGTATTATAATAGCAGATGACCGCCGTGTTGTCAAGTATTATCTTTTTGGAGGGACTGCCATGTTGACCTTTGCCGTGATCGGCTTTGGAGCCAGAGGAAAAAATTATACCCATTTGATCAAAGAAATGCAACAAAACAGCGTGATCGCTGTTTGTGATACAGATCCGGAGCGTCTTGCTATAGCTAAGGCAGAACACGATGTGTCTGATGAGATGCTGTTCACGGACGAGGATGCTTTTTTTGAAAAGGGAAGACTTGCTGATATTTGCATCGTATCGACACAGGATAAGCAGCACCACGATCATGCCCTCAAGGCGCTGAACACGGGGTACGATCTGCTGTTGGAAAAGCCCATCGCCACCTCGGCCGAGGAGGTTTTGGATATTTACTATACCGCCAAGCGTCTTGGCAGAAAGATTTTTGTTTGTCACGTGCTGCGTTATGCCCCCTTCTTCACCTATCTTAAGAAGGAGATCGACTCCGGCAAGTACGGTCGCGTGTCCACCATCAATCTGACCGAGCATGTGAACTATTGGCATCAGGCACACAGCTACGTGCGCGGCAATTGGAGAAATACCGACGAATCCTCGCCGATGATCGTGGCAAAGTGCTGTCATGACATTGATATTCTGATCTGGCTGATGGGAGATAAGGTCAAGACCGTTTCCTCGCAGGGCTCGTTGCGATTGTTTAAGCGTGAAAACCAACCCGAGGGCGCTGCCGACCGTTGTATGGAGTGTAAGCTGGTGGAAAGCTGTCCTTATTCCGCATATTCCTATTACATTAAAAAGCGCTTCGATACCGAAAAGAAGCTGCGTTGGCCGCTTGACGTATTGGTCAATGAGATCACGCGCGAAAACCTTATTGAGGCGCTGAAAACAGGCCCCTATGGTCGCTGTGTCTTTGCGTGCGACAACACCGCTGTGGATCATCAGGTCACGAATTTTCTGTTTGAAAACGGAAGCACCGCGCACCTGACCATGACCGCCTTTTCCGAGCTTGGTAGACGGGATATCTACGTGCATTGCGAGTACGGTGAGATCAGCGGCAGCATGTTGGATAATAAGCTGCACTGCCGTGTGTTCGGTCAGGATAAGGATACAGTCATTGACGTGGGCGAGCTTTCCAAGGAAACATCGGGCTACGGCCACGGTGGCGGTGATTACTTCCTCATCAAGGATATCATCGCCGCAAGCAATGGCGAGCAGACACAGGGCCTCACCTCTATAGAGAATTCTATTGAAAGCCACGTCGTTGGCTTTGCAGCCGAGCGCTCCCGCCTTGGCGAGGGCGAGATGCAGCGCATCAAATATTGATAAGCGCAAAAAGCAGGGCGAATTTTCTCGCCCTGCTTGCTTTTTTTGTACGGGTGTTGTATAATAAAGAAAATCACCGCAGGGGAGGATATCTTATGCGCAAGCTGTACGTTCCCATTTCTTTAGACCCCAACCTCGATCATGCAAAATATCTGCAGGATCTGAAGGAGCTTGGGGTAGATCACGTTTTCTTCTCGGAAACACCCTTCCGCATGGCAGTCACCGAGCACGGTGAAAGATGGGACGCTTTTATGGCAAACATGAAAAAGCAGCTGGAGCTGTATGCCGCACACGGGTTTGAAACCGGCGTGTGGGTCGCTACCCTCGGCTATGGCGGCCCTCTGATGGGCAGCAAGCCGGGCAAAAAGCCCTATACCTCTATCCGCTCTGTCGTGGGTAAGGTGGCAGGGGATGCGATCTGCCCGTTTGACGATGAGTTTGCGGCACACGTCTGCACGCTGATACAGGACATTGCCCGCAATGGTGCGCGTATGATCATGCTGGACGATGAGCTTTGTCTTTCCGTGCGCCCCGGCCTTGGCTGCGCGTGCGATCTGCACCTTGCCGAGTTTTCCCGCCGTATGGGCGAGGAGATCGGCCTTGCCGGTCTGCCCGAGCGCTTGTTCACCGGCAAAGCCACCGACTATCGTCGTACCTGGCAGGATCTGCAGGGCGAAACGCTGAAGGAATTCTGCCGCACCCTGCGCCGCGCGCTGGACGAGGTGGATCCTACTGTGCGTATGGGCTTTTGCGCCGGCTATACCTCTTGGGACGTAGAGGGCGTGGATGCCCTGGAGCTGACCTATATCCTGGCAGGGAACACCAAGCCTTTCCTGCGCTTTACCGCCGCACCCTACTGGTTCCAGGCGCAGCGCTTTGGCCAGGCCCCCTTGCAATCCATCAGCGAGTTTGCCCGTATGCAAGCCGCCTGGTGTGAGGGCAAGGGCGTTGAGGTGTTTGTAGAGTGCGATACCTATCCGCACGATTGCTATCACACCCCACGTTCGCACATCGAATTTTTTGATGCCTCTACCATGCTCAGCAAAAACGTGGGTTGCCTCAAGTATCTTTACCACTATCCCTGCACCCCCAATGCCGACCGCCGCTACGTCAAGGCGCATCAGGCTGCCGAGGGCGTTTATAAAGCCCTGCAAAACGCCTTCCATACCCGTCCCGAGGTCGGCGTGCGCGTTTACGAGGAAATGCATAAGTTTAAAGAAGCGACCCTGCCCGAAAAATTTGACGCCGTCAAATCACAAAAGCTTTTGATGCAAAAGTTCTCGTTTTCCGAGGCGCAGGCAATGCTCACAGCCAATGCCATTCCCACCGTTTACAGCGGCAAGGGGCTTTGCGGCATCTGCTTTGGCGAAAACGCGAGATATCTTCCCGCCGATGCCCTTGAAAAGGGTATGATCCTTGACCTTGAGGCTGCCGAGCTTTTGCAGCAGCAGGGCATTGACGTCGGCCTGCGTGACAAGCGCCCGCTTACCTTTGGCGGCATCGAGGATTTTGGCGACGGCGAGGATCCCATCACCAATTACTGGTCTACCGATCTCTATGAGCTGACGTTGGATGCCAAAGCCACCCCGCTCAGCTATTTTCTCTCTACCGATTATCTTGAGCAGCCGCAGCGCGCCCCCGCTGCCTATCTTTACGAAAACGAAAATGGGCAGCGCTTTCTTGTCTATGCCTTCCGCGCCTTCTCTCAGCCCGTAACAAGCGGTATGTACTGGAGCTACAAGAGGGGAGAGCAGATCGCCAAGGCGATCCCGTGGCTCGGCGGCAGCGAGCTGCCTGCTACCACCTTTGGCAATCCCTTCCTTTACGCCCTTTGCAATGAGGATGAAAAGGGCATCGCCGTGGCATACTTCAACGGCTCAGACGATGCAATAAGTGCTGCGACGGTGCATTTTGCAAATGCGTTGAAGGAAGCTAAGCTCATCGGCGGCAAGGGCGAGCTGCTGGATGCGCATACCGTCCGCATCGATGCACTACCCGCCTTTGGATACGTTGCCATCGAGGCAGAATATCAATAAACCGCGCAATAAAAATGCAGGGCGGCGAGGCGTGCTTCCTCGCCGCCCTTTTTCAATGTTACAATTTATTCACACATTTCCGATCAAAGTGTGCTATAATGATTATAATTATGTATAAGAAAGGAGTTGGTTTTGTGGATCCGTTGCCCCGAAGTTGGCCCGAAGAGGGAACCTTCAACGTAACGTCCTTCAGCTTTAATAATCCCGTTTGCCCCTGCTATGGCGGCGTGCGGCACACAATGCTGTGCTGACATCGCGCAAGATAGGTAAGCACAAACACATACGATTATTTTATGGAGGATATTATGGACATAGTCAAACAACTATTATTACAGTTAATTCTTATTTTGCTTAACGCACTCTTTGCCGCAACCGAGCTCGCGATGGTCTCCATCAACGAGAAAAAGGTGCGCGCGCAAGCAGAGGACGGCGACAAGAAGGCAGCGAGGCTCCTGCGCGTGATCGAGGATCCCACCAAGTTTCTCTCCGCCATTCAGGTGGGTATTACGCTGGCGGGCTTCCTTGGCTCCGCATTTGCGGCAGATAGCTTTGCCGAGCGCCTGACCGGCGCGATCGTCCGCTCTCTTGACACGCCCCCCTCGCTCAAGGTCATCAACGCCATCGACACAGCATCCGTTGTGGTGATCACGCTGATCCTTTCCTATTTTACGCTTGTTCTTGGCGAGCTTGTTCCCAAGCGCGTTGCCATGAAGCACAAGGATAAGCTGGCGCGTGCCATGTGCGGTGTGATCTCCGGCCTTACCACGGTGTTAAAGCCCGTGATCTGGTTCCTTACGGTGTCCACCAACGGCGTGCTGCGCCTGTTTGGCATCAACCCGCATGAAAAAGAGGAGAGCGTATCCGAGGAGGATATCGTGATCATGCTGGATGCCGGTGCCGACGAGGGTACGTTAAAGCAGGATGATATCGAATACATCAAAAACGTCTTCAAGCTGGAGCATCGCACCGCTGCCGACGTTATGACGCTGCGCAGCGCGCTTGTTGCCGTGCCCCGCAGTATCGAGCAGGAATCCCTTATCGACCTCATCGAGGAGGAGGGCTATTCCCGCATTCCCGTCTACGATGAGGACGTCGATCACATCGTGGGCATTCTGCACACACGCAATTATCTTCTGATGCGCGAGCGCGAGGGCTTTACGCTTGAGGATGCGCTTCTTCCCCCCGAATTCGTGCCGGAAACCGTCAGCCTTGATGCTCTGCTCAAGGATATGCAGGAAAGCCGCACGCACATGGTCATCGTTGTCAACGAGTATGCCATGACGCTGGGTATCGTCACCATGGAGGATATCATCGAGGAGCTTCTTGGCGAGATCTTTGACGAGGGGGACGAGGAGGGAGCACAATCGATCCAGCCCCTTGACGAAAATTCCTACCGCGTGCTTTCCGACGTTTCTGTGGATGAGTTCTTCGAGTTCTTCTCGCTTGAGAAAAACGAGGAGATCCAGTCCACCACCCTCAACGGCTGGCTGACCGAGGAGTGCGGCTGCATTCCCGAGCTCGGCTACGTCCTGGAGTACGAAAACCTTACCATCGTGGTCACCGAGGCCGACGAGCTACGCAGTCGCGAGCTGCAGGTCAACGTCCGCTGCGAGGCGTGCGAGGATGAGGCAGAAAACGAAGAGGAAAAAGAAACGGTTCAGTAAAAAACACCAAGCGCCGACCGCCCGGTCGGCGCTTTTACTTTTTTAAAATCACGCAAGGGCGCGCGCTCGCACGTGCGTGGCTGGCGTTCCTTTGTGCAGAATTTTGACAAATTCTACAAAAACAGGCACCTGATTGGTCTTTTTGCACGAAACTCAAAAAAAGTGAAAGAAAATCAAAAAAACGTGTTGACAAGCCCCTTGGAATGTGATATAATAATCAGGCTGTCGCGGAAAAGCGATAGCAAATGGTCTTTGAAAATTGAACAGTAAGAGATGAGTATAAAGCATGTAAGTGCAAGCATCTC
>JAZNNA010000163.1:0-8501 GCA_045580065.1 Eubacteriales bacterium
TTTGTACACCCGTTTCAAAGATTTTACAAAAAGCAAATAATTTGCCCCCGCGCTGCCAAAAGGACAGCACGGGGTCTGTTTTTTGTTATTTCCCTATCTTCTCGCAGATCTTTTCGTAGATCTCCTTCGTCGCAGCATCGTCCTTGCCGCCAAGCACCACGCTCTTGCCATTCACACTCAGCAGCACAAAGGCTGCGGGTGCGGTATAGGAGTAGCGCGTATATGCGCCAAGCTCATCACTTTGAAAGGCACCGACCGAAAGACGGGGACTGCTAAATCCGTACATACGGATGCCGAGATCGCCGTCCTCGCGGTACTCTACTGCAGTGATGCTTTCGTACGTGATGCGGTATTCCTCGTGGAAGGTCGCCTTGACGGAAAGTGCCTCCTCGCCATAGCTGACGGCGATCTTTCCGGTGAACATCAGGATCGGTACAAATATTGCCACAAGCGCCAGCATCACGGCGGTGACGGCAATGCCGATCTTGTCTGCGCGCTTTTGCTTTGCGGTGCGCAGGATCGGCTCAGCAGTTCCCTCGCGCAGCTGCTTTTTATAATAGCGGTAGGAATACACCGCGGGCACCACGGTGCCACCGGCAAGTAAAACAACAAATCCGATCCACGCTACGGTATTGGGCAAAAAGGCGCATACCATGATCAAAACGCCCAGCACCATCCACAATTTACCCGTCAAACGGTGCGTTTTTTGCCAGTTTTCTTCGTTATACACCGTCCAAGGGAGCTTAATACCCACGGTGTGATTGGCGCGCAGCTTGGGCATATAATTGCCCATTATAGCAAACAAAGCGCCAAGGAACAAAAACAGATACTTCAGGCTTGGCATTATACCAAAGGCGGTGGTATAGGTGATGGCGGCAACAAAGATAGAAAGCGCCGGCATGATCCAGAACACCATAGCGATTCCCTTTCGCGTCTGCTCTTTATTGCGGGGATCCAGCGCAGTGAGCAGCAAGCACAAAAGATGAGCCCCAAGGATAATAAGCGGCATACCGATCACCACAAAGGTGCGGCTGCCATATCCGTTTGCCTGCATATCAAGGCCCCAGTGCTGCGCCATCAGCGCGGGGAGCTTGTTCCACAGGGCAAGCCCCACGCCCATGGGGGCAAGCAGCAGGATGCAGGAGAGCAGTAATCTCCACTTATTCTTTTTCAGTAACGTCAGCATTCTCGTTTCCTCCCTTCAAGGCTGCGATCCATAACAGAATTTCTTCCAGAACGGATGCGTTTAATTCATAGTAGATAAATTTCCCCTCGCGCGTGTCGCGGATCAGATCCGCCTCCTTTAGCACCGAGAGGTGCCGCGAGATCGCGGCGGCGGTGATGTCAAAGTGCGCGGTGATATCCCCTGCCGAGTGTCTGCCCTGCTTTAAAAGGTTTAATATCTCACGGCGTACAGGGTCGGCAAGTGCGCGCATTGTTGTTTGTATGCTCATAGCTCCTCCTTCATTTAACATTTAACATTTAACATTTAACTTAACTGTTAATTGTATTATAGCATATGCTTTCGCGTTTGTCAAGGGGATAAATAAAAAAATTTCCGATGCCCCGCAGGACATCGGAAATTTTATCAAAGCATAATGACAAGCCCCAAAAGCGAGGCAAGCAGCGTTGGGATCGAGATCGCAGCACCGTACAGCACAAATTTGCCAAAGGAAAGCTGCACGTGATACTGGCGCAAAAGCGCCATCCACATGATACCCGCAAGCGCCCCCATCGGGGTGAAGAATGCCCCCACGTTAGAGCCGATCACCGCGGCATACAGAGCGGGAAGCGAGGCAATGCCGCCCGCAGGCACCACAACGGTGGAAAACAGCACGCTCATCGGGATATTGTTTACAAGATTGGCCGCAAGGAAGGAAGCGATGCCGGTCTTGAGGATCTCACCGGAGCCACCAAGCAAGAACGAGGAAAGCATCGCGGAAACGCCAACGCCCTCAAGCCCCATGACCAGCACAAACATAGAAAGCACGAACGGGATCACGTCAAAGGGGGCGCGCACAAGGCTGTGCGTAACGGGCGAGAGCGTGCGGTGACGGCAAAGCAGCTCGGGCACGGCAATACCGTACAGCACCACGCAGCAAAAGGCGGCGATCAGCCACATCGGCACGTCGATATAAGAGGAAATGACCATCAGCGCAATACAGCCGCCAAGCGATGCCACGCCAAGCGCCACGGTGGGCTTATCTGCGATATGCTCCACCTCGCTTGAGGGGATCATCTCCTGCTTTAAGCGGCGTGAGAACAGCAGCCACAGCACCGCAAACGAGGTAACGCCGCCAAGCACCGTGGGCAGCAGCATCACAGCAAGATACCCCGCAAAATCAATGCCTGCGCTGGTGGCAAGATAGATATTGGTGGGGTTGCCGATGATCAGCGCCATGCTCCAGGTATTTGCCGCCACAAATTCGCAGATCAGATAGGGGAGCGGATCGATCTTGGCGTGCTTTGCAAAATAGCAGATAAAGGGGGTGAAGGTCAGCACCACGATATCGTTAGAGGTAAAGACCGTCAGCACCGAAACCGCCACGTAAAGCAGCGCAAACAGCTTTTTCTGGCTGGTGCCGGCGTGCGTTAACACCACACCCGCAAGATAGCGGAAAAAGCCTGCCTCGTCAAGAAAGACCGACATCAGCGTCATGGCAAAAAACAGGATCAGTATCTTCAAGGGATTTACGGCGGTATCGGCGGTCAGCCCCTGCCAGACCTCGGCAGGTGACAGCACGCCAAGCAGCAGCATCAAAAGCGCGCCCACAAGCGGTGCCAGCCAGAAGATGCGCACCGACAAATGCCTTGGATGCAGACGGTGCTCGGTCAATGCCAGCGCCAGCATAGATGCCACGGCGCCGCAGGATACGGTAATAGCCTCTGCCACAGCTTCCCCCCCTTTTTTTCTCAAAATCACCCACATATTCTATCACAAAGAGGGGGCAAATGCAAGGGGGTGCGAAAATTGTTTACAATCTACATTTGCGGCAGACTGATCCCTTGGATCAGATTTTCAAAGCAGTCGGTCAGATCCGCCTCAAAGCGCACGCCCTCGATATGCAAAAAGCGCACACGCGGTGCGTTATACGAGGAAAGCGGACGGTCATACACATCGTTGGAATGGGCGGCAACAAGAATATCGTTCGCACTCAGATCCGTGATCAGCAGCGTGTGATACCAGTCACCGTTCGCACGCCCCAGCTGTATCACATCCCCCGGCACCGCCTGCTCGCGCGCGACCTCTCTGCCAAAGGGGCCGATACCCCCGTTCTGCATAGCAAATTCCGGCGCACCGGTAAAATAATCCCAAAAGAACTCCACCCCCGTGAAGGCAGGGGCACGATCGTCGGGGGAGATATAGTACCAGCCGAAGTCGGGGGTGAAATTCATCACGCAGCTCCCCGCCAACACCGCCTGCGACACAAAATTGGTACAATCCCCCCCAACGCCCGTAAAATTGAAAAACAAGGGGTTTCGCGAAAACGCCCACCGTCTTGCATACGCCAGCGCCTTTTCGCGGTCATCCTCCTTTCCTGCAAGCATAAGACCCCCTCGCAAAAAGAATATCCCGCCCGGCGCCATTTGGCGCCGGGCGGCATTACTCTTATTCTTGCACCGCCGGCTCCTGTCCGGCATTGGCGTTACTGTCCGTAAGCTGCGCACCGCTAAAGCGGTCGATCAGGCGGTCGATCACCTGGTCAGTAGAAAGCGAGGTCAGCTCCTCGGCGGTAAATTCCTCTACCAGCGCATCGCTTACCATCTGCACAGCGCCCTCGGGAACGGCAACCGCATGGTCCTGCAAGGTCTGCGCAAGGCCGCTTTCCACGGCATCCACGTCAACGTTCCCCTGCTCGTCAACTGCACTCTGCAGCACGCCAGCCATATCGTTCATCAGCGCACCGTGCGTATCGCGCAGGGTCTCGGGCACGCCAAGCTGCCCAAGCAAAAGGCGCATACCTGCATCGCCAAGCGCCACCTTGACCGGCGTCATACGCGGATTGGCCTCAAGCAAAGCGTAAAAATCGGCGATCACGCCCGGCTGGGCCAGCTTATCCGCAAAGGCGTTTTCGTTCTTTGAGGTCAGCAGCGCAAACATATCGTGCTTGACAAGCAGCGCAAACATATCGGAAAACGTGCCAAGATCCTGCCCGATGTTAGAGGCGTTCGAGGTGGAAAACACCTGCAGAAACGCCGTGAAGATGCTGTCGATCTCGCCATCCATCTGCGGCTTGGCAATGCCAAGAAAGGCATCGTTTTGCAGCCATGCCTCGGAAAATCCGGCAAGCGCACCCGAGCCCACGTTAGACAGCAGGAAGGAATCGTCGATGCTGCTGGCGATCCCCGCAACGGCGGCCGCCTCGGCATCGCCATAGCTTTCCACGCTCTTTCCTCCAAGCGCTTTCACGTGCTCCAAAAGCCCCACGATGCTGGTGATCTCACCCTCCAGGCTCACGCTTTCCTCGCCCACCGTGGTGGCGGTAAGCCCCTCAAAAAAGCGGTTGCCCATCAGATCATACAAGGGGGCGGCAAGGGTAGCGTTTTTGCAATCGGCAATGCCGTTGATCGTCTGCGCCGCAGAATTCTCACTGCTTTGCAGCTCCAGGCGCACCATCACGTTTTCCATCACCGTGGCGTAACCGCATATGGGGGTAACGAACACCACCGCACCGATCAGGCCACACAAAAGCCCAACCACAGCCCCAAGCACGCGGCCAAGCCCGAAAAGCTTCGGCCCCTTGATGCGGAAAAGCGTGCAAACGATCCAATATACAAAAAGCGTGACAAGCTTTAAGGCGACGTACAATATCACAAACAGGATCGGCCCCACCAGCATACGGCAAACGGCGGCAAGCGAATCTACAAGCGTGGGATTTTCCTCGATATAAGCGGCAAAATCCGGATCGTTGACCACGGCGCTGCGGACGTAATCCAGCAGCTGCTCGCCAATGCTTGCGGCAAGCGCCTTGGCCAGGAAGAAGGCACCGATCACGCAGGCGATCAGGGTAATCAATCGCACAAGCGCGCGATTGGAACGGCGGATAAAGCCAAAGAACACGCCAAGCCCCAGGATCAGCGCGCACACGGCAAAGATCAAAAGCTTCAAAAGCCTCACTCCCATCAAAATTTCTACATCTCAATTATACCTGATTTGGCTTTCTTTGTCAAGGCTTTCTTTGCCAAGGCTTTCTTGCGCCGGCAAGGCTTGCCATTTGCTCGCAAAGTGCGCCCGTTTCCATATGCACGGCGCTTGCCGCCAGGGGCAGCAAGCTTGTTTTTGTCATCCCGGGCAGGGTGTTCGCCTCTAAAAAGCAGGGCACGCCGCTTGCGTTTTCTTTAAAATCAATGCGCGCATAATCCCGCAGACCAAGTGCCGAAAAGCTTGCCAGCGCATAGTTTTGCAGCCGGGCGCGATATGCGGCGCTGATCGGCGCCGGGCAAAGCTCCTTGGTGGCATTGGGCGTGTATTTGTGTGCATAATCGTATACCCCGTCCACAGGGCAAAGCTGGATCGGGGGCAAGGCGCGCCCCGATAGGACCCCGACGGAAAACTCGCGCCCCGGCAGGTATTCCTCACACAAATAGTCCGCAGACGGGTCTGTTTTTATCCCCTGCTCCCCTTCCCTTATCACACGAAAGCCGACGCTGGAGCCCCCCGACTCCGGCTTGACGATATACGGCGGCTGCCAATCGCCCGGCACCTCTCCCTGGAAAACGCAGCCGCGTGGCACGGGAACTCCCACCGCAGCCACCGCTTGCTTTGCCTTGGATTTTTGCATAGCGAGTGCAGAGGCGGCAGGAGCGGAGCCGGTGTACCAAAAGACTCCAGCCTGCTCCAAGCGCTCCTGCAAGCGCCCATCCTCGCCAAATCCACCGTGCAAGCTAAGAAAAACAACGTCTGCACGCCGACAGGCATCAAGCAGCGTATCCAGCTCCTGCAGGCAGGTAAGATCCTGCAAAAGCACCCGATGCCCCCGCTCACGCAGCGCCTGCGCCACGCACGCCCCGGAGCAAAGCGAAACCTCGCGCTCTGCTCCCTCGCCGCCATACAGCAGCATGATCTCCATAAAAACGCCCCCCTTCGCTTGCAGAGTATGCAAAAGAAGGGGGGCGGGTTACCTATATCATTTCAGCAGCACAACGCGGTCGTTTCCGCCAAGATCGCGGTAAACGGTAGCAGTTCTTTGGTATTGCGCGGCAAGCTCACACAAGTCCCGTGCCTGATCGTATCCGATCTCAAGCAGCATAAAACCGTCACGCGTGAGCAGGCTTTGCCAGCTTTCAAGGATCGCGCGGTAAAAGCAAAGCCCATCCTCGCCGCCGTAAAGCGCGGCGCTCGGCTCGTGCGTCACTTCCTCCTGCAGCTCCTTCATCGCCGCACCCGTAATGTAAGGTGGGTTGGAAAGGATCGCGTCAAACGGCCCCTGCAGGCAAGGCTTTTTCAGCACGTCCGCAAGGCAAAGCTGCAAACGATCGGCAACGCCGTTGCGCCTTGCGTTGCGCTCTGCCAGAGCAAGCGTTTCTTCAAACAGATCCACCGCTACGGCGCTGCTGTCGAGGCGAGAGGCAAGCACCGAAATGGCAACGCATCCACTGCCTGTGCAAAGATCCAGAAAACGTGCCCCGTCCGGCAGCATTTTCACGGCCTTTTCCACCAAAAGCTCGGTGTCCGGACGCGGGATCAGGCAATGCTCATTTACCTCGTATTCCTCGCGCCAAAAGCCCCAAGTACCTAAGATATACTGCAAGGGATAGTGGCTGCATCGGCGCTGCAGCGCTTGCTCCAGCTCCGCACCGTCAAATGCCTCGCACAAAAGGCGCGCCTCAAGTCCTGCATTTTCAATGCCGCACGCAAGCAGGCGCCGTTCAATTTCTTTTTGCTTTTCCATAACACACCTATTGCAATTTTTTTAAATTTCCTACTGTACAAATCAGCCGTTTTGTGGTAAAATAGAATTGTAATGGGGGCAATTCCCTATTTTCGCCAAAAGGAGGACCTGATCGTGGAAGAAAACAAAACCAATTATGGCAAGATCATTGCCATTACGCTGGCCATCATTGCCAGTGCTGCAGCCATCGGCTTTGTGCTTGCGCGCGTGCTGCGTAGTGTGATCGCTTTTTGCAACACCTACTCTGCCGAGGATGACGAGCTTTGCTGTGACGAGCTTGACATCACCGAGCTTGAGGAGGATGCCAAGGAGGAGCTGGCAAGCACCGACGAGGAGCCTGCTGCCGAGGAAGCTGCTGACGAGCAAGCTGCCGAAGCCGAGGCTTAAGACCACACCGACATATCTATTTTACAACATTTGAGCAAAAAAGTAAATAGGGGAGATGTGCATCTCCCCTATTTTTCTTTTAGCAAATTTCGATGGTGTAGCAAAGCTGCTTGCTCTCACCCGGCTGCAGACGGAACATATCGCCGCGGCGATCAAGATCGTCCTGCTCGCCCTGATAAGAGGGCAGGCCGCACCAGGGCTCGATGCAGATAAAGGGCGTGTCCTTGCCGTACTCCTGCCAGATACCAAGGTACGGGAAGTTTTTGTAGGTCATCTTCACCTTGTGCGTATCCTCGGCGGATTCCAACACCAGCGAGTCTGCCATGCGGCTCATAAAGATGCCGTCGCTGACAAACAGCTCGTGGTCAAGGTTGATGGCATTGTCCTGCAGGTGCAGGGCAAACTGACGGCCGCCCAAAAAGCCGTCGGGAGTGATCAGCATCTGATTGGGATCGCAACGATCGCCAAAGCGGATGCGAAAGCTTTCAAAGGGGGCTTTGCCGTTAAAGGGCACGTTGAAGCCGGGGTGCGCGCCAAAGGCGGCGGGCATCACATCCTCGCCACGGTTGAGAATGTTGATATCAGCACGCAGCGTTTGCCCCTCTAACGTATAGGTGATGGCAAAGGAAAAGGCGAAGGGATACATGGCGCGGATCTCGTCGTTATCCGTAAGGGTCATAGTAACGGAGGTATCACTTTTTTTGCTTACCTCATAGGGGAAATGCGCGGCAAAGCCGTGCGAGCCCATAGCGTATTCCTTACCGCGGTAGGTATAGGTGCCACCCCAGAAGCGTCCGCATACGGGAAACAACACGGGGGCGCGATCGTCCCAGTACTTGGCATCGCCCTGCCAAAGATATTCGCAGCCGTCGGAAAGTGCCTTGATGGATTGCAGCTCGGCACCAAAATCCGAGATCTGCACGCAAAGCTTATCGTTTTGAAGAGTATGGATCATAAAGCGGTTCCTGCCTTAAAAAAGTTATTGAAAGGAAAATCCCCCCCGAACGGGGAGGATTTTCGGGTGATTTTTAATTAGTTGCCTTGGTCACGCTGTGCCTGATAGGTACGGAAGTTCTCTACAATGGTGTTCAGGCTGTTGGTGATAGCCTTCTCATATGCCTTGTAGGAGGAGGACCAAGAGGAGTTGGTCTGGATAGCCTTGGAGGGAAGCTCGCACATGTTGTTCAGCTCGCCTGCAAAGATCTTACCAAGGTCGAAGGT
>JAZNNA010000164.1:0-3939 GCA_045580065.1 Eubacteriales bacterium
CCTGTGGCACTTGCGGCGTTTTTTAAGGAGATGCTATGTGGATCATTCCCTTTGCTGCGATCGCGCTTGGCGTGATCGCACTTGACCAGATCAGCAAGATACTGGTGCTGGAATTTCTGTACGAGGGCCAGATACAGCTGATCCCGGACGTTTTGCACTTCACCTACGTAGAAAACACCGGTATGGCGTTCGGTCTGCTTTCCGACCACCGCTGGGTGTTTATGCTGCTTTCGGTGATCGGCATTGCGGCCGTTGCCATTTATATGTATTTCTTTGTCAAAAGCCGACTGGGGCGCGTATCGCTTTCGCTGATCGTTGGCGGTGGCATCGGTAATATGATCGACCGTGTGCGCCTTGGGTTTGTGGTGGACTTTATCGACTTTTGCGCCTTTGATTTCTGGATGTGGGTATTTAACATTGCCGATGCCGCCGTTTGCGTGGGAGCCGCGCTGTTTGTGCTGGACCTGATCCGCGACACGGTAAAGGAATTCAAAAAGCAAAAGGCTGCAAGGGCAGCAGCTACCGAGGCATCTGCCGAAAGGCCTGCGCAAGCGCCCACCGAAGCGCCCACCGAGCCTGCCGCGCCCACTGCCGGCGAGGAGAGCGACAATGGCTGAAATTTTTGAAGCTATTGCCACCGAAAAGGACAGCGGCACGCGCCTTGATGCGTATCTTGCCACCGCCTTTGATATCACGCGCAGCGCTGCCGAACGCCTGATCGCCGAGGGGCGTGTGAGCGTTTTGGGCGGTGAAGCAAGCAAAAAATATCGCTTGAAGGGCGGCGAGCAGATCACACTGACACTGCCGGATCCCGCCCCTGCCGAGGCGCAGCCCGAGGATATTCCGCTTGACGTTGTATATGAGGACGAGGATATCATCGTGATCAATAAGCCACAGGGCATGGTGGTGCATCCTGCCGCCGGAAACGAGAGCGGCACACTGGTCAACGCCCTGCTTTACCATTGCAAGGGCAGCCTTTCCGGCGTGGGGGGCGTAGAGCGCCCCGGCATCGTGCATCGCATCGACAAGGACACCTCCGGGCTTTTGGTGGTGGCCAAAAACGATCTTGCGCACAACCACCTTTCCGACCAGCTGAAAACACACGACGTCAGCCGTGTGTATTCCGCCATCACCGTGGGCAACCTACGTGAGGACGAGGGCACGGTGCACGCTGCCATTGCGCGCCACCCCACCGACCGCAAAAAAATGGCGATCTGCCGCCGGGAGGGAGAGGGGCGCGATGCCATCACGCACTATCGTGTGCTGGAGCGCTTTGGGGGCTTTGCGCTGGTGCAATGCCGCCTGGAAACCGGGCGCACGCACCAGATCCGCGTGCATATGGCATCTCTTGGCCATCCGCTGCTCGGCGACCCCGTTTACGGGGGGAACGGTACGAGATTTGAGGCGGATCATCGCAAATATTTCCACGGGCAATGTCTGCACGCGGGCGAGCTTTCGCTCACGCACCCCCGCACGGGTGAGAAAATGACGTTCACAGCTCCGCTGCCCGCGGATTTTGAAAGGATCCTTGAGATCCTGCGCCGCGAGGTGTAACGCCCTATGACAGACTTTTCCGGATTTTTGATCGCAACCGATCTTGACAACACCTTTCTTGCAAGCGGTGCGCTTGTCCCCCGCAACCTGCAGGCGCTACAGCGCTTCAAAGAGGGGGGCGGTATCTTTACCATCGCCACGGGGCGAGCGCACTTGAACATGCGCTCCGCCATCGGGGACCCCAAAAAGCTGCTCAACGCACCCGCGATCTGCGATAACGGTGCTTATCTTTACGACTTTTTTGAAGGAAAAAGCCTGCAACAGCACCTGATCTCCCCGACGAATGCCAAAGAGCTGCTTGACTTTGCCAAAACACACTTCCCGGATGTACGCTTCAGCGTTTCTTCGGTTTCTCAGATCCGTTCTGAGGAAAATGCGGGGTGCGTGGCAAGAGATATGCCCACCTACGAGCCAAAGGCGGTATGCATTTCCCCCGCGGACACCTGGCCGCTGGACGATTGGTACAAGCTGCTTTTTCTTGACGATACCGTGCGCTTGCAGGACGTGCGCGAGGGATTGCTCTCACATTTTGGCACACGCTTTTCCCCCACCGGCTCCAGCAGCTGGATCCTTGAGGTGCAATACCCCGGCATCCACAAGGCGCTGGGGCTGCAAAAGCTGAAAAAACACCTTGATGGGGCAAAAAACCGCACCGTGATCGCGTGCGGCGACTTTGAAAACGACGTGGAGATGCTGAAGTGCGCCGACGTTGCCGTTTGCCCCGCCAACGCACTGCCCGCAGTCAAGGCTGTTGCCGACCACGTGCTTTGCGACTGCCATGATGGCTTGATCGCAGATGTGATCGAAGCCATTGAAAGCGGCAGGATCATCGAAAAAACGGGTTGAAAAGGAGTGTGTGATGGATTTTTCAAAGTATTTGATCGCAACCGATCTTGACGGCACGTTTTTTGCGGACGGCTCTCAGCTGGTGCCCCGCAATTTGGAGGCGGTGCGCCGCTTTTGCGAGGGGGGCGGAATGTTTACCCTTGCAACGGGCCGCGTACAGCTTAACATTTTTCGCCGCATCCCGCAGCCCGAGGCCTTGCTCAGCGCCCCCGCTGTGATGTGCAACGGAGCGTACCTTTACGATTTCTCAACACGCACCGCGCTTTTTGAGGAATTTATTCCCGAGCAGGATGCAAGAGAGCTGCTTACCTTTGCTAAGGCCAACTTCCCCGACGTGGCCTTTCGCGTGGCCGCCCCCAACGCCCTGCGCATCGAAGATCCAAGCGACCCGTTTCTGGCAAGAGATCTGCTTTCCTATCCGCCCGAATCTGTTTACGTCGGGCCGGTTGACGCCTTGCCGATGGACGATTGGTATAAGATCGTATTCCGTGCCGACGGCGCACGCAACGCGCAGGTGCGTGCCATGCTAACCGCGCGCTTCGGTGACCGCTTGAGCGTCATCCCCTCCGACCCCAAGATCATGGAGGTACAGCTGCCGACCACAACGAAGGCCACGGGTATCGAGAAGCTGCGTCGGCTGATCGGCGATTCGACACGCACCGTGATCACCTGCGGCGACTTTGAAAACGACATACCGATGCACCGCGTGGCAGACGTCAGCGTTTGCCCCGCAAACGCCTGCGATGCGGTAAAGAAGATTGCCGATTACGTACTATGCGACCATAACGAGGGTGTGATCGCAGATATCATTGCACGCATCGAACGCGGCGAATTGACCGCAAAAAAGAAAAGAGGTATAACGGTATGAGTTTTCGCGTAGCATTATTTGATCTTGACGGCACTGTTCTAAACACCCTTGACGATCTTGCCGCTTCTACCAATGCGGCGCTGCAGATGCATGGAATGCCCACGCGCAGCACCGAGGAGGTGCGCCGATTTGTGGGCAACGGCATTGCCAAGCTGATCGAGCACGCCGTTCCGGAGGGGACGGACGATACCGCACGTGCTGCGGTGCTGGAAAGCTTTAAGGCGCATTACGGTGCGCACTGTGCCGATCTCACAAGGCCCTATGACGGGATCCCGCAGATGCTGCAAGCGCTGCGTGAGGCAGGGGTGAGAACGGCGGTGATCTCCAACAAGGCGGATTTTGCCGTGCAGCAGCTTGCAAAGCGCTATTTCGACGGGCTGCTTGACTTTGCCCTTGGCGAGCGCGCAGACATCACGCGCAAGCCCGCCCCGGACATGGTGTATTACACCTTAGCGCAGCTGGGCGAGAGCGCCGACGGCGCAGTGTACATCGGCGACTCTGACGTGGATATCCTTACCGCAAAGAACGCGGGGCTATCCGCCATCGGCGTTTGCTGGGGTTTCCGCGACCGCGACTGCCTGCTTGGCGCAGGTGCGACAAGCCTTGCCGGCACAGTAGAGGAATTGCAGGCGCTGATCCTTGGATGATAAAAAAGCCCCCACGGCGTTGCC
>JAZNNA010000165.1:0-4064 GCA_045580065.1 Eubacteriales bacterium
GCACGCGCGGAAGTGGCGGCGGTGGGTGGGCGCACTTTGTATAGGCGGGCAAAAAAATAACCGCCCACAGCGTCCCGTGGGCGGTTATTTGGTTTGCTTTAAACAGCAGGGATAGAGCCGGTATCGGCATCATCAACGCCGGGGATCTCAGCAGGATCCTCGCCGTCGTCGCCACCTGCATCGGGTGCGGGGGGAGTGGAGGGATCGCTGGGCAGTGCAGCGTCGGGATTCTTGGGGGTATCATCGCCAGGCAGTTCACCGGAGGAGGTCATAATATCCTCGGTCAACGGCAACAGGATTTCTACTTCCGGCTTTACGTAAAGTTCTTTCATAGCATGCTCTCACTTTCTTCTTGTTTTGGACGGCATTTGAAGTGCCGACTCTTAACCAGTCCCCCGGCCGAGGGGACGAAGCTTTATACTCATTATAATAGACTTTTAACCGCTTGTCAAGAGAAATTTGCATTTTTGGTTGCAATTTCTTCATTTTTTTCACTTTTTGCAGCCAAATCAGGCAAAAAAGTGTCTGCAAAAGCGGTTGCAAGGGCATCGCACCGCTCGTTAAACGGATGGCCCGCGTGCCCTTTTACCCAAACAAAGGTGACCTTATGCTTTTCCAGCAGAGGTAAAAGCTCCTCCCACAGATCCACGTTCAGGGCGGGAGATTTATCCGCCTTGCGCCAGCCCTTGGCGCGCCAGGCGTACACCCAGCCGTTATTGATCGCCTCGATCACATAGCGCGAATCTGAGGTCAGCGTTACCTCACACGGCTCCTTCAGGGCAGAAAGCGCCGTGATCACGCCCTGCAGCTCCATGCGATTGTTGGTGGTGTGCGCTTCCCCGCCGGATAATTCCTTTTGGTGCGCACCGTACACCAGCACCGCCCCAAAGCCCCCGGGGCCCGGGTTGCCGCGGCAGGCGCCGTCGGTATAAACGTCAACGTGCTTCATTATATTGTTAATCCTCTTTTTCGGGAGCGTTGACCTTTGAGCGCTCGACCGTTTCTCTGATGCAGCGCAGCGTTTCGTCGCTGATATCATGCTCGATCTTGCAGGCATCCTCCTTGGCGATCTCTCTTGGCACGCCCATGCTGACCAGCAGCTCGGTGATCAGGCAATGGCGCTCGTAGATCTTTTTTGCAACGCACTCACCCTTTTCGGTAAGGGCAAGGCCGCCGTTATCCAACACGATCACAAAGCCGCCCGCGCGAAGCTCGCGCAGCATAATGCTGACGGTGGGGCGAGAAAAGCCCAGAGCTGCGCACAGATCCACCGCGCGCACCTTTTCTTTTTCGCGGGAAAGCAGCAAAAGCTGCTCCAGATAATTTTCACCGGATTCATGAATCGACATAACGGACTCCTTTATTCTTCGTTTTCTTCTTCCACGGGGGTAAGGAGGGCGGTCAGCTTGGTTACGCGCTCCTCCTCCATTTCGCTGACAACGACAAAGAGGTTTTCGTAGGTAAAGCTATCGCCCACGTGAGGATTGGCCTCCAGCATCTCGTTCGCCCAGCCGCCCATGGTGGAATACTCGCAGCTGAACGACTCGGGCTTTGCAAAGCCGATCTCGTCAAAGCAATCTTCAATATTCATATCGCCCGCGATCTCGTAGGTGTTCTCCCCTACCCTGCGGCAAAGCGTTACGACCTCGTCGGTATCGTCCCAGATCTCGCCAACCAGCTCCTCCAGGATATCCTCCATAGTAACAATGCCAAGCGTGCCGCCAAACTCGTCGATCACGATGGCAAGATGTATCTTTTGCTCGCGCATACGGGCAAGCGCTGCGGGGAGCTTCATGGTCTTGTGCAGCTTGCAGGGCTTGAGCAGGAAGGCGCGCAGATCCTCAACGGGGGCATCCAGCAATTGCTTGTGATAGCGCGTAAGCGACAAAACGCCGATGATGTTGTCAATGCTTTCTTCGTATACGGGGATACGGGAATACTGCGTGGTGTCCAGCGTGAGCTCACGCAGCTTTTGCTCGTCGCTGTTGATATCAAATGCCACCACGTCGATACGGGGGGTCATGATCTCCTGCACGGTGGTGCTGTGGAAATCCAGCGTGGAGCGCATCAGCTCGCTTTGCTCCTCGTCGATCACGCCCTCCTCCTCTACCGTTTCGATGATAGAGGTAAGCTCCTCCTCGGTAACGGTGGGCTCGTCAGCGGCACGGTCCTTGCCCCAGATGGCGCGCAGCACGCGCAAAAGCAGCATAACGATGAACACAAGCGGCATCAGGATCACAGTCAGCACACGGGTGGGGATGGCCACAAAGCGGGCCACGGCATCGGCGTGCTGCTTGGAAAGGATCTTGGGCACGATCTCGCCGCAGATCAGGATGACGATGGTGACCACGACGGTAGAGATGGTGGATGCCAGGCCGTCACTGCCCGGGAAATGCTGCATCACGATCAGCGTGGTGCAGGTGGAAACGGCGATGTTGGCAAGGTTGTTGCCGATCAGGATAGCGGAAAGCGAGGTGGTAAAGTTCTCGCTGATGCGGTATGCGATGTCCGCGGTCTTAGAGCCGTTGTCGGCCGCGCGGCGCAGGCGCATCTTGTTTGCGGTGTTAAAGGCGATCTCAGAGGCGGAGAAATACGCCGAGAACGCAATCATCACAACGATCACGATAAAGGGCCATGCAGTACTCATACGGTCGCCTCCTCTCCCTGGGCGGCACGCGCTGCCAGATCCTCTTCGTCAAGGATATGGATCAGCACCTCTGTGGGGCGCTGATTTTCTACCGTTACGACGGTAAATTCCAGATTTTCATAAAGGAAGCTCTCTCCCTCGGCGGGCAGTGAGCCTACGCGCTCCAGCATAAAGGAAAGCACCGGCTTTGCCGCGATGCGGCGGGAAGCGGTGGCAAGACCCATCCGCTCGTAGATATTGCCCATGAGCATATGGGTGTTGACACGGTATTTATTGCCGCCAAGCGCCTGGAAGTTGTTGTCCACAACGTCCTCCTCGTAAAACACCTCGCCGACAAGCTCCTCCAAAAAGTCCTCGATGGTGACAAGTCCCACCGCTTTTTTGTGCTCGTCAACAACAATGGCGATGTGGTTCTTCTTCTGGCGCATCTCATCCAGCAGCTCGTCGATCTTGGCATCCTCGCGCACAAAATAGGGGGGCGTGAGCATATTACGCAAGCGCACCTTGGGGTTTTTGCGGTATTCCGTTAAAAACTTACGGATACGCAGGGTGCCGATCACGTGATCGGGTGAGCCGGAATAGACCGGGATGCGCGAGTGGTTGACAGTTCGGATGCACTGCAGGATCTCCTCAGTAGAGGCGGCCACGTTCAGCGACTCGATATCCTTGGCCATCGTCATAACGTCGCCCACTACGGTATGGTCAAATTCAAGGGCGGATTTGAGGATATCCTTTTGCTCCTCGTCCACAACGCCCTCCTCGGTGGCGGTATCAAAGATCTCGATCAGCTCATCCTCAGTGATGGTGGGCTCCTCCTCTTTGTTTGCAAACAGGCGGGATGCCGCATTGGAGATCATGCCGAAAAAGGCGGAGATCGGGGTCAGCGCCTTCATCAAAAAGCGCAGCGAGCTGTTGGTGAACATAGAGAAGGTTTCGCTTCTGTCGTTTGCCAGGCTTTTGGGGATCATTTCGCTGAACAAAAAGACCACGCCCGTGCTGACCACGGTACAAGCCATGGTAAAGCCGAAGCTGTTGACGTCCACGCCCTTGCCCGCATACAAGCGCGTTGCAAGCACAGCGGCAACCGAAGCGGCCGCGATGTGCGTGATGTTGTTGCCGACCAGCAGTGTGGTCAGTGCTTTTTCAAAATGATTGAGAACATAGAGTACCCCTTTGGCACGCTTATTGCCCTCGTCTGCTCTTGCTTTGACGCGGATCTTGTTTACAGCGGAAAACGAGCTTTCCGCGCCTGCAAAATAAGCGCCCGCAATAACAAAAAAGACAAATGCCAGCCATAAGGGGACCGTACTGCCGTCCATGAAGGAAATCACTCCTTTATAATGTAATGTTTATATATTATAACACTTTTTTCTGGGATTGTCAATAGTCAACAAAAAGCCCCCGACCGCGGTCGGGG
>JAZNNA010000166.1:0-3510 GCA_045580065.1 Eubacteriales bacterium
GTTTGCAAGGTAAAGCTTTTGGCCGGCGTGCACCTTGATAAATTTAAAGCCGCCCTTGATCTGGCTTTGCAGCCCCGTGATGGTCGCGCTTTTTTCAAACAGTCTGATGCCGCCCTCGGATACCTTCCACATAGAGCTTTCTGCCGGGAAGCTGCCGATCAGATAATCCATGCGGATCTTTCCGCTAAAGCCGTATTTGCTTGCCATGCTTTGCAGCGCGGCGTAGTGGTCCCAATGCGAGTGGGTGATCACCCACGCGGCGATATGAATGGGGTTATTGACAGAGGTGGGCTCTCCCGTTACCTGCTCGTTGCGCTTGGCAAGCAGCTGATAGAGCTGATCGTGCTCGTCACCCGCATCGTTGACTCCGCCGCTGTCAAACACGATAAAACGGCCGTCCTCCAGCGTGACGATGTAGCACATACCGGCCGCGGCGCTGAGGATCTCCATGGTGGTGATGGCAGACTCGGTCTTTTTGTTGTAGGAAAGATTTTGGGTGAGCAGCGTGCTGTCCGGCAGCGTTACGCTGCCAAGCGGAGCGGAGACCACGCGGATGCAGGCGGCATAGCGCGCATCGTCCTTGGTTTTTTCATACTCGCCCTTATGCGAAAAGGCATTGTAGGAAACGTAAAGCGTGTGGCCAAGTGCCTTGCTTTCCAGGGTGATGAACTGGCTGCCCTCAATGCTGTTTTCGCTGATGACGGCATAGCCCTCTGCCACAAGTGCATCGCGGTAAGTCTTATAGCTATCTGCGCTAACGCCACTGCCCGTATAGTAGTATTGCAACGAATCGTTGCCGGCATAGAAGGTGCTGTGCAGCTCGATGCCCTCTTTTTCGGGCTTGGTAAATCCGGTGACGATCTCGCTGCCCGTAAGGCCGGTGACCTTAAAGCCCTCGGGGAAGGCAACGGTCTTGACACCGTCCTTTTCCACGACGGCATCCTTGATCAGCTCGGCAAGCAGCGTTTTGCCGTTGGAAAGCGCAAGATCATTGTATGCGGCAAGCACAAACTGCCCGTCGCGCACAAAAATGCCGTATTCGTCGCCCTCAAGCTCGGCAAGGCATTGGCGATAGACCTCACGATCGGTGCTGCCCACCATAAACTCGGTGCCGTCCGCTGCCTCGCTATCCGGGCGCACAAGAAAGTTTTTAGCCGACTGCTTCAGACCCGTGGCGGAGGCAAGCGCCTGCACGATGTCGTCGATCAGCGTGGTGGCGCAATCTCTGCCGCCGTATGTGTAGATCGAGCCGGGGGCCTTATCCACGGTAAGACCGGCCTGATATACAAACGCTGCAGTGCAGGCGTTTGTATCGGCAAGCGCGATGCTATCCAGGCGGTTGGCGGTCACCTTTTTATCCACGGTAAGCGCAGAGCCCTTGACCTCGCCCAGAAAATGCTCGGTAAAAAAGCACATCGCCTGCAGGATATGCATATTGCTGCTGCCGGTGATAACGATCTTGTTATCCACCAGTTGAATGGCAAAGCCGTCACCCTTGATGGCGTTTTGCACCTTTGTGCTTTGCGAGCGGTCGGTAAGACCGATCAGGATCTCGGGGTCATCCTTTTCGGATTTGGTTTTGGTATCAGCCGCAGAGGTGATGCTGACACCCGTTGCGTCCGAAAGCTTTTGCGCGAACACGCTGACCTGATCTACCATAGTCTTGGTATTGAAAAAGCTGGAAGCGAACACTACGCTGTAGCCCTTCAGGTCAACGCTTTCCTGCTTGCCGCTCAGCTTTGCTACGCCAACGCGCTCGCCACAGGAGCTAAACATCACGCAGCAGCCGCACAGCATCAAAAGCGCCAGCAAAAGGCTTGCTATTCTGATTTTTTTCATACGTCCTTCTCCTTGCTTGAAATTTTATTGTATTTACAAGAAAAAGGGGCATAGATACCCCTTTTCCTTTAGCTGCGATCGCTATTGCCCTTTAATTCCTTCAGCTCTGCCAAAAAGGTATCCACATCCTTAAATTCGCGGTATACGGATGCAAAGCGCACGTATGCCACGTCGTCAAGCTGCTTTAATTTGATCATGATACGCTCGCCGATATCGCGCGAGGAGATCTCCTGCACCATTTCGTTTTGCAGCTCCGCCTCGATCTCGGCGGCGATCTTTTCGCCGTTGACGGGTCGCTTCTGGCAAGCCTTCATGATGCCGGAAAGCATTTTAGAGCGGTCGAACAGCTCCTTGGTCCCATCCTTTTTGACGACCAGGATCTGCACGGACTCCAACACCTCAAAGGTGGTAAAGCGCCGCTGGCAGGAAAGACACTCGCGCCGGCGGCGGATGCTGTTCCCCTCTTCAACGGGGCGGGAGTCGATCACCTTGCTGTCGTTATAACCGCAGTTTGGACATTTCATACCGGGATTTCCTTTCTAAGGGCATAAAATATAATATAGTATAACATAAAAGCCCCGGTTTGTAAAGAGCAAATCTGAAAATTAGCCGCAATGCAGCTCACATAGCACGTCGGAGAGCGAGCAGGGCGTGACAAGGCCGCTCACCAGTGTTGAAAAAAGCAACAATGCCAGGGCCTGCGAGCTGCCGATGCAGGCGATACAACGCTCCTGCATAAGCGTGAGTGAGATGTAATATTGAGGATGCATCCCCTTGGATACGGCGAGGTCGTACACACAGGGCTGTCCATTGACGGTGCGCGTTTTCGTTTCCAGAAGCATTACCTCCAGCGAAAGCGCCCTTGTCCTTACTTGTTGATCGTACATTTCTTTTCTCCTTTTTTGCCGCGCGATATTTGGCAGACGCAACGGCGTCCTTTTATTATAACACATACGCTAAGCGGCATTTTGTTGTCGTTTAACTTTTTCGTTATCCAAATTTGTGCAAGCTGCACAACGCAAAGCGGCGTTTTCAGCGCCGCTGCACGGCGCAGAATTCTTCAAAAGCATACGCGCGTATAATTATGCAGCATCTTCACAAGTTCCGGCACTTATCTGTGAAAAAAGCAGCATATCCCGCCCTCGGAGCAAGCGGTATCATGCAAGCTGGAAAAGATTGTTTCTTGCATTTATCGACACCGTTTGCTATAATAATAACAGATGGCAGCATAGCTTGCCGAAAATATGCGAAATAAAAGTTTTTGGATAATTATGAGAGAAAAAGAAAGAAAATACAAAAAAATCAGCTTTTCGCTGGCGCTTCCCACAAGGATATTGCTACATAGCGGCCTTTTGCTGATCGGCTGCTCGCTGTTCCGTCTTTTGCTGGAGCTTGAAAAATACGAGGTGCTTTGCCCTGCCCGTGCAGCACAGCTTGGCGGATATCTGGAGTATCACCTCGGCACACTGCTGCTGATCACCGTCGCCGCCATGTCGGTAGAGCGGCTTGCGCGCCGCCACGGATACAAGAAATAACAAAAAACGCCCCACGTGGGGCGTGTTTTGTTATTTGGTCCAAGCAGCATTGCGCGCCTCCACCTCCTCGGGGCAAAGGCGGACGCAGGCGTAAGCAGAGCGCAAAAGCTCGCCGGGGATAAAGGCATCGTACTTA
>JAZNNA010000167.1:0-32458 GCA_045580065.1 Eubacteriales bacterium
CTCCAGGATGCTCCCCCCTCTTTTTTATAAAAGCCGCCGACCGTTTCCCCGGCCGGCGCCGGGTCGATCAAGCCTCGGCAGCTTCTGCCTCGGGCTCTTTATCCAGCCAGATGGGGTTGCTGACAGATACGCGGTACTTGTGCGTGAGATCCTCGATCACCACGCGGTAGTACTTGCGCTTTTGTACCTCAAGAGAAAGCTCCTGGGGCTCCTTGCCGTTGAACATCGACGCATAGGCCAGGCCCTCGTCGGTCCATACCTGCAGCTCGTAGGCGGTGTCGGGGCGCCACACGCTCTTGTGGAAGTCGTCCACGCGCACAGTCAGCTTCATGCCGTCCTTGTACTCGATCTGCGAGCCCATGGGGTTGCCGTCGATCATCATCTTTACGCCGATACCGCCGCAAGCGAAATCACCCGCGTGCAAGCGCTCGATAAAGTCGGAATGGAAGCGCTTTTTGGTGTAGAAGGCGGAAAGGCAGTTGACGTTGACCGCACTGTGCGTATCAGAGCCTGCAGAGGTGTACATGTGCTTGCCCTTGTTCAGGATCTCTACCCACAGGTCGTAGCTCTTGTAAGAGGCGTGAGAGGCATAAGCACCCACAAAGGTTTCAAGGTGGGACCACTCGCCAAGGTAGTAGTCAAGCGGATCGGCAGATGCCATCAGCACCTTGGGGTGAGGATGCGATACGTAGCCGCCGAGCGAGTAGATATACGCGTTCAGCTCTGCCATACGCTCCTTGGTAAACTTGGGATAGCCAAATTTACCCGTCAGCTCGTCGCCCTGGAACTTGAACTCGGGGAAGTTGGCAAGCACCATGGCAAGGCCGTACTTGTGCGGGAATACCATGTTGTAGTGCATGGTTGCCATAGAGGCATCGGGATCGTAGAGATTGGTGATGTTGGTGCCGGGCTCGGTGCCGTAAACAAAGCGCTCCTCGTTCCATGCGGGCAGGAAGTAGCCGCGCATCTGGCGGTGGTCTACCATAACGGCAAAGTCAAGCCCCAACTCATCCATCTTGCCCACCCAATCCTCGATGGGGGTGTGGCCGTCGCTGGTGCCACCGGAGTTGGAGTGGGTGTGCAGGTCACCGTAATAGGGGGTGCAGCCCTCGTAATAAGCATCCATTGCAGTGAAATCTGCCTTGGTGCTGCTGATCACGCGGTGCGGGTCAGCTGTGGTTGTGGTCCAGGCGCGGGCGCCGGTCTTGATCTTAGCGGGGGCGTCGGAGGGCGGAACGGGTGCGGGACCCTGCACAGCGGCGTAGCCCTTGATCTCGGTGTTTTCCAGCACGATATTGCTGCCCGTGCCACGGATCTCGATGGCGGGAGCGGTGCTGCCGCGCTCGTCAATGACCTTACAATCCTTCAGCACAAGGCCGCAGCGATCGTTGAACAGGTCGATCTGGAAGGCGGCCTCGTTCTCGCATGCGCCGTTGATAACGGTGGTGTTTTCAAGGCTGAGCACAACAGAGCGCTCGCCCACGCCGTTGCAGGGCAGGCAGATGCCGTTTTCGCCGCGCAGGTTGCGGATAAAGGAGTTTTTAAAGGTGATCTTGGTTTCATCTCTGTTCATTGCCGTGCAGTTAGAGGTGCGCGGAATGTTGGAAAAGCCGAAGATCTGGGTGGTGCCGTCTACGCACAGATTATCCACCGTGATATTCTGGCCGCTGAAGGCGAACAGCATGCCGCCGTAGCCGCAATCGAAGAAGTCCTTATCCAGACGGATATTTTCCAGCAGAACGGTGCGCTGGAAGGCGTTATCTGCACGGATCGAGGAGAAGGAGTAAAGGGTGTGGCCGTCGGGAGAGTGGTGGATCACGTTTTTAAACTCCACCTTGATGTCGCAGCCGGGGGCACCGCGCCATTCGCCAAAGCGCCAGCTCTTGGTGGTGACCACACCGTCGAATACAAGCACGGAGATGTTGGGGGCGCTGGCGTACATACAGCCAAAGTCGTAGCCGCCGCGCAAATTGCTCTCCTCTTCCTCGTTGGCACGGGCGGGATTGAGCGCGGGGGGCATCATCGGATCTGCGGCGGGAAGGTTGGGGGAAATGCCCGCCTTTTGACCCAGCAGATACACGGAACGGTCAAAGATCACGCGGTCCTTGGAGCCCTTGCGACCAACGCCGTGGCTGCCCGCAGAAAGCAGAATAACGGGAGCCTCAAATTTTTCGTAATCCAGGCCCTCGATCACGGTTTCCGGCACCTCGGTAGCGGCAGCCAGCGCTGCGGCGATGGTGGGAAACAAATTTACACCGACCTCGGCAGCGTAGGTCACTCCCTTATAGGTAAAGGAGTCGGCCACGAGAGCGGGAACGTCATCATCAATTCTTTGGACGGCATAATAGCCTTTTGGCAGTTGCAGCATTGTTTTTCCTCCTGCAAAAAGATAATTTAAAGCATCCTTTGGACGACTTTACGGCTATTTTAACATACGCCCCCCGCGATGTCAACCACTTTTGAGATATTTTTACCAAAAAATTTTGCGCGAGCGCGTGTGTACGCGCTCGCGCAAGGCTTTTTAGTTGTCGTTTGTATTTTTATCCAACCAAATCGGGTTGCCGGCGGCAATACGGCAGTTGTGCGTCAGGTCCAGCACCTCGGCTCGGTAATAGCGGCGGGGCTGCACCGCAAGCGCGAGCGCCTGCGGCTCGTTGCCGTTAAAGCGAGAGGCATAGGCAAGGCCCTTGTCGGTGTACACGCGCAGCTCGTAGGCGGTGTTCTTTTTCAGTGCCGCACCGAAGAAGTCGCCAACGCGCAGCGTCAGCCGCATCCCCTCTCTGAAGGCAAGCTCTGCACCCATCGGGTTGCCGTCGATACACATTTTGATGCCAACGGCACCTGCGGTGTAATTACCGCGGCGCATCGCCTCGAAGAAGGAGCGCGCGTGCCTTTCCTTAAGATAAGCGGTGGCAACGGCGGTATTGCGCACGTCGGTGTGGGTATCCGAGCCGACAGAGGCGTATACGTGCTTGCCGAGGTTTAACAGATCCACCCACAGATCGTGTGTGCGGAAGGAGCCTGTGGAGGAATAGGTACCGATCACGGTTTCGATAAAGGAATGCTCGCCGAAATAGTAGTCCAGCGGATCCTCGGATGCCATGAGCACCTTGGGGTGCGCGTGCACCAGCATACCGCCGATGGATTGCATATAATCGTTGAGCTGCAGCAGCCTTTCCTTGGTGAATTTGGGATAGCCGAAGGAGCCGGTCAGCTCGTCGCCGTGAAACTCAAACTCCGGGAAGTTGGCAAGCACCATGGCAAGGCCGTATCTGTGCGGCACAAGCATATTGTAATGGAAGGACGAGGTCGCGCCGCAGTTGTGGGGCGGAAGCAGGCCGCTACCCGGCTCGCTGCCCATAATAAAGCGCTCCTCGTTCCATTCGGGCAGGAAAAATCCGCGCATCTGGTGGTGATCGACGATGGCGGCGAAATCAAGCCCCACCTCGTCCATTTTTTCCACCCAGCCGGCAAGCGGATATTTGCCGTCGCTGCGTCCGCCGCTGGCGCTGTGCACGTGCTGATCGCCACGGTAGGGCTTACAGCCCGCATAGCAGGCATCCAGCGCAAAGAAATCGGCTTGCTCGGTGCCGATCACGGTGTGCGCGTCCTCGGTTTCCGTGCGCCAGTCGGTGGCGTGATTTTCAATGTATGCGGGAGCCTCGGTGATCAGCAGCGGTTGGCGATCCACCTCGCCTGCAAAGCCGGTAAGAGTGCAGCCCTCAAGCGTAATGCTCTCCCCTTCACCGTATACCGTAACGGCGGCTTTTCCACCGCGCGTATCGGTAAAGCGGCAGTCGCGCAGAGTGAGCGAGCAGCGCTCGTTGGCAAGGCAGACCTGCAGGGGGGATTCGCCCTGCAAGGCGGCGTTATAGAAGGTGGTATTTTCGACCGTAAGCGAAAAAGCGCGATCGGGGGCCTGACGCAGGTTGACGCAAATGCCGTGCTCGCCGCGCATATTTCCAAAGTAGGAGTTTTTGATGGTGATCTCGGCGCACTCTGCATTCACGGGGGCGTTTACCGTGGTAAGGCCAAGGTCGGTGAAGCCGAACAGCTTGGCGGTATCGTTATACACAACGTTATCAAAGGTCGCCTTTTTGGTGTGCATATACAGAAAGATGCCGCCGTACGTCATATCGTCATAGCCGTCAAGGCGGATATTTTCAAAGCGCACCTCACGCTGCACGTTGTGCCCGGGACGGCAATTGGAAAACAAATGCACCAGCTTGCCCCAGGGGCCGACGTACACGATGTTACGGAAGATGGCAAGGCACTCAAGCTCCTCTAAAATGCGGCGATCGAAAAAGCGCGCCTTATGGTTGTAAAAGCCGTCAAGCAGCAAAAGCGGCGCACAGCCCTCCTGCGGGCGAATGTTGCCCCTTGCGTTGCCACCGTAAAGCAGCGACTCCTGCTCGCGCTCGGCACGCGCGGGATTGAGGGCGGGCATCTCTCCGGGAGCGGCGGGTGCAAGGTTGGGGTTTACCCCTGCCTTTTCGCCAAGCAGGATACGGGAAGCGGTGGGACTCAGGTCGTCGATGCGGTGCGTTCCGACGGAAAACAGCAGCACGGGTGCCTCAAATCGCTCGTAATCCAGCCCCTCCAGCACCACCTCGGGGATCTCGGTGGCAACGGCATCTGCCTCGGGTGCGGTGGCGAACAGATTAACGCCCTCCTCTACTTCGTAGCAAACGCCCTTGTACGTAAAGCAGTCCTTAGCGGCATTTTCAAAGTCCGCTTGAATGGCATAATAGCCCTTTGGTAATTTTTGCATAGGGTACACCTCCAAAATGCTCTTTGTGCCCATTCTATCATAAAACCAAGTGTAAAGTCAATAAAATTCTCCCTTATTTTTCAAATTTTCTCCTTTCTTTTGCGAAGTGTGTAAAAAAGCAAAAAAGTTGTAGACAAACACGCGATTTTGTGTTATACTGAACAGGTAAAAACTTATCCGCAAAGGAGAAAAATAAAATGAAAAAGATCGTGACCTTTGGCGAGCTGATGCTTCGCCTTGCCCCCAACGGCTATCTGCGCTTTGTACAAAGTGAGGAATTTGAAGCAACCTTTGGCGGCGCTGAGGCAAACGTAGCCGTATCGCTTGCCAACTACGGCATGGATGCCGCCTTTGTTTCCAAGCTCCCCGCGCACGAGATCGGTCAGATGGCCGTGAATTCCCTGCGCAAGTTTGGCGTTGACACCTCCAAGATCGTACGCGGCGGCCCCCGCGTTGGCATCTACTACTGCGAAAAGGGTGCAAGCCAGCGCCCCTCCAAGGTCATTTACGACCGTGCCGGCTCCTCTATCGCGCTGGCTGAGCAGGCTGATTTTGACTGGGATGCTATTTTTGAGGGTGTGGAGTGGTTCCACTTCACCGGCATCACCCCCGCGCTTTCCGACACGATGGCAGAGATCTGCGAGGCAGCCTGCAAGGCGGCCAAGGCTAAGGGCATTACCATCTCCTGCGACCTGAACTACCGCAAAAAGCTGTGGAGCAAGCAGAAGGCCGGCGAGGTGATGGATAAGCTTTGCCACTATATCGACTACTGCATTGCAAACGAGGAGGATGCCAAGGACGTGTTTGGCATCGAGGCTGACAACACCGATATCTACGGCGGGAAGCTTGACCGCGACGGCTATATCTCCGTTGCCAAAAAGCTGACCGACCGCTTTGGCTTTAAGGGCGTTGCCATCACCCTGCGTGAGAGCAAGTCCGCCAACGATAACGACTGGTCCGCTATGCTCTACACCGGCGGCGAGGCTTACTTCAGCAAGAAGTACGCCATGCACATCGTGGACCGCGTGGGCGGCGGCGACAGCTTTGGCGCAGGCCTGATCTACTCTCTTGTAAACGGCTTTGCCCCCCAGCGCACCATCGAGTTTGCCGTGGCAGCAAGCTGCCTGAAGCACTCTATCGAGGGTGACTACAACATGGTATCGCTTTCCGAGGTGGAAAACCTTGCCGGCGGGGATGCCAGCGGCCGCGTGCAGCGCTGATCTTTACAAAAAAGAACACCCTTTTGCGGATTTACCCCGCAAACGGTTGTATTTTTACGCTTTTTTTGCTTGGATCTGCTCGCAAAAATATCTGCCGGTCGCAGCAATGCTTGCAAGCTGCGTGGGCAAAAGCTCGATGGGCAGGGCCTTGGGGTTGATCTGCTTGCCGATCTCAAAGTCAAGGTCGCCCTCATAGCCGATCTCGGCAAGAGCCTGCAGCACCTCAGCCCAGATCACACTGCCGTTATAGGGCGCGAGGTGATCGTCGTCGTTGCCGTCGTTATCGTGCAGATGCAACGCCTTGACGCGCTTTCCAAGCAAGGAAAGATACTTGCGCTCGTCAGCTCCGATAAGGTGCAGATGCCCGATATCCACACAGATACCAAAGCACTCGCGCCCTGCCTCTGCATTGAGCAGGTCGATCAGCTCGATCGCCTCGTGCGGGTCGCTGCAATGCCCTTGATAGATCATCCCTCTGCCGTGCAGAGGGGCGTGGCGGAAAAAGAGGTTTTCTAGGCACACGGTGACCTGTGCTTGCAAAAGCGTGGGGATCAGCGAGCGGTAGAGATGCAGGTTCAGCTCATCCACGTACTGCTGCGATTCCTGCACGCCGCCCTTGGTGCGGTGCATCCCGTGGATCACCAGGCTTTTGCAGCCGAGCTGCCCGCAGGCAAGAATGTTTTTCTTGTAGACCTCGATCATAAAATCAAGACACGTGGGGTCATTTTCAAGCCTGGGTGGGAAGGGAGCGTGCCCCTGCGTGACCGCAAGACCTGCGGCGCGTGCCATCTCAAATTGCGGCGCGTAATGTGCCACCACCTGCTGGACGTCGCCGTCAAAGCAGGAGATGCCGCGGTAGTTCCCCGCGCGGATCTTCTTGTTTGTCAGCTCGTCGCCAAAATTCCAATCCACTCCCTCAAAGCCGGCATCGGCATATAGCTGCAGCGTCTGCTTGATGCCAAGAAGCTTGAAAAGCGAGGGGGCGGTCTGCGTCAGGATCTTCATTCTCTCACCTCAAAGGCAAAGATGTGCGCCTGCGAGCTGCCGTAGGCAGAGGGGCCCATCTCCTCGGAAAAATAGGTGTTGATGGGGATCAGGCGGATCGCGGTGGTTTCCACGTCCAGCTTTTCGCGGATCATTCTCTGGTGGTTCTTATTGGTTTCCCATACCGTTACCCACTCATTGCTGTCGTTCAGCGCCTCGATGCGGAAGGCCTTGAGCATGCATTTGGGGAAGCCAAAGGACGTGTAGTTGTAATCCAAACGGCGGAACAGAGGGTTGGAGAAATACAACGCCTTGGGGTTGCCCTCTACGTACTCGCGGTCAAGGTCGCTATCCACGATCAGGCGAAACTCGGAGATATGCTTCTTTTCTTCAAAGGTATAGGTGATCGGACGGTTGCACATGCCCCAGTAGCCGTTGTCGTTGCCCCAGATCTTGCGCTCGGTGCCGTTAAGCAGCACAGAGGCATCGCCCCAGGCGGCGGACAAGGTCTTTTCGTTGCAAAGCGGAGATATGGCACGCTTGTAGCCGGGTAGGAAGCAGTCGTCCTCCATCAGAGCCGCCTGCAGCTCGGCGATCTTCTTTACGCCAAGCTCGCGCGCGGTCATATTGTATTTGCTCATCATAGCGGCAGCGGTGCCAACGGCCTGGCCCATCACGGCGCAGGTGCCCATCACGCGCGCGCTGGCAAACGCAATGTGAGAAGCGCTGAGGTTACGGCCGGCAAACATCAGGTTGCTGACGTTTTTGGAGTAGAGGGAGCGCAGCGGGATGCCGTAGGGATCGGTCAGGCGCTTTTTCTGCAGATGCCCCTGGGCATCCTTGCCGCCGGACATATGAAAGCCGCCGGGCAGGTGGTTGTCGATCTGCCAGCCGCCGTAAGCGACCTCGTCCTCAAAGTGGCGGGCGTTTTCCACGTCCTCTTGCGTCAGCACGTAGTCGCCCACGTAACGGCGGCTCTCGCGCTTGCCGGGCAAAAAGCCGATAAAGTCAAGCTCCCAATTCTCTGCCCCGTGGTCGCCGTGGTTCTTCATATGGTCCCACACGCCGTAGGCGATCTTGATCAGCTCGTCGCGCACCTGTTCGGTATCGTGGATCGAGTCCACCTCGCCGCCCAGCTCGATCCAGTAAAAGTTGGTTTCAATGCGCTCAAGGCAATCGTGGGGCTTATTTTTCATATCCTCGTCGGTTTCAAACTTATAGGCCCATTCGGGGGGGATGAACTCGCACTTGTGGTCGGTTTCGTGTGCCTGGATCATCAGGCTCATGCCCATCGTTTTGCGGTCGGCCTTCTCCAGGCCCCACGCCTCGCCAAAGGTTTCCTTTGCCTCGCGCCCCACCATATACTCAGCATCCACAAGCTCGGCCAGGATGCTGTCGCCGGAGCAGTCGATAAAGGTGGTGGCCTCTACCCTTTGCCAGGTGTAGGTGGTCAGCTGAAAGCCGGTGATATTTTCGATGGTGCTGCCGTCACACTCTGCAAAGCAGCACGCGCAGTTGAGCAGCAGCTCGATATTTTCCTCGGCCTTGACCTTTTCATAAAGGATAGAATCCCAGATGGAGAAATTGCGGGTGGGGTTGCGATACATATTCTCCAGCAGGATCTCCTCCAAAAGGCCTGTTTCCTGCAGGTTGCGCACGCGGGTGCCCGCGCCGGATACCCACATCTTGATCTCGCTGGAGGCGTTGCCGCCAAGCACGGGTCTATCCTGCATCAGCACCACCTTGGCGCCGTGTCTTGCCGCAGCGATCGCAGCACACATTCCCGCAAGGCCGCCACCGATGACGCACACGTCAACGCGGCGAGATCTTTCCATCAATTTTCCCATTGTAAAAATTCCTCCTTGACAAAATAGCGTTTTTTCAGTACAATACCATTATAAAGCATTCATTTCAAAAAATCAAGCCGTTTTGTGACCTTGTTTTTCGGTTTTGTGATATCAAAGGAGCTTTTATGCTGGAGCTTTATCGCCGCACACATCCGCACAATAAACAAAGCGCGCCAAAGGGGGCGCGTTGGCCACTGACGTTTGAAAACCCCAAGGGGTGGACAGACGTTGCCCCCTCGCCGCAGCTGATCTTTTCGCACCGCAGCACCTATTACACGCGCGCCACCTTTGAGGAAGGCTTGCACACACACGAATACTATGAGCTTTGCATTTACGTGGGGGGCGACGTGGAGTATCTGTGCGAGGACACCTGCAGCCGCCCCGAGTCGCTTTGCGCCGTTTGGGCACGCCCCTACGAGATGCACACGGCGCGCTTGCTCTCCCCCTCGCGCTACGAGCGCTACGTGCTGTATTTCTCGCCGGAGTTTTTTGCGCACGAGGGCGAGATCCTTTCTATGACAGAATTTATCAGCAACACGCAGGGGGCGATGCTGAAAATTCCGGAAGCGATGCGCGATGAGGTGCTTTTGCTGCTGCAAAAAGCAGAAAATGCCGCCAAAAGTGCGCACACGTATGCGGCTTTGCTGCTGAGATCCTATCTGGTGCGGCTGTTTGATCTGCTCAACTCCCCCGAGATGCTGCACCACCACGGCAAGGCCTTTACCGACCAGATGGCAAAGGTAAAGCGCTATATCGACACCGAATATGCAAGCATTGCGGACGTGGGCGAGATCGCCGCGCACTTCTTTTACAGCCGCGAGCATCTTTCCCGCCGCTTTAAGGAGGCCTTTAACGTTTCGGTATCCGAGTATCTTTCCAGGCGCCGCATCAGCGAGAGCCTTGCGCTTTTGCAAAGCGAAAGCGTGGCAAATGCCGCCGCGCGCGTGGGCTTTCGCAGCCAGTCTGCCTATATTGCCGCCTTTAAGCGCCACATCGGTTGCTTGCCCTCTGCATACAAGGGCAGAAGCTTATAAAAAGCAAAAATCCCACCGAACGGGTGGGATTTTTGTATTAAAGAAAGCGCTTCAGCATTTCCAGGTTATGCTCCTCAAAGGCCACGACCTCACGCGCCAGGCGCACGGCATCCACGGCATTTCCCTGCACCTCAAAGCTGTTGAGCAGCTTGGTCATATCCGTGATCCCCATATTAGAGCCCTCTACCATCATTTCAGCAATATGGCTTGTGGTGGAGTCCATCATGGTGTTCAGCGCCATCCCCACCCGTGCGCCAAGCCGGGTGAAGATATTTTCCTCCTTAGGGGTAACGCCGCGACACTCCAGCTGCTTTGCGGCACGCGCCGCATATTTCTCGTATCCGTCCAGCTGCTGCGTCATCAGGCTGCGGATGGCATCCTCCTTGACGTGCGGCAGCAGATTGATGATCGCCTCTGCACCCATTTTGGTGTTTTTATAGATCTCGGAAAAGAAAAATTCCTCCTCCAATTCCCTTTTTTCCTTTACGTTAGGCATAAAGCTTCCTCCTCAACAAAAAAGCGTACCGTGCATTAGTCTGCACACGGTACGCTTTTTTATGTATTTATTTCAGCTTTTGGCGGCGAATATCCGTGCCTGTGAAAAGCAAGGGCTTAAAATCGCCAAGGATGCGACTGGCAATGCGGTCGGTATAGCGCGCCTTGATCTCTCTGCCCGTCAGATTTGTGCTGATGATGGTGGGACGGCAGAGGTTGATGCGGTTGTTCAGCACCAGATACAGGCAGGAGTTGGTAAACTGGTTGCTGACCTCAGTTCCCAGATCATCCAGGATCAGAAGATCGCAATCGGTATAGCGCGAGATCGAAACGGCGGGGGCAGCCCCCGTACCCGTACCAAAGCGCGTGTGCTCAAAATCCGAGAACATCTGCAGCGCGGTGGTGTAATATACGTCAAAGCCCCGCTCGATCACGCGGCGCGCCACGGCGGTGGAAAGATGCGTTTTACCAAGGCCCGTGGCCCCGCAAAGGATCAGGTTATCCGCCTTCTCGTCAAATTTTTCGGCATAATCGCGCATCAGAGAAAGGTTGCGCGCCATGGTGTCGCGCTCAGTGCCCTCGTTGTAAAAATCCAGCGAAAACCGCTCGAAGGATTGCGTTTGCATCAGCACGCCAAGCCCCGAGGACTCGCACGCGGCGAGGATCAGCTCGCGGCGCATACACTCGCACATTTTTGTGCCCACAAAGCCGGAGTCGCGGCAGGCGGGACACTCGTAGGGGGGCTGGGTATAATCTGCGGGATAGCCAAGCGATGCAAGCAGCGCAGCGCGCTCAGCCTGCAGGGCAAGGTTTTCCTTTTCCACCCTCTCCAGGCTTTCGCGATAAGACGTCCCCGTGCCAAGCGCGGCCATGGCGATCTTTGCGCCGGTTGCGGCAAGCTTGCGGTCAATGGCGGCAAGCTCCGGGCTTTTTTGGTGTAGCATAGCCGTGCGGCGGTCTGCCTCCTCGTAGGCCTTTAAATATTTGGTTTGATATTCCGTACGGATACGGCTGTAATTTTCTTTATTATATCCCATAATCCACTCCGTTATCAGGACTCGCCGTAGGTGCGCTTGAGCGCCGCCTCAAAGAACTCGTCCACATCAAAGCTGGAGCCGTTGCCCTGCTTTTTGCGCTTGTATTCGGCCAACGCCTTTTCTACATCCTCCAGCGTGCGATACCCCTCTGCATACCAACGCTCCAGGATTTTGTTGGCGTAGGAAAGCGAGGGCTTGTTGATGCTATCCACCGTGATCTCGTACGCGCGCTTGATCACGCGCTCGTCGTATTTCTTTGCGCAGATCCAGTCCTCCAGAAATTCCTTTTCCTTAGAGGTGAGCGAGCGAGAGGTGATGCCGAACATAGCGCGGACCTTGCCGGATGCCTTTGCCATCAGCTCGATGTGCTGCAGCCGCTGCTCCAGCTCGCGGGGATCCTGAACCCCCTCGTCGTGCAAAGTGATCGCCATTTTTTCTACGTAGCGCAGCGACTTTTTTTCCATATTGCGGCAATGCGTCAGCAAAAGCAGAATGTACTCGCCGTCCAGCCCCAAATACTCGGAAAGGCCGGCGATAACCGTGATCTCGCTCTGGTTGAAGATCTTACCAAAGGCCTGCTGGCAATCGTCGATCAGGTGTCGCAGCTCCTCGCGGCGGTCCAGAATACCGGAAAGCTCCTCGGTGGTATAGGCAGGCAGGCTGCGTTCGGCGATCACGATGGGCGCTGCGGGTGCGCTCTGCTGCTCTTGTGCAACGGGCGCTGCGGCGACCTCGCCCTCCTCGGTGGCGATCACGCCTGCGCCGCGCCAGAAGGCCAGCGCCGCGGAGATATCGTTTTTGCCGATGCCAAGGCGGGCGGCAAGCGCCGTGGTGGCGGCGTTCAGATCCAGCTGCGAGAGTGGGTCTGCCGCAAGCTCCAAAAGGATACGCAGATCCTTTTTAGAGGCCTTATCCAAGGCGGCCAGCAGGGCGGTGGGCAGCACAAATGCCCCTTGCCCGTAGGTAAAGCTCAGCTTCATTTTTGCTCCTCCTCGGTGCGCAGCTGATAGCACAGCGTCATCAGCGCATCACCCAAATGCACGTTTTCCACCACCATCTCGGGGCAGATGGTTTCCGGCTCGACACCCGTAAAGTTCCAAAGCCCTCTGACGCCAAGCTCAGAAAGCTCGCGCACCACGTCGGGCGTTGCCTCCTTGGGCAGCGTCAGCACGGCGATGTCGACCTGGTGGCGGCGGCAGAACTCGGGCAGCTCGTCCATATGGCGCACGGTCAGCGCACCCACGCTTTTGCCCACGATCCCCTCTCCGATATCAAAGGCCGCGATCACGTCAACGCCGCGCTTTTCAAACATGGGGTTGTTGGCCAGCGCGCGGCCAAGGTTGCCCATACCGATGATGATGGCGGAAAAGCCGTCGCCAACGCCAAGCAGCTCGGAGATCTTGGTATACAGATACTGCACGTTATAGCCGTAGCCCTGCTGGCCAAAGCCGCCAAAGCAATTCAGATCCTGGCGGATCTGCGAGGCGGTCACACGCATCCGCGCAGAAAGCTCACCGGAGCTGATGCGCAGCTTGCCCTCTCGGATCAGCTCACGCAGATAGCGGAAATAGCGCGGCAAGCGCTTGATGACTGCGGGGCTTACGTTTTCTATTTTATTTTTCGCCTGTGTCGCACGCGCGGTGCGCAATTCTTTTTCTTCCATTTTTACTCCCTTTTTTCCCGTTCGAACGGGTGCTTTTTGTGGTTTTGCACAAGGTGCTATCCCGCAAAAAATGACAAAATTTACAACAATTCTCCACAGCGGCTTAGTTTTCCACAGTGGAAAATATGCAAGGTTATCAACAGTTTCAACAGCTTTTTCCACAGAAAAAGGTCTTAACTTCCTGACTTTTCGGAAATTTTGCGCTTTTTTTTACGAATTGCTCTGTATAATTATTGGCAAGCCGCTACTTTTCCACAGCCTTGTGGAAAAGTGCTGTGGAAAAACAAAATTCGCGGTTTGTTCACAATCTTTATTCAAAGCGCCGAATTTGCAGTATTTTTCAAAAAACACTTGACAAAATTTTGCCGCCTCAGCAATCTCTGAAATCCGGATCCTCGGCCGAGGCGTTGAGGTCAGTAGAGGCAAAATGCCCCGCCTCGGCCTCAAAATATCCTGCCGCTGCCACCATAGCGCCGTTGTCGCCGCACAGCGCGCGGGAAGGCACGCAAAGCTGAACGCCAAGCCCCTTGCATAGCTGCTGCAGGCTGCCGCGCAGATGCGAATTTGCAGCCACGCCGCCGGCAAGCACCAGCGTTTTGTATCCCGTTTGCACAAGTGCCTGCTCCACCTTGGCAGTAACCCCTTGCACGATGGCATGCGTATAAGAGGCCGCCAGATCGGCGCGCGGCACCTCGGCACCGCTTTGGCGCGTGCTGTTGATATAATTGAGCGCGGCGGTCTTAAGCCCGCTGAAAGAAAAATCCAGCGTTTCCTTTCCCAGCGCCGGTGAAGGGAGCCTGATCGCCCGCGGATCCCCCTCGTAGGCAAGCTTATCCAGGGCGGCGCCGCCGGGGTACGGCAGCCCGATCACACGGCCGATCTTATCAAACGCCTCGCCTGCGGCATCGTCGCGCGTGGCGCCGATCTCTACAAAATCGGTATGCGTGCGCACCTCATACAGCGAGGTATGTCCCCCCGACACCACGATGGCAAGAAAGGGGGGCTTTAGATCCTTTTCGGCAAGATAGGCTGCAGCCACGTGTGCCTTGATATGATTGACAGCCACCAGCGGAATTCTGTTGGCAAACGCCAAGGATTTGGCAAAATTAAGACCCACAAGCAGGGCGCCGATCAGGCCCGGTGCGGCGGTGACCGCCACGGTGTCGATCTGCGAGAGCGCAAGCCCCGCCTCCTGCAGCGCCTGCTGCGTGATGCCGGTCACCGCCTCGATATGTGCGCGGCTGGCGATCTCCGGCACAACACCCCCGTAAAGGCGATGCGTTTCGATCTGCGAGGCCACGATATTGGAAAGGATCTCCATCCCCGTACCGTCCGCGCGGATGACCGCAGCAGAGGTTTCGTCGCAGGAGCTTTCCATCCCTAAAATGTACATAGTGTTCTCCGTTTTTCTTTAAAGCGTGATGCCCATTACGATGGCATCCTCGGTCGGCCTTGTATAAAAATTTTTGCGCCTGCCAAGCTCGGTAAAGCCAAGGCGCTGATAAAGCGCGATCGCCGGCGCGTTGGAAACGCGCACCTCAAGCGTTACGCTGGCAAGCGCGCGCTCCCGCGCGAGGTCAAGCAACGCGCTGAAGGCCGCATGGGCAAGCCCCCTTCTGCGAAAGGCGGGCAGGGTGGCGATATTGGTGATCTGCCCCTCGTCCAGCACCGTCAGCATGCCGCCGTATGCCACGGCCTGCTCCCCCTCGTAGCAGACAAAGCCAAAGGCCTCGTCCGTGCAAAGAAGCGCCAGCGCCTCCTCGCTCCAGGGGTGGACAAAGCACGCCCTCTCCAGGGCGGCGATCGCGGCAAGATCCGCGTGCTCGATGCGCTTTACCGTCATACGTCCCCCTTGTTTGGCAAAAAAGCAAGCTCCAGGCACAGCTTGATCTGCGCAAGGCAGGCGCTGTAGACCTCAAGCGAGCCGCCGTAAGGATCCGACACGTCCATCGGAAGCGTGGTGATCTTTTCTGCCGCCTCGGGAAAGCGCAGCATCAGCTGCATCGCGTGCGAGGCGGAAAGCCCCACCACGAGGTCGGCATTTTCTATCATTTCTGCCGTTACACAGCGCGCACGGTGCGCGGTATAATCGTTATCAGGCGTGGGGGCTACCCCTGCCGCCTGCAGCGCCGCCTTGGCATTTGGGGAGATCGGCTCTCCCTCGGCGGCAAACAGCCCCGCGGAAGCAGCGCTGTAGCATACGCCGGGCGTGTTCTCGCCCATTGAGCAAACGCCGCGCGGGCGCGACATGTCGTTGAGCAGCGCCGCTGCCATCGGCGAGCGGCAGGTATTACCCGTGCAAACAAACAGCACGCGGCGCGGGGAGTGCTCCTCTCCCTTGGCCCGGCGCTCGGCTTGCATAGCAGTGTTCATAAAGGCTCCTTTGATCAGGTGAGGTAAAACAGCGGCACAAGTGCCTCGGGGCACACAACGGCGCGCCCTGCCTCGGTGTCGTAAAAATACGCGCTGCCATCCTCATAATAATAAAAGTTGACGCAATAATACAGATTTGGGTATGCAGCACAGGCCATTTTCAAGCGGCGGAAGTAGCTTGCCTTTTGCAGGGGCAGCTCACTCTCCTCCCCCAAAAACCACGCGCTGTGAAAGGCTGCAAGCTCCTCGCTTGCGGTAAGGCGCGCCTGCTCCACGCTGATGGCATCCTCCTCGCAGATCAGCAGCGCGGAGGGCTGCCATTTTGCGGCATCGGCCACCGCAGGATCGGCACAGTAAACGTAGCCGTTGTCGTCGGTGAGGAAGCGCGCGCCGTCAAGCTCGGGGATCAGGTAAAAGGTGACGGTGCGATCGTATTTTTTATCGGTATACTCGCCAACGGCATCGCCCGCGCGCCCCGCCTCAAAGGCAGAGGGGAGTGCCGTGTAATACACGTCGGTCTTGCCATCGGTATAGCCAAGCCCCTCGGCATCGCGCTCAAAGCGGCTGCCGCAGCTGCCAAGCAGCAGCAAAAGGGCAAGCAAAAGGGCGGTAAGGGTGATCCTTTTCATCTCAGTACCCAAACCTTCCGCTCAGCGAATCGTCGTCCTCGATCCAATCGGAAACGTTGATCACGCGGTATTCGGTGGGGGTATCGCGCACCACCACGGTGGCGATGCCCGCATTCAGGATCGTGCGCTTGCACATCATGCAGCTGTTGCAGCCGCCCTGCACGCTGCCGTCCTCCGGCGAGGTGCATACCATATAAAGCGTTGCGCCCAGCATCTGCTCGCGCGGAGCGGCGATGATGGCATTTTGCTCGGCATGCACCGAGCGGCACAGCTCATAGCGTTCGCCGCGCGGAATGTTCATTTTCTCGCGATAGCAAAAGCCGAGATCGCTGCAATTTTTTCTGCCACGAGGGGCACCGTTATAGCCCGTGGAAACAATAACGTCATTTTTCACGATGATGGCGCCGAACTTGCGGCGCAGGCAGGTGGCACGCTCAGCCACCGTTTGTGCGATATCAAGATAATAGTTTTCCTTGGATACGCGTTTCATAATTTGTCCTTTCCGCGCGAAAATTGCGCGCGCACATAAATATACAGAATATATTATAACATAAAAAAACAAACTTTGCAAGAGGAAATTATAAAAGTGCTACGGCGGCGAGAAAAGGATTATTTACATAAAATGATGGAATTTTTCCATTTACTTTTCTTTCTTTTTTGCGCTATAATGATATCGAACAAGGGGCTATGGCCTCTAAAAGAAAAGGAGATCACCATGAGCACAAAAACGATTAAAATGGGCATCTTTGGCGGATACCGCGGCTCCAGCTTTTACAACAGCGTGCTTGCCAACAACGCCGAGATCGTTGCCGTTTGCGATTTCAATGAAAAATACGCGCAAAAGGCAAAGGAAAAGCTTGGCGACGGTGTGACCATTTACACCGAGTTTGACAAGTTTATCGAGCACGAGGGCCTTGAGGCCGTTCTGCTGAGCAACTACTTCCACGAGCATGCCCCCTACGCGGTGCGCCTTTTGGAGCGCGGCATTCACGTGCTGAGCGAATGCACCTCGAACGCCACAATGGCGCAAGGCGTTGCGCTGGTACGCGCCGCTGAAAAAAGCAAGGCGATCTACATGCTCTCTGAAAACTATCCCTTTATGAAATTCAATCAGGAAATGCGCCGCGTATACCGCGAGGGCTCGCTTGGTAAGGTGCTGTTTGCCGAGGGTGAATACAACCATCCGCTTGACCCCGGCGACGTGGAGTATGCCATCGAGCTTTGCCCCACCTCCAAGCATTGGAGATACAACCTCCCCCGCACCTACTACATCACCCACTCGCTGGCGCCCCTGATGTACATCACCGGCTCCCGCCCCATCCGTGTCAGCGCGATGCCGGTATACGACCCCGTCCGTTTTGAGTTTGACGGCATTTCCAGAGGTGTACCGGAGCGCGCCGCGATCATTACCCTGCTCAACGACGACCACTCGGTATTCCGCGTGACCGGCTGCGCCGGCTTTGGCGCACACGAGAACTCCTACCGCATTTGCGGCGAGAACGGCCAGATCGAAAACCTGCGCGACGGCACGGGACGCGTATCCCTGATCTACAACAAGTGGCAGGTGCCCGAGGGCAAGGCAGAGCGTATGTGCTATGCACCCCTTCTGCGCGACAAGGACGAGAAGCTGATCGCCAAGACCGGTCACGGCGGCGGTGACTTTTACGTCATCCGCGAGTTCCTGAACTGCATCCGCGAAAACCGCACCCCCGAGTTTGACGTATATTTTGCCACCACGATGGCATCCGCAGCCATCCTTGGCCACAAGAGCATGCTGGAAAACGGCGTTCCCTACGATCTGCCTGATTTCCGCCGCGAGGAGGACCGTGTGAAATACGAAAACGACCACAGCTCCCCCTTCTACGGCACCGACGGCACCGAGCCGAGCATCCCCTGCACCGCATATCCGGATTTCTGGATGACCGACGAGGGCAGAGCCGAATACGACAAGCGCGTGAAGGAAAAGCTTGCCAACAAGTAAAAATACAAAAAAGCCACCCGACGGGTGGCTTTTTTGTATTTTCAGCGTTCTTTCGCCCCGGCGCGGAGCGCGCGCTGCATAGCGTTATTTTTTAAAAAGTGGCTTAACGGTGAGAGTTTTTGCTGTTTTTGACGTATTTCCCACCATTGCGACGCATCAGGAAGTATACAAGGGCACCAATGCCGCCCACAAGCAACACGCAAGCACAAATTCCAACCACCGTGTAGGCGGTTTCGCCGCCGTTTGCATCGATCGCGGGCAGGTTTGTAAGATCCAGCTCGCTGCCGTATTCCGTCATGGAAAGCGTCATGGTGGCAAGCTTTTCATCTACCATTTTGTTAAGCGTAACGTAATATGCCTTTTGATACAGCGCATCGATATGGTCGCTCATATATGCCTCGTCCTTGGGCAGGCGCATCACAAAGCTGTAACCGCCCTCAACCTCAAGCACCTCGCTCACGCCGTAAAGCGGCAGCGCAAAGGCGGCATCCTCAAAGGCCTTTTCCATTTCTCCGCGGGCAAAGTACAGCCCGTTGCCATCGTCAACGTAGGTGCTGAACTGAATGGCAAGGCGCATCTCATCCACACGGGCAGCATCCTCAGTCTTTGCCGCCACACGGGCCCGCAGCTCGGTCGCCTTTTGCAGGGCGGCCTCGGCGCTGACGTAATTGCGTCTTTCGATCAGAACCTGGTACACACGCGCCACGTCATCCCCCCGCAAAAACTCCATTGCTGCCGCCTCGCTGCCATCCAGCGAGCCGCGCTCCAGCATCTCGGTGATGACAAAGGATGCCATCAGCTCCTCGGTGGCGATATGATTGCGCACGTAGCGATCGGTAAGGTAGGAGCCGTTCAGGCTTTCGATGTACGCGTCGCGATCCCCCTCAAAGGTTTCGGTAAGGATCTGCTCGATGCGCTCGTCCACCTTTTCCCCAAGCTCTCCCTTGTCGATCTCGATGCCGAAATCCTTGGCAACAAGGACGAGGGCGTGGTTGCGGGTGAGAAGATTTTCTTCCACAAAGCTTTTCAGCTCTGCTGCAACGGCAGGATCGGAGAGCGCCTGCTCGCCGTGCTGCTCCTTCAGCTCCGCGATACGGGACATGGCAAGATAATACAGCTCGTCATATAAGATCTCAACGTCGCCTGCGGTGGCCACCACCTTGTTGGCGTTGCCGCTGGGGCGCACTGTGCGGGTGGCCGCGCATCCGCCAAGCGCCAGAAGCAGGCCGCAAAGCAAAAGCCAGGCGCCGACACGTATAAGAAATGATCTTTTCATACAATTCTCCTTTGAAAGGAATTTTACGTAATATTCAGTATATCATATATTTATGAATATTCTATGAATGTCGCAATGGCGCAGATCTTTTTCAAAAATATCGAAAAAGCCCTTTAAAATTAACGGTATTTATGTTATAATATACTACAATACCACGCCGCGCACTGCGCGGACAAGGAGGTCACCATGCACGAGCAATACAGTATCCCGTTATCCGATCTGATCAGCCCCTTTTCGTTGGAAAGCTTTTATCTGCCACGCGAGGCAAGTGAGATCATGATCTCCAACCCCGAGGTCAACCGCCCCGGGCTGGCGCTGGCCGGATTTTTTGAAAAATTTGAGCGCACGCGTATTCAGATCATCGGTCAGGCGGAATACTCCTACTTAGAGGAGCAGCCGCAAAGCAAGCGCAATGCCAAGATCGAGGACTTTTTCCGCCACACGCCCGTTGCTGTGATCCTTTCCACCTCTCTGCCCCCCTCCCCCTATATGACCGAGGCTGCCGAGCGCCACGGCGTTCCGCTGCTTGGCACAAAGGAAACGACCAGCGCGTTTATGGCGGCGCTGATCGCCAAGCTCAACGTTTTGCTTGCCCCCCGCATCACGCGCCACGGCGTACTGGTCGAGGTTTACGGCGAGGGCCTTTTGCTGCTGGGCGACTCCGGCGTTGGTAAGAGCGAGACCGCCATTGAGCTGATCAAGCGCGGTCACCGTCTGATCGCGGACGACGCCGTGGAGATCAAGCGCGTTTCTGCCACCACGCTGGTCGGCGAAGCGCCCGCTATCATCCGCCACTACGTTGAGCTGCGCGGCATCGGCATTGTTGACGTGCGCCGGCTGTTTGGTATGGGCTCGGTCAAAAACACCGAGCGCATTGACCTTGTGATCAATCTTGAGCCCTGGGTACAGGGCAAAATGTACGACCGTCTGGGCCTTGACAACCAGACCGTTGATATTCTGGGCATCAAGGTGCCCGGCATCACCATTCCCGTCAAGCCCGGCCGAAACCTTGCCATCATTTTGGAGATCGCTGCGATGAACAACCGTCAGAAGAAGATGGGCTATAACACCGCAGAGGAATTTAACCGCAAGCTGATGGGTCAGATGGGCCTGGAATAACCCCCACAAGGAGCGTGTATGAACACCACACAAACGATTTCGCTTTTGCAAGGCGGCGCTTACAACGCCGCCCTGCTCTCGCTTTACGGCAAGGAAGCGCTTGCTGCACAGACCGCACGCTACGTGGCGGCGGTAAAGGAGTTTGAGAGCTTGTACGGAAAGGAGCGCGAGGTCGCGCTTTTCTCGGTGCCCGGGCGCAGCGAGCTTTCCGGCAACCATACCGACCACAACCGCGGCTGCGTGATCGCCACCTCGGTGGATTTTGACATCATCGCCGTGGCGTCCCCCACGCAAAACGGACGCGTACGCCTGAAGTCCGAGGGGTTCCCCGAGGACAGCATTGAGCTTGCAGACTACCGCACCCCACGCGAGTGCGACTTTGGCACCTCACGCGCCATTATCGCCGGCATTTGCGCCAAATTTGCGCAAAACGGCCACACGGTAGGTGGTTTTGACGCATATACCACCTCAAACGTTCCCAAGGGCTCGGGGCTTTCCTCCTCTGCCGCGTTTGAAGATATGGTGGGCAACATTGAAAATCATTTTTACAACGATGCCCGCATCGGGGCCGAGGAGATCGCCGTGATCTCGCAATACGCGGAAAACAGCTTTTTCGGCAAGCCCTGCGGCCTGATGGACCAGATGGCGTGCGCCGTTGGCGGCATCATTGCCATTGATTTTGCCGATGCAGCGCACCCTGTGACCGAGCGGATCGATTTTGACCTGACGGCTGCCGGCTATCGCCTCTGCATCGTCAACACGGGCGGCAATCACGCCGACCTCACCCCGGATTACGCCGCGATCCCCGCCGAGATGAAGGCTGTGGCGGCAGCGCTTGATAAAAGCGTGCTGCGCGAGGTGGACGAGCAGGCATTTTACGCGGCGCTCCCCACACTGCGCCAGAGCGTGGGCGACCGCGCGATCCTGCGCGCCATCCACTTTTTCGAGGAGAACAAACGCGTGCAAAAGCAGAAAATTGCCCTGCAAATGGGTGAACTTTCCGCCTTTTTTGCACTGGTGCGCGCCTCGGGGCGCTCCTCGTTTGACTATTTACAAAATATCTATTCCCCCGCCCATCCGCAAGAGCAGGGGCTCTCGCTTGCGCTTTGCCTTGCAGACCGCTTTTTCTCGCACCGTGAGGGGGCTTATCGCGTACACGGCGGCGGCTTTGCCGGCACGATCCAGGCCTTTGTCAAGGCCGAGGACGTGGCAGAGCTTTCCGCATTGATGAACGGCGTTTTTGGCGAGAGTGCCTGCCGTGCGCTGCACGTACGCGGCGTGGGTGCCACGCGCCTTATGCCAAGCATCTGACAAAGAAAGGAAGCGCTATGCCAAACAACACTCCCCCCGAAAAGAAAAAAAGTATGCGCCTCTTGTTGGTGCTGGTGCTGAATACGGTGCTGTTTTTTGCCCTGTATAAGCTGCTTCTCTTTTATGCGGACGGCACCGACGAAACCTTTTACTCCTTTGTTGTGATGCTGCTTTATGCGTTTTTGCTGGTTGGATTTGTGCTGGCCTATTTCATCTACAACCGTTTTTTGTACCGCAAGGGGTTGACGGTCGAGGATCTGCCGGATACGATGACGCTTGCCGAAAAAGAGGAGTTTATTGCCGACGGTAACCGCCGCCTGGAGAAGTCAAAGTGGATGATGACCATCATCTTTCCGCTGGTGTTCACCTTTCTGATGGATGCCATCGACCTGTTTGTGCTGGATATGTTCCGGTGAGGTAGCAGATGGCGTATTCGTTGAAGCTGCTCTATTCCGGCTCGGATGGCAACGCCGCGCTTTTGCGCTGCGGCGAGCATGCCGTGCTGATCGATGCCGGGCGCTGTGCCAAAAATCTGTGCGCCGCGCTGGAGATCGAGGGCGTTCAGCCCGATCGGATCAATGCCGTTTTTCTCACACACGAGCATCGCGATCACATTGCCGCGCTGGACGTATTTATCAAGCATCACCCGCACATTCCCGTACACGTGGTGGAGCGTTCGGCGCAAAAAATGCTGACACGTGCGGGCGATTCGCTCAAAAACGCGCTGGTGCTTCACCCGCCCCTTTTTGAGGAGCAGGTCGGCCCCTTTTGCTTTTCCTCCTTTCAAACGCCGCACGACAGCGTGGAAAGCGTGGGCTATCGCATCAAAGTGCAGGACGAGGACGGCGCACACGTTTTGGGCTACGCCACCGACCTTGGTAGCGTGAGCGCCGCAGTTGAGCAGGGGCTGCTTGGCTGCGAGGGCGTGGTGCTGGAATGCAATCACGATCCGCAGATGCTGATGACCGGCCCCTACCCTTACGATCTCAAGCGCCGCATCGCCTCGCGCCGCGGCCATCTTTCCAACCCCGATTGTGCCGCCTTTTGCGTGCGCCTTGCCAATGCTGGGATGAAGCGCGTTTTGCTGGCGCATCTTTCTGAAACAAACAACCTCCCCGAGCTGGCGCTTGGTGAGGTATCCGCCGCTCTGGCGGGAACGGACGTGCAGATCACCGCTGCCGACCCCGTACATATCACCGAGCTGTGAGGACGTTATGCTGCATATCAAGCTGATCACCGTAGGAACGTTAAAGGAAAAATATTTAAAAGAGGCCGTGGCCGAGTACGAAAAGCGGCTTGGCGCTTACGCCAAGGTGGAGATCCTGGAGCTGAAGGAGGTGCGCGTGGCAGAAGACCCCACCCCCGCCGAAATCCGGGCCGTGCTGGAGAAGGAAGCGGACGCCATCCTTGCCGCCATTCCGCCGCGCGCCTATACCGTGGCGCTGTGCGTTGAGGGGCAGATGCGCTCCTCCGAGCAGCTGGCAACGCTTTTGGAGGACGCCATGTCGCAAAGCTCTGAGCTTTGCCTTGTGATCGGCAGCTCGCACGGGCTTGCGCCGCGCGTTAAGGCAGCAGCCAATTACCGCCTGTCGGTTTCTGCCCTCACCTTCCCCCACCAGCTGATGCGCGTGCTGCTTTTGGAAACAGTATATCGCAGCCTTTCTATCCTACACGGCTCAAAATATCACAAATAAAACAGCAAAAGCCCCCACCGTGTGGGGGCTTTTGCTGTTTTTATATCTTTACCCAAAGTGCTGCTGCAGCGCGGCGCGCACCTCTGCTTGCGTATAGCCGTAACGGAGCAGCGCGGCGATCAGCTTTTGCAATCCCGCCTCGTCGGGGATGGCGTTCAGGCGCTTTTTGCGCAAGAAATGGCAGCAGCGTGCCACGGCATCCTCGTCCCTGAGACGTGCCGAGGCTGCCTCCAGCGCCTTATTGCCATAGCCCTTTGCCCGCAGATCCATCAGGATGCGCTTATTGCCCCAAAGCTTCAGCATTCCGCGCTCCGCCTCGCGCACAGCGCTCTCGCTCTCCTGCAAATAGCCGCGTCTTGCAAGCTCCTCTGTAGCCTCGCGCGCAACGGGCTCGGAGAACCCCTTTGCCCGCAGCTTTTGCACAAGGTGGCGGCAGGAGCAGCCACCGGCAGAAAGCGAGCGAAGGCCTGCTGCAAGGCACTTGCCAAGCGCATCCTCGCCTTGCAGAAGCTCCAGCTCCCCGTGCGAGATCTCGCCCGGCACGGGTGCGCGGTCAAGGCGGCTGGCAAACACGGCAAGATGCTCACGCTGCAGCACCCCATCGCTTGGGTATTCTACCGTAATGAGCAAGCGTGCGCCGCCGTCGGCGGCGCACACGCGCAAAATTTTGATGGCATCAGCCATTGTCTTCCTCCATACCAAGGGCGCGGAGATCAAATTCCTCCTCCTCGTCCTCGATATCAAATTCCTCGTCGTTGCCCTCGGAGAGCTTGTCGAAGTTGGCGCGGATCTTTTCCTCGATCTCGGCAAAGAGTGCCGCATCGGTTTCCAGCATCTTGCGGATGTTATCCTTGCCCTGGCCAAGGCGCTCACCGTTATAGGAGAACCAGGAACCGCTCTTTTGAATGACGTCCAGCGCAAGGCCGATGTCTACCAGCTCGCCCGCGCGGGAAATGCCCTTGCCGTAAAGGATATCGAATTCAGCCACGCGGAAGGGGGGCGCGACCTTGTTTTTGACGATCTTGCATTTGACGTGGTTGCCGTAGATATCGTTGCCGTTTTTCAGCTGCTCGGTCTTGCGCACATCGATACGCACAGACGCATAGAACTTCAGCGCGCGGCCACCGGTGGTGGTTTCGGGGTTGCCGTACATCACACCCACCTTTTCGCGCAGCTGGTTGATAAAGATGACCACCGCGTTGCTCTTGGAGATCACGGCGGAAAGCTTACGCATTGCCTGGGACATCAAGCGTGCCTGCACGCCCACCTGCGACTGCCCCATATCGCCCTCGATCTCCTGACGGGGCACCAGAGCTGCCACCGAGTCGATGACGACCACGTCAACGGCACCCGAGCGCACCAGTGCCTCGGTGATATCCAGCGCATCCTCACCGCAGTCGGGCTGGGAAACAAGCAGATTGTTGATATCTACGCCAAGGGCCTTGGCATAAACGGGATCCAACGCGTGCTCGGCATCGATAAACGCTGCCTGGCCGCCGATCTTCTGCACCTCTGCCACGATGTGGAGCGCCACGGTGGTCTTACCGGAGGATTCCGGGCCAAAGATCTCGATAATTCTGCCGCGCGGCACGCCGCCGATACCCAGCGCCATATCCAGAGAGAGCGAGCCGGTATGCACCGCCTGCACCTCCATATGGGTGTTTTCGCCCAGCTTCATCACAGTGCCTGCGCCGTAATCACGCTCCAGCTGCTTGAGGGCGGTTTCCAACGCCTTTTTGCGCTCTGCCTGATCTGCACCCGCCACGGGCATTGCGGTTTTTTTGCTTGTTGCCTTTGCTGCCATATCCTTTATCCTCCGGAAAGTGTTTTATCGTTATGGCACCATTATACACCACTTTTGCCGTCTTGTCAATATGTTTTTTCCAAAAACGGAAAAATATTTTTATCGGTCGCACGTTTTATTTCCGCTTTGTACATTTAAAATTCCGCTATTCGAACAAATAAAAGGCTATGTTGTGCCAAAATCAAGGCTTTACCCTATATATGGGGGATCTTGTCAACGTTAAAGTGCAGATAGATCGATCCACTCGTTTTCCGCTTGTGCGGCAAGCAGACCGCCCTGCACAAACTTGGCGACATCAATGCTTTCTGCCAGATCAAAATCGATCTCAGCCCCAGCGAAAAAGCGCAGGATCTGCTCGATCTGGCAAGCAAAGAAATCACTTTTCACCTCGGTGCCATCAATCGAAAACTGCCCCTTTGGCGTTAAAATGATCTCGCCGCCGCGCCCGTCGTCGCAGCGCACCTCAAGGCGGTATTCTGCACCGTTTACACAAAGCCTGACGGCACTAAGCCCCGTGCCGATGATGCTGACCAGCATCTCGCCCACGTGCACGAGATAATCCTTCAAATGGACATAATTACCCGTCAGCCTCACGTTGCGCCTTCCCCTTGCCGCCTGCACCTCCTCTGCATAGCGCAGAGAGGAGGTGGAGTACATCCGCACCCCAAGACGCTCGGCGAGCGCCAGCATCCCACGCGCATCCTCAGCTGTGAGGGCAAAGGTCTTATCCATAAAGGTAGGCTTTCCAAGCGGCAGAACACGCGCCGCAAGCGCGGGGTGCAGCTCGGGATCGTCCGGTGCAAACACAAGCAGCGCATCACAATCCTTGGCAAGCGCCTCGGGACTGTCATACCTGCGGATCCCCTGCGCGCGGCACCATTCGTCGGTGCTTTTCTTTCCGTTTGGCGCATCCCGCAAGGCAAACGCGCCCACGACCTCGCAGGCAATGCCGGTCTTTTCTGCTGCCTTTGCAAATAAGCGCGGATAGTTGTTGGCGTGCCATTCGTCAAGATAGTTGTCAATAAAGCCGATCCTTATCATAGTGTGATCTCCTTTCCAAGCTCAGCCGAGCGATAAAGTGCATCCACAAGGCGCATGCTCTCCAGCACGTGTGAAATATGGTTGCGCGGTAGCTGCCCCTCTCCAATTGCACGCAGGAAGTCTGCATCCTCACGAAGATACATATCCGGCAGCTCGTGTTCAGTTTCCGTGCTCTCCAGCGTTTCGCCGTCGGAAATACGGATCTGTGCGCCGTAATTCAGGCGCGCGCCGCGCTTACTGCCCAGAAAATCAATATACATCTCACTGGGGCGCACGTTCTGCGCCCAGGCACCATTGAGTGAGATTGTGGCTTTATCTGTATGTACAAAGCCGCTGACGTAATCCTCTACGTCGTTGGTGCCGTTTTGTACGTCCGCTGTTTCCTCTGCCCACATGGAGCGATAGCGGTATTGCTTCATATCCTGCGCCAATTTAGAGTACGTGACGGCGCTGACCCTTTGAAGCTTGGCGCCGCCAAGCACAAAAAGGATCAGATCTAAAAAATGGATGCCCCAATCGATCAGAACACCGCCACCCGAATGCGCCTTGGTGGTAAAGGGACCGCCAAGGCCCGGAATACCGCGGAAGGCGCGAAAGCTACATACGCTGTGATAGACCTCGCCAAGCTCCCCCTTGGCATACATTTCGGCAAGCCGCTCTACCGAGGCGTGATAGCGGTTGCAGACCCCAATACAGAGCAGCCTTTTCTGCCGCTGTGCTTCCTCGGCCATTTCACAGGCCAACGCATAGCTCACGGCAATCGGCTTTTCGCACAGCACGTGCTTGCCCGCGCGGAGCGCATCCATCGTGATGCTATAGTGCGTGTCATTCGGCGTCAGCACAAGCACCGCCTCTACCGTATCATCGGCAAGTGCCACGCGGTAGTCTGCAATGCATTGCAAAACCAGCGCGGGATACTGCTGTTGCATTGCCCTTGCCTTTTCTAAAACGATGTCGCAGGCGTATTTGACGGTAACGCCCGGGATCTGTGCAAGCGCCTTGAAGTGCGCGTTTTGTGCGATCCTTCCACATCCGATCACGGCGATCATACGCTCTTTCATAAGCCATACCTCCCGGCTTTTTTCTTCATTGTAGCACAGCTTGCTCACGGTGTAAATTGCAATACTTTTGCTATAACATAACATTTTTCATAGGTTTTATCAAAAATAACGCAATTTCATCGCATTATTATTGACTTCACCGAAAAAAGATGTTAGAATCAAGGTGAGGTGAGGATATGGAAAACGGGATCAAATACATTCTCTCAAAAGATTACATTCTACAAGAGCCACGGCACGTGGGCAAATGGCTGATCTACCAGATCGGCAGGCGTTACTGCGCACCGGGAGCGATCGTTTCCGCGCACCGTCACGGAAACTATCTGGAGCTCACCGTGATCACAGGTGGCAAAGGGCGCGTGCTTGCAAATGGCCTTGCGCGCGACGTGGCAGCGGGAGATACCCAGCTCACCTTCCCCTCCGACCTCCACGAGATACACTCGGATTTCAAGGAACCGCTTTGCTACGACTTTTTATCCATATGGGAAAGCAAAGACACCGCAGAGATCGCCGAGACGGTTGCCTTCGCGCGGGCGTCGGGAAAAAACGTACTGCAAAACGCGCGCATCGGGCAATTGCTTGCCTACGCGATCGACGAGGTCAACGCCGCAGGGCAAGGCGTGGATAGCGTACTGGAGTCGCTGACGGAGCTGATCTTCACCTATACACGCCGCTCGCTGCTTGAAAACAGCAGCGGTGATCTCCGCACCGTCAGCGAGGCAGAGCAGCTCTGCTACCGTGTGATGAGCTACATTGACAAAAATCTTACCTCCATCCACCGTTTGCCGAAGGTGGCAGAGGCCTTGAATTACAACTACGGCTACCTTTCCGCCCTGTTCAAGCGCACCACGGGGCGGAGCATGATCGCATACTACGCCGAGCGCCGCTTTGCCGCCGCAGATGCGCTCCTGCGCGCAGGAATGAGCGTTTGCGAGGTGGCCATGCAGCTTGGCTATGCCTCCCCCTACAGCTTCAGCCGCGCCTACCGCACCTATTTCGGATATCCCCCCTCTGCAACCCGCCTTGCCGCAAAGAGAGTGCGAAAATAAAAAATCAGCCGCAGGAATTCCCTGCGGCTGATTTTTTCAGTCGTTCCAAAGCACGACGTCGCCCGTTTCACGGGTCTTGTTCATATCAATGAGACGCTGATTTTCCGACCCGCGAAAGCGCAGTCGGATATTTTTTTGTTCGAGAATGAAGCGACCGTCCACCAAAACGTCAAGCAAGGCAAGCATTTCGTCGGTGGCACCGCATCTGGCTCGGCTTTCGCCCTGCAGCTGCTCTAAGGTGTAGCCGCTGTAGCACCAGATCGTTTTTTGCGGAAAGCGCTCCTTAACCTTTTTTAAAAAAGGCAGGAGTGCGCGTTGGTTGGCGGGCTCGAACGGCTCGCCCCCAAGCAAGGAAAGACCGCAGATATACGCAGGCTCCAAAAGCTCTAAAAGCTCGGCCTCCACCTCAGGGGTAAAGGGCTCGCCGTAGGCAAAATCCCACGTGTCGGCATTGAAGCAGCCGGGGCAGCGGTGCGTGCAGCCCGAAACAAACAGAGATACACGCACCCCGGGGCCGTTGGCAATATCGCGTTTTTTGATCGTAGCGTAGTTCATAGGATCACAGATGCAGCACGCGCTCCTGGATCTCCTGCGTACGCCCTTGGTTCCAGTACTGCGAGCCGATGTAGCCGCAGGTACGGCGTGCAACGTTCATCTTATTTTGATCGCGGTTGTGGCTGTTGGGGCATTCCCAAACCAGCTTGCCGTCGTCCTTTACGATCTGGATCTCGCCGTCAAAGCCACACACCTGGCAATAGTCGCTCTTGGTGTTCAGCTCGGCATACATGATGTTGTCGTAGATAAACTTCATTACCTCAAGCACAGCATCAAGGTTATCCTGCATATTGGGCACCTCAACGTAGCTGATCGCGCCGCCGGGAGAAAGCTCCTGGAACTTGGCCTCGAACGCCAGCTTATCAAAAGCATCGATCGGCTCGGTCACGTGCACGTGGTAGGAATTGGTGATATAGCTCTTGTCGGTCACGCCCTTGATCTTACCAAAGCGCTTTTGCAGGCACTTGGCAAACTTGTAGGTGGTGGACTCGAGAGGAGTGCCGTAAAGCGAGTAGTGAATGTTTTCGGCTGCCTTCCACTTAGCGCAGGCGGCGTTGAGCTTTTGCATGATCTCAAGGCCGAATTTTTCACCCTCGGGATCGGTCAGCTTTTTACCAAGCACGGCATATACGCACTCCCAAAGGCCTGCGTAGCCAAGCGAGATGGTAGAGTAACCGCCGTGCAGCAGCTTTGTGATAGGCTCGCCCTTTCCCAGTCTTGCAAGGGCGCCGTACTGCCACAGGATAGGGGCTGCATCAGAGAGCGTGCCCTCCAATCTCTCGTGACGGCACTGCAGTGCGCGATGGCAAAGCTCCAATCTCTCCTCCAGGATCTCCCAGAAGCGATTTACGTCGCGGCCATCCTTGCAGGCGGTGCAGGCAACGTCTACCAGATTGATGGTGACAACGCCCTGATTGAAGCGGCCGTAATACTTGGCCTTGCCGTTTTCATCCACCCAAGGGGTGGGGAAGGGGCGGCAGCCCATGCAGGTGTAGCACTGGCCGTCGCCATTCTGGTCAACCTTGAGCTTGAGCATCATTTTTTCGGAAATATAGTCGGGAACCATGCGGCGCGCGGTGCATTTTGCGGCAAGCTTGGTCAGCTCCCAGTAGGGCGTACCCTCGCGGATATTATCCTCCTCCAGCACGTAGATCAGCTTGGGGAAGGCGGGGGTCACGTAAACGCCGGCCTCGTTCTTCACGCCGGTGTAGCGCTGCTCAAGCACCTCGCGGATGATCAGCGCAAGGTCCTTTTTCAGCTGCTCGTCCTTGGCCTCGTTGAGGTACATAAACACGGTAACAAAGGGTGCCTGGCCGTTGGTGGTGAGCAGGGTGACCACCTGATACTGAATGGTCTGTACGCCGCGACGGATCTCGTCAAGCAGGCGGTTTTCCACGATCTCGGAGATCTTTTCTTCAGATGCGGCAACACCAAGGCTTTCCACCTCGGCGCGCACCTGGCGGGCAATTTTTTCGCGGGAGACCTGCACGAAGGGTGCAAGGTGAGTAAGCGAAATGCTCTGGCCGCCGTACTGGTTGGAGGCGACCTGCGCGATGATCTGGGTGGCGATGTTGCAGGCGGTGGAAAAGCTGTGCGGCTTTTCGATCAGCGTGCCGCTGATCACGGTGCCGTTTTGCAGCATATCCTCCAGGTTGACAAGGTCACAGTTGTGCATGTGCTGGGCAAAGTAGTCGGCATCGTGGAAGTGGATAATGCCCTCCTCGTGTGCCTTTACGATCTCCTCGGGCAATAAAATACGGCGCGTCAAGTCCTTGGAGACCTCACCCGCCATGTAGTCACGCTGTACGCTGTTGACCGTCGGATTTTTGTTGGCATTCTCCTGCTTGACTTCCTCGTTATTGCACTCGATCAGCGAGATGATGTTTTCGTCAATGGTGTTGGAACGGCGCGCCAAATTACGGGTAAAGCGATAACGGATGTAGCGCTTTGCCGTTTCGGGTGCGTTTTGTTGGATGATCAGCGTTTCGACCAGCTCCTGGATCTCCTCCACGGAAAGAGCGCGGTCCACCTCGTTGCAGTAGTCCTCGATAACAAAAGAGATATAGTCGATCTGGCGCTGGGTCAGCTCGGGCGCACCCTCGCCGCTTTCGTTTGCTTTTTTGATCGCGGCAACGATCTTTTCGCGGTCAAACGTGGCCTCAGAGCCGTTTCTTTTAATGATTTTCACGTCTTTTCCCCCTTCTTCCATAGTAAAAGGCGCTCCGGGAAGCGCCCTATATTTTGATTTTCATTTCACTTGCAAACACAACATCTTGTGTCGGCAAGGAATAGTATATCATATTTAGGGGATTTTGTAAAGCACTTTTTTGATAAAATAATGCACAAAAAACACGTTCACAATTTGGCGGATTTTGTCCGCTGAAATTCTGCCTTTTTTTGCCAGTTAAAATACGGCTCTTTTCAAAAAAAGAACGCGCCGGAAAAGGGAGATGTCCTTAGCGGAGAAATCACAATATTACAGATTTGCTCCGCAGTAAACAAATAAGTAACCCCGACAGATTTACGGTCTGTCGGGGTCATTTTTTAGTTGTTTATCAATTTATCTACCCATTCTTGTGTTAAAACATATTCTATATCGTCGATTATGATTGAATATGCTTTGTCATCAAATGACCTCACTTCCAAAGGAATAACTATGTTAACATCGTCCTGTATAACACCGCAGGCATATCCGTAGACATAACAGTTTTTCAACCTCCCGTCGGGTTGCCTTACCAAATCATACAGTCCAGCATCTTTTGCCTTTTGCCCGCTTTTAATTTCATTAAGAAAATCTTCACATTCAGTTATTCCGGTTTTTGAGATTATCGTTTCATCACTATTAAAAAGCGAACCTTTTACAAAATCAAATCTAATACAATTATCAAGAGTGACTTCTGTTTTCAGCAATTCTGACTTTACATACATAGCAGCAAACTCACTGTCGGGAAAATATCTTACCAACACATCTTGACTACCATTAACAGAATACATACCCGTTTTAATCTTATCGGTAAGATGAACAAAGGTCTTTTTTTCTCCCTTTACATGACCGATGAACTCCCATTCTCCAAAACACCAAACTCTATCTTCGTTGCCGACAAAAGTGTATTCAGTGCCGTCGGTCGTTACAATGGTGTTATTTTCAGTTTCCGTAAATTCGACATTATTGGTACAAGCGACAAAAGAAAAGGCAATCACCAAACAAATAAAAATAATTGATATCTTTCTCATGATATTACCTCCTTTTTGCTGATTAATAAGCTTTTCTTTTTTAAATCTGCATTTTTATTGTTTTATCGCCAGTTTCGCCTTTGTATTACAGTGTTGCAAGCAACGCGGGCTTCGGGCAAAGCCCATGCCCCTATTCTTCTGCAAAAAACAATCATATTGCCATCTTATCGGATTCTCATAAATATATTTAGCAATTTTTTCGTAGTCTCGCCGATCACGAATGATGTGATCGTGAAAACCTCTCTGCCATATCACAGCATCATCATATTTACCATGTATCTCT
>JAZNNA010000168.1:0-12533 GCA_045580065.1 Eubacteriales bacterium
CTTGTGAAATAAAATTCCAGCTCAAAATCTGCACTCGATTAGCCCTGCGCCGCATTGGAATATTGTCGGGGAAGCTCGACGTAGGTATACTACGCCTTCGCCCCGAAAAAACAAATTCTATCTCAAAATCTGCGCTCGATCAGCCCTGCGCCGTTTTGGAATGCTGTCGCGCAAGGCTTGACGTAGGTATACTACGCCTGCGCCTTGTGAAATAAAATTCCAGCTCAAAATCTGCACTCGATTAGCCCTGCGCCGCATTGGAATATTGTCGGGGAAACTCGACGTAGGTATACTACGCCTTCGCCCCGGAAAAACAAATTCTATCTCAAAATCTGCTCTCGATCAGCCCTGCGCCGTTTTGAGATCTTATGAGTAGCGGGGCTTTTGGTGGGGCAGGGGAGCCGCGGGGCAGCTTTCTGCAAAAACCGCGCCCGCCACTTGACACATAAGGCAAAATGCTGTACAATATAATATATAAAAATGCAGAAAAAAAGGGGGGAGTGCCGTGACGTATGCCGAGCGCTTATATCGTAATACCACCGTGCGCATTGGTATTGCAATGCTATCGTTTCTGGGCTTTTTCTGGCTGCTGAGCAACGGCGCCCTCAGTCTGGTGCTTGTGGTCACCGATTTCCTGCCCGAAACGGCGGGCACCCTGATCTACGAGCTTTCCTCGGCTATCTTCTACGCGGCGGCCTTCACACTCCCCGTATTTGTGTTCCGTCTGCTGCCTGCGCAGGCGCCGCTTCAGCCAATGCGTCTGGAACTTACCGCTCCGCGCGAAACGCCGCTGTATCTTTTCTTTGGCGTGGCGGTGGTCAGCGCTGCCGCGTACCTCAATTCCATCATGATCAGCTTTTTTGAGTATGCCGAATTTGCCGACGAGTACCTTTGGCAGACCCCCACGTATACCGGGAATTATCAGATGGTTCTGATGTTCTTTTCCTTGGCGATCGTCCCCGCCTTTGTTGAGGAATTTTTGTTCCGCGGTATGGTGCTTTCCAACCTTTTGCCCTATGGGCAAAGCACGGCGATCGTGGGCAGCGCGCTGCTGTTTGGGCTGATGCACCAGAACCTGCAGCAGATCTTTTATACCACCGTGGCGGGCCTTGTGCTTGGCTGGGTGTACGTGCGCACGCAATCGATCTGGCCCTGCGTGCTTTTGCATCTGTTCAACAATTTTCAATCGGTTTTGCAGACCGCAGTGATCGAGCGCTTGCCCGAGGCAACTGCCGACGTGGTGCTGAACTGGATGGAAGGGGGCATCTTTTTGCTGGGTGCCGTTAGCGGCGTGCTGCTTTTGCTTTCCGAGCGCGACCGCTTTGCCGCAGTGCGCAAGCGCGGTGTTTTCGGGCAGGAGCCACAGCCCGAGGCTTACGTTCCTCACCTGCTTTCCGTCAGGTCGCGCATCAAGCACTTTTTTAACGCTCCAATGATCATCTTTGTTGTGCTTTGCATCCTGACTATGCTGCTTTACGCCTTGATAGCAGCCCTGATGCCAATGATACTGGGAGGTGCCCCGTGACCGACGAAAAATGGATGCAGCTTGCCTTAGAGCAAGCGCAGATGGCCGCCGATGAGGGGGAAACACCGATCGGTGCCGTTCTGGTGGAAAACGGTGTGCTGCTTGCCGCTGCGCACAACCACCGCGAGCATAAAAACGATATCACGTCCCACGCCGAAATTGAGGCTATGCGGCTTGCCGCCACCCAAAAAGGGGACTGGCGTATGAACGATTGCACCCTTTATGTCACGCTGGAGCCTTGCCCGATGTGCGCAGGCGCGATCCTTGCCGCCCGTGTCGGGCGCGTGGTGTTTGGTGCCAAGGATGCCACCGCGGGCGCGATGGGAAGCGTGCTGAATCTCCCGCGCTTTCCGCTTGGTGCGCACCCCAAGGTAGAGTGCGGCGTGTTAGAGGAGCCCTGCCGCGTGATCCTGCAAAGCTTCTTTCAATCAAAACGCACGTAAACAAAAAATCCACCCAAACGGGTGGATTTTTTGCTTGTTTTACTTTCTTAGTGGGGAAGCGTTCTCGTGTCCGGTTTCGACTTTGTTAAGGGGGGTTATATAAGCAATTGCTCCGATTCTCTTAGCAGTCCGTTTTCAAAAACAACAGTTTTCACCTCAAATTTTCCAAAGTGCAACGGCAGCTCCGCTTTTTGTACACGAAGTGCGGTGTCAACCGCGGTTTGCGTATTGTTCAGCAAACGGAAAATAAGTGCATCCCTGCCATCTGCTTTTTTGGCGGTAACAAGCGATATCGTATCGTCGGCAAGCTCAAAGAAAAAAGGTTTTTTGTCAAGCTGAGCTTTGGTGGGAAAGACGTTAAAGGCATAAGGCTTTTGCGTAAATTCCTGCGTTTCACGCTCAAGGGTGTGGCGCTTTGTTACACCAAGACGGAAGGAAAAGGTGTTTTCTCCTTGGTCAATTCGCTTTACGTAACGGTCGTTTGGGATAATCTGCCTGTCACGGATCGGGTGAACGCAATAGCCCACACCGCGTACAAGAGAAAGATAAAGAGAACCGTTTTCAAAATGGCTGCCATAGGTGTTTGTGTTCATGATCGCAAGGCAAGAGCCATCCTTGTACTCCACAGCAACAAAGCGGTGGGCTACGTTTTCTCTTGCATCGGTAAATAGCGGCTCGGTACCAAAAACGGTCTGGCCCACCAAACGCCCCTCCTTGCAAATGGGTAGCTTCAATTTCACAAAGCGATCGGCATCTCCCAAAAAAACGGAAACGTCAACGTCTACGTAATCGTTGTTTTTGTAGATCTTATATCCGATGCGGGCGCGGGTGTGGTCTTTTTCAAAAAAGGATTCAATGGCAAGGCAAAGCTCGCCGTCCTCAATGATCTGCACGCTTTTTAAACCGCTAAACACTCCGTCAGGCTCCCGACAAAGAGAGAAAGGAGCCTCTGCAAAGCCAAGCCGCTTTAGTTGAGCTGCGCCCATTGCCCAGGGATCCGCATTGTCAGAAAACATTACGGGCTGAAAGCCGTTCTCTACGTAAGCGATACCGTCTACGGCGTATTTTTTCAAAAGTCCCGTTTTTTTGTCAATTTCTACGTATTTTCTGCCGTTGTCAAATACCAACGAGGATTTCTGTGTTTGAGCGTACTTTTCGGCAAGCTCTACCGAAACACTGAAGCGACTGAGCTGCAAGGGGGCAAGCTCTGCTTCAAACAAAATGCGCTTGCGCCAGTCCAGATTCAAATTGCTTTCTTCCTTGATCACCTGTAGCGGCAAGCACTTGCCGCTTGCATCGGTAATGCGGATGCGAGAGTACAGCTCGTCGCTCCAGTTTGCGTCGGCAAGCATAAACTCGCACTCAACGTTTGTTTTTGTGGGATAAGGATGCGGGTTGAACACTAAGATAGGGTACTCGCCTTCTCGAGCAGGGGGCTCGGTGGCGCAAAGTGCAAAATATGCCTGCGTTTTCAATCTTTCAATGCCAAGCAGCCCTTTGTCCAAAAGCTTCAGTCCATTTTCCTCGCCACTTTGAATACAGGTGCCGGGCAGTACGTCGTGAAACTCTGCGTTCAAAAGATCTTGCACGATCTCGTGCAGCTCATCCTCTGGGTAGTGGGGCAAAACCCCCATTGCCAGGGCAACGCTCAGCATTTTTTCCGTTACGGCAATTTCGTTTTCCAGCAGAGCGTGCTTTCTTTTTACCTTTGCCATCGAGGTGTAGCAGCCAGGCATAGAGATCCGCAGAGAGCGATCCACCACCTCGGTGGGATGGATCTCGGCAAAAAAGCGTTCGGGCGTGGAATGGAGATACTGCTTGTCGCCGCCCTTTTGCAGCGCTTCAATATCGGCCAGATCCTTTGCCGAGGGTCCTCCGCCGTGATTGCCCACGCCCCATAAAACGCATACCGTGTCTTGCGGTTGAAGATCGGATCTCTTTTGAATTCTGTCTGCTGCAAAGCCTAAACGGGAATTGTAGGAAAGCGCGCGATTTGCCTTGATCTCGCTTCCGTCAAGCCCGCGCCAGATAAACTGATCTGCAGGCAGCTCCATCTCGCGGGCAAAGGGGCGCATGAAAAGATAACTGTCCTGCCCGCATTTTTTTAAGATCTGCACAAGCCCGACGCTGTGACCAAAAGGGTCAAAATTGATCGCCGTTGTCGGCTCCTTGCCAAATTTTTCTTTAAAATGGCGCTTGCCCTCCAAAATTTGGCGCACCATGCTTTCACCGCAGGGCATATTGCAATCCGGCTGCAAATACCATCCGCCCATAATGTGCCACTTGCCGGCAGCGCAAAGGGCTTTGATCTGCTCGAAAAGTTCAGGGGCATATTCCTCTACGTATTTGTATACGGTTACCTCGTTGTGGCAAAAAATATAGTCAAAGCGATCTGCAAGATTTACCGCTGACTGAAAGGTGGAAAGAACGGCACTTACACCCTCCTGCCAATCCCATTGCCAGATGGGGTCGATGTGCGCATTGCAGATCATATGTATCCTCTTCATGGGCAACCTCCTGTTATTTTTCAAGCATTTCAAGCAGCTTGGCCTTATATGCGTTCAGCTCCTCCCAATCGTAGGTGAAAAGCTCGGTTTCAGAGCGGGAAAGGGCATAATAGGCCTGCGCATCCGGCACCTTCATCAGCTGCCACACAAGCCCGTCTGCCACCTCGTCACCGCATCTGTCACGCAGCGTTTCCAGCAGCTCGTGGTCGGCAAGGCCGCGCTGCAGATTTTTATAGCGGAGCGACAGCAGCACACTGCCGTTATACGCGGGATAAACAAAGTTGGTGTCGCCCGCTTCCCAACGGCTGGCGCGGATCTCGTGGCGCGGATCATCCGGCCAGATGGTGTAATTCCAGCGCAAAAAGCCGTCCAGACGGAACGCGCTTGTGATGCTGCCGATCATGCGGCTCTCAGTCAGCGGCGAACGCAAAAAGGTGTTGGGCTTGATACAACCCGTGCATACGTACCATAAGAAACGCTTGCCCGGGTACTTTCTTTGATAGCCCTGCAATGCCTCAAAGCCCTTCAGGCCGCTGCGCAGATGCGGCACAAAATCGTCGATACGGTCGCCGAATTCCTCAATAAACTCCACGTGATTGATGGCGGTCTTAAGGTGGAAGGCGGGCGCGATCTCGGCAAGCAGATCCAGGCTTGCACGGTATTTGTCCACGTCAGAGGGCTCGTCTGCGGCAACGCGCACGCGCTCGATCTGATTGGTCTTAACAAAGTACTGCTCCAGCGCCTTTACGTATGCCACGATATCCTTGTAATCGCGCATGTATTTCATGCAGCCGTCCGCCTTATCCAGATAGCGCAGGCGCATCGCTTCGGGATACTCCTCGCAAAGGCTGTGCGGCATCAGGCGTTCCTTGGTCCACAAATTGACAAGCCCAAACACCTCAATATCGCCGCTGAAGCCATAAGAGGTGCAAAGGTCGATATAGCGCTGCATGATGCTGTAATCATAGCTGTAGCTCCCATCAGGCTCGCGCGTGATCGGGATCATCGAAAATTCAAACAGGTTGCCGCCAAATTCCTGCGACTCAAAGCAGGATTGCCCCGACCAGGGAATTTCGCTGGCGCATACGGTGATCGAGCGCTGCCCAAGCTCGGCCAGCGACCTTACGTAATTTTCCAGCACGGCAAAATGCGCGTCGCTCCAAAGCGCAACGTCATGCTTGCGCGCGATGTTGGAGTTGTGCTGCCAAAGGTCTAAAAAGAAGCGGCGCTCGCGCGGCTTTGGCAGCAAAAAGTCTGCCACGTGCAGGGGAATTGTGGCACATGCTACCTCTTTTTCATCCTCAAAGCTCAGTGCTGCGTACAGCCTTACCTTGATCTCATAATCGCCCGGCTTGGCATCCTCGGGCACGTTTACCTCTACCCAAACGGCGGTGGGGGTGTTCGGGTCACTCTCGCGGATGCTCTGCGTCAGCAGCATATCTGCCTTTTTGCAGTTGTCGTCGTCGGCGAGGAATTCTTCGATATTCGTTTTTACCTCAAAGGGGGCTTCTACCGCCACGCGCAATCTCTCGTGGCGCAGCTTGCCCACGATGTGCTTGTCACCGCGTGCCGAGATCCACTCGCCAAGCCCCACGTTCACGCTGTAAAACTCGTTTGAGTTTAAAATCAGCTGAAACGCCGCGCTGTCACGCCTTGCGGCATACAGACAGCTGGGTGGCACCGGCTTTTCTGCATCGTAATGCAGCTTCAGCTTAAAGGCCTCGTTTGCTATTTGCATATAGGACATAAAAATATCCCCCTTTCACTTACTGTTCCTATTTTACCATCTTTGTATTGCGCTTGTCAATCGAAAAACGGACAAAATTCTTTGATTTTGGGCAACTTGTCTTTTGAGATTTTCGGGAAGGTGGGTGAATTGCTTTTCGCGTGGGCGAAAAGCAAAAGGGCGGGAGCCCCTTTTGCAAAAGGGGCTCCCGCCCTTTTATTCCGTTTCTCAAGCCAAGCGCTTGGTGAGGCGCTCGCGGATGGCGGCGATAAACTCAGCAGAGTTCACCGGCTGCACCTTGGTGCCGGGAACGACCAGGTTTACAAGGTCCTTGGTCATCACGCCGTCGTTCAGGGTGTCAAGGCAAGCGCCCTCAAGCTGATCTGCAAAGTTCATCAGCGCGGGGAGCGCATCCAGCTCGCCTCTCTTGCGCAGGGCGCCGGACCAGGCGTAGATGGTTCCCATGGGGTTGGTAGAGGTCTGCTCGCCGCGGCGATAGCGGTAGTAGTGCTGCGTTACGGTGCCGTGCGCTGCCTCGTACTCGTATTTTCCGTCGGGGGAAACCAGCACAGAGGTCATCATGGCAAGCGAGCCGAACGCGGTGGATACCATATCGCTCATCACGTCGCCGTCGTAGTTCTTGCACGCCCAGATAAAGCCGCCCTTGCTGCGGATCACGCGCGCCACGGCATCGTCGATAAGGGTGTAGAAATAGGTAATGCCGGCCTTTTCAAACTCGGCCTTGTACTCGTTTTCAAAGATCTCCTGGAAGATCAGCTTAAAGGTCTGATCATACTGCTTGGAGATGGTGTCCTTGGTAGAAAACCACAGGTCCTGCTTGGTGGAAAGCGCATACTTGAAGCAGGAATGTGCAAACGAGCGGATCGAGCTATCCTTGTTATAGGAGCCCTGCAGCACGCCGGGGCACTCGAAATCGTAGATCGTTTGGCGATAGCTTTCCTTGCCTTCCTTGTCGGTAAATACAAGCTCGGCCTTGCCCTCGGCGGGTACGCGGTACTCGGTGGCCTTGTAAATGTCACCGTAGGCGTGACGGGCAATGGTGATGGGCTTTTCCCAGTTGCGCACAGCGGGGCGGATGCTGTCGATCAGAATGGGCGCGCGGAACACGGTGCCGTCCAGAATGGCGCGGATGGTGCCGTTGGGAGATTTCCACATCTCGCTGAGGTTGTATTCCTCAACGCGCTGCTTGTTGGGGGTGATGGTGGCGCACTTGACGGCAACGCCGTACTTCTGCGTGGCGTAAGCGGAGTCGAAGGTCACCTGATCCTTCGTCTTTTCGCGCTCGGGCAGGCCAAGGTCGTAGTACTCTGTCTTCAGATCCACAAAGGGGAGCAGCAGCTCGTCCTTGATCATCTTCCAGAGGATACGGGTCATCTCATCGCCGTCCATCTCTACAAGGGGGGTGGTCATTTGAATCTTCTTGAAATTTTCCATCTTCAATACCTCCGAATTTTGGAAAAAATTATAAAATCAAGCCTGTGGGGCTTCTTTTTAAAGGGAAATCATTTCACAACCTCAACAATGCTGTGAAGGTCAAGATGCGGCACCTCAAAATACACGCGCCCTCTTGCGCGTAGCTTAAGGGAAACGTGCGTTTTTGAAATATTTTGTGTCTGATACGCCAAAAAATAAGAAAAAACAGAAAAATATTTGGAAAAATGCAAATAAATTTTGGAAAATAGCAAAAATCACAGAATTTTGCCGCTGTAATCGCGCACGGCGCGTGCGCGCTCCAGCACGTAGGCGTAAAATTCCTCAACGTGCATTTGGATATAGCGATCGTGATCGTGGCGCCCTGCCACGTTACGCAGCTTCATCTCGCAGCATAGCAGTCCCTCGTAAGGGGTGGCATCAATGCGCCGCATCACGTCGGCAAAATCAACGTTGCCATCTCCCATCACCAGATGCAGATCGTGGTTGGGCATCTGCTCGGGCGGGAGCGTGGGATCTATCACGCCAAAATTATCGTTTAAATGCGTGTGGCAGAGCTTGCTGCCGTAAAGCGCCAGCATATCGCTGCCCACGTTAAAGCAGTTCTCATGCCCCGCATCATAGCAAAAGCCGCAGCAGGGGAGATCACCAAATTTTTGCATCAGCGCGGCAAGATCCCCCGCGCGCACCAGATTTTCAAAGGCAACCTTCACGCCAAGGCGGTCGGCAAGCTCCAGCACGCGCGCGTGGCGGTCATAGCCGATCTGCGTGGGTGTCCTGTCCACAAAGTCGATAAAGGCGTGCGCCACCATGATGGAAATATCATAGCGCGCGCAATCCTGCAGGCAGGCAAGCAGCTCGCGCATCACGCGATCGCCCTCGTCGCCCTCCTGCCAAAGGAGCCCGGCCTCTAAATACGGGGCGTGGATAGATTGGTAGCAAACGCCGCTTTTGGCAGCGGCGTTTGCCCATTTTTCAATAAAGTCATGCTCCCAAAGCGTGAAAAAGCCATCAAAGCCAACGCGCGCAATGCGCCCGATCTGCTCGGTGACCTCGTCACCCTTGAATTTATCGGGAATATTGATCCCAAGCGTATAGGATTTCATTTATTTGTTTTGTGCGGCGTAATAGTTCATCAGACAACCGCGCAGGATAATTTCCTTTTCGTTGTCGGTCAGGCCCTTGACGTAAAGGGTGATATCCTCAGTGTCGCCGTTTGCACGGATCACCTTGGCGGCAAACTCCTCGTCGCCCGCAGCGATCTTCTCGCGCACGCTCGGGATAAACACAAAGTCGCCCTCGGCATATTCAAACCTGGTGCCGGCATCCAGCGTGAAGGGGAGAATACCCCAGTTGATGCAGTTGGAGCGATAGCGCTTGGTGGCAAACTCATAGCAGATGTTGGCAAAGCCGCCCAGCACCTTCTGGCAGGAGGCAGCCTGCTCACGTGCCGAGCCGTCGCCGGGCTTGTTTGCAAATACGCAAGAGCCAAACTGGGTGTTCTGTGCCAGCTCATCAGCGTTGCCCACACGGGAGAGTGCAAAGCGCAGCTTGTTGGAAATATTGCCCTCACGGCGTGCCTTTTCGTCGGCTGCAACCGCCTTGGAGCGCCCCACGTACTCAGGGCAGCGGCGGGAGAGTGCAAACTCGGAAAGGCGCAGGGGGTTAGAGCGGTAGGAGGAGGTCTCGCCCGAGGGGATCAGCTCGTCGGTGGTGGTCACCGGATCGTGGATCACGGCGGCAAGCTCCACCAGCATATTGTCGGCAAGCTCATACATCTTCGGCCAGTCGGTGATGTTGGGGCCAAGGATCAGCTCGGCGTTTTTATCTGCCTTGCCAAAGCCGAAATAGCAGCGCTTTTCGTAAACCGAGCGGTCATAGTGATACTCGTGTGCCTCGTGCGCGTACTCCACGTCGGTGGCAGCGGTGATGATACCGCCGTTCGCAGCGGTTGCCGCGATCGAGCGTGCATCCATCAAGGCCACGCCGGAAAGCTGCCCCTCACCGGGCTTCGAGCCCTCACGGTTGGGGAAGTTGCGCGTGGTGTGGCGCAGGGAAAGACCGTTGTTGGCAGGCACGTCACCTGCACCAAAGCAGGGGCCGCAGAACGAGGGCTTGATCACCGCACCCGCAGCCAGCAGATCGGCGGAAACGCCCACACGGGTCAGCTCCAGCGATACGGGAATGCTGGTGGGGTATACCGAGATCGAGAAATAGCTGTTGCCCACGTTGCCGGTCTTAAGGATCGAGGCCGCCTCGTCAATGCTGTCAAACATACCGCCGGCGCAGCCTGCGATAATGCCCTGATCCGCCATCACGCCACCGTCGGGGCGCACCTTGGAAACAAGATCCAGGCTTGCCTTGCTGCCAAACTTTTCGGCTGCCTCGGCCTCCACCTCGGCAAGCAGCTCCTTGGCATGCTCGTTGAAATAGTGGATGGTGTAAGCGCGCGAGGGGTGGAAGGGCAGGGCGATCATGCTTTCCATCTTGGAAAGGTCGATCTCTACCATGCGGTCGTAATATGCCACCTTGCCGGGCTGCAATTTCTTGAAATCGCCCGCACGTCCGTGGGTTTTGTAGTACTTTTCCACGGTTTCGTCGGTTTCCCAGATCGAGGAAAGGCAGGTGGTCTCGGTGGTCATTACGTCAATGCCGTTTCTGAAGTCGATGGGCAGCTCCTTTACGCCGGGGCCAACAAACTCCAGCACGCGGTTTTTCACAAAGCCGTTTGCAAAGGTTGCACCCACCAGTGCGATCGCCACGTCGTGCGGGCCAATGCCCTTGCGGGGCTTGCCGGTCAGATGCACCAGCACCACCTCGGGGGTGGGGATATCGTATGTATTTTTCAGCAGCTGCTTCACAAGCTCGGGGCCGCCCTCGCCGATCGCCATCGTACCAAGCGCACCGTAACGGGTGTGGCTGTCAGAGCCAAGGATCATCGCGCCGCACTTTGCCATCTCCTCGCGCCCGAACGAGTGGATCACACTCTGGTTTGCGGGCACGTAGATGCCGCCGTATTTCTTGGCGGCGGAAAGACCGAATACGTGGTCATCCTCGTTGATGGTGCCGCCAACGGCACACAGCGAGTTGTGGCAGTTGGTCATGGCGTAGGGCATCGGGAACTCGGTAAGGCCGCTGGCGCGTGCCGTTTGAATGATGCCTACGTAGGTGATATCGTGCGAGAGCATTGCATCAAAGCGGATGTTCAGCTTGTCCTCGCAGCCGGAAGAATTGTGAGATTGCAAAATGGAATACGCGATGGTATTTTTGCGTGCCTCGGCAGGGGAGAGCGATGCGGTGTCGCAAACCTTGCCGTCTACCAGAAACACGCCGTGGTCTGTCAATTTGATCATAATGAGACCTCCTCATAAATATACAGCATATATTATAAATTAAATTAAGCATAATGTCAAGTATATGCAGGCGCTTTTGGCGATTTGCACGGCACGTGGCGGCAGATACTTGCCTTTTTTTGCAAAGTGTGCTAAAATAAAAGCGAGGTGAGAAAAATGAGCGTACTGCCAACAAACTACTTTCAAAAGCCCGCCACCGAGCTTGCCATAGATCTGCTTGGCAAGTGGCTTTGCGTCAGGCGTGAGGGGGAGGTCCTTCGCCGCCGTATTACCGAAACCGAGTGCTATTTTGGCGAGGAGGATACCGCCTGCCACGCACATAAAGGGCGCACTCCGCGCACCGATACGCTGTATCAGCAGGGCGGCATTACTTATATCTATCTGTGCTATGGCATCCATAGCCTGCTCAATATCGTCACGGGCGAGCAGGACCACCCCGAGGCGGTGCTGATCCGCGGCGTTGAGGGGGCAAGCGGCCCCGGGCGCGTCACCAAGCTTTTGGGGCTGACAACTGCGCAAAATCGCATACCGTTATGCCCCCAATTTGAAATTTGGCTTGAGGACGACGGCACCCCCACGCCCCCGTATCAGGCCCTGCCGCGCGTGGGGATCGACTACGCTGCCCCCGCCGATCGCGACCGCCCCTGGCGTTATCTGGCAAAAATCTAACCCTTGTAGGGACCGGCGTCCCCGACGGTCCGAAAACCTTGTAAGGGGCACGCCCCCTACGCCCCGTATCCCTGATTGATAAAAACACCCCGAGATCCCTTTCGGAGTGTTCTCTTAGGAGAGATCAAATAGGGTATGTAACTTGCTTACATAATGAAGGTTTTGGTATGACAAGTCAATTGTTCAGCTTTCTTTTTGCATATAAAAATAATTCTTAAGGAGAAATGTATGAAAAGATTCCTTTGCCTGCTGCTTTGCCTGCTTGCTTTAAATCTATGCGCCTGCCAAAAGGAAGAAGAAAAGCCGCTTGAGCAGGGCACGTTTTATACGTCCTGCGGCAAGACTTATAATACGGCGATCAGAATGGTCTTTACCACACAAGAGTTTATAGCCCCCCTGACGTCAATCGATTTTGAAATACAAAACGACACGGATTATAAAATTAGATATAGTCCCGATTTTGATTGGGAAATATGGAGCGATGGCATCTGGATGAGTCTGGATTATTACAATGACCCGGACGCAATTTATTATGAGCGAGGAACTATAGATATAGGGTACATAAGACCGCGAGAAAAGCTAAGTAAATCAAGGGAATTTACAACTTATCCCCTTCAACCCGGCTCGTATCGCCTGAGAAAGAGTGTTGCTATTGTGGACTTGCCCGGTGTGGTGGAAGGAGAGAACCGCGTTGATTTGGAGGTCTATTTCACCGTCACCGAAGCCCCTGCACAATAACCCAAAACCACAAAACCCCCGACATGTGTCGGGGGTTTTACTGCTTTTTGCAAAGCCTTTTTTTAGAAAGGCTTTCGCTTAGGGTGAATTTTTTTTGCGTTGGCAAAAAGAAAGAGGGGA
>JAZNNA010000169.1:0-4686 GCA_045580065.1 Eubacteriales bacterium
GTAGAGAAGCTTGGCTTCGCTGACAAGATGACCCACGTTTCCACCGGTGGCGGCGCATCCCTTGAGTTCCTTGAGGGCAAGACCCTTCCCGGCATTGCTTGCCTGCTTGACAAGTAATTAAAACGAAAAGAGAGGATAAAAAGATATGAATCCCGCAAAGAGAAGAACCGTCATTGCCGGTAACTGGAAAATGAACTTTACTCCCGCAGAGGCTACCGCTTTCATCAACGAGATCAAGCCCATGGTCGCAGGCAAAGATAATTGCGACATCATCTTCTGCGCCCCCTATATCACCATTCCCGCCGCTATGGAGGCAGCAAAGGGCTCTAACATCGTGATCGGTGCAGAGAACGTGCATTTTGCAGAAAAAGGTGCCTACACCGGCGAGGTTTCCGCAACCATGCTCAAGTCCATCGGTGTTGATACCGTGATCATCGGTCACTCCGAGCGCCGCCAGTACTTTGGCGAGACCGACGAGACCGTTAACCTGCGCACCAAGGCCGCTCTTGCTGCCGGTATGCGCGTGATCCTTTGCATGGGCGAGGTCAAGGAGCAGCGCCTTGCAGGCATCACCAACGAGGTCTGCGCTATGCAGATCAAGCTGGATCTTGCCGGTATTCCCGCAGAGGATATGAAGAATATCGTGATCGCTTACGAGCCCGTTTGGGCGATCGGCACCGGTCTTACCGCTACTCCCGAGCAGGCAGAGGAAACCTGTGCCGCCATCCGTGAGGTTCTGGTAGAGCTTTACGGCAAGGAGGTTGCCGAGGCTACCACCATCCAGTACGGTGGCTCTATGAACGATGCAAACGCAGCCGAGCTGCTTGCCAAGCCCAACGTGGACGGCGGCCTGATCGGTGGCGCATCTCTGGTGGCAAAGAAGTTTACCGCCATTGTGGATGCCGCTCAGTAATTGCAGCATAACAAAAGGGAGAGCCGCGGCTCTCCCTTTTGCAACAAAACGAAAGGAACGGGCGCTTGCCCAATGGAATTATGGCTAACTACCGCAGAGGAAGAATCAACGACGAAATGCAAAAAACGCTGGCAGAGATCCTGCGCGAGGTCAAGGATCCGCGTGTAAGCGATGCATTTGTCAGCATTACGGGCGCGGAGGTCACCCCCGACCTGAAATACGCCAAGGTGTATTATTCCGCCCTGCGCGGCGATAAAAAGGAGGTATACCTGGGGCTTAAGTCCTCGTCGGGCTTTATCCGCCGTATGGTGGCGCAGCGCATGAACCTGCGCGTCACCCCCGAGTTCACCTTTGTCGAGGATCAATCCATTCAGCACGGCGCGCATATCGCAACCCTGCTTAACAGCATTACCATCAGCGCCCCCGACGAGGAGGACGAGGAAAATGCCGACAACTGAGTACAGGGAATTATCAGAGCAGCAGGTGCTGCAGCTGCTTTCCAAGCCGCAGCCCACGCTGATCCTCTTTCACGTCCATCCGGACGGGGATGCCGTTGGCTCTGCCTTTGCGTTGGCCCTATGGCTAAAGGAAATGGGAAGCCCCGCATACTGCGTGTGCGCTGATGAGATCCCGGAGCGACTGGCTTTTTTGACCGAGGGGCTGCAGCAAAGCGTGCTGCCCACATCCGTGCCGCAGGGCTTTGAAAACGCCCGCATCGTCACGGTAGACAGCGCCTCGCCCGCACAGCTCGGCGCACTTTACGAGCTGTTTGGCGATCGCATCTCGCTGATGATCGATCATCACGGCCGTGGCACCCGCTATGCGGATAACTGGGTGGTATCCACCGCCGCCACGGGTGAGCTGATCTACGATCTGATCGCCGCATCCGGCGTGCAGGCGCCCGCGCGCTGCGGCGAGCTGCTGTATGCCGCCATCACCACCGACACAGGCGGTTTCCGCTATTCCAATACCACGCCGCAGTCGCATCTGCGCGCGGCAGCGTTGCTGGAAAGCGGAGTGGATACGGCACGTCTGAACCACCTTTTGCTGGAAACCAAGTCGCACAAGCAGCTTTCAGCCGAGCATGCCGCCTTTGAGTGCATGCATCTTTACAGAGAAGGGAAGATCGCCATCATCGCCTTCCCCTACGAGCTGAAAAAGGCCCTTGCGCTTGAGGATGAGCATCTTGGCACGTTATCTGACCTTGCACGCAGCGTGCAGGGGGTAGAGATCGCTGTGGCGATCCGCCAGCCGGGGCCCGAGCCCGTGTTCCGCGTTTCCACGCGTACGTCTATCGAGTTTGACGTTTCCGCCGTGTGCGCCGTGTTTGGCGGCGGTGGGCATCCGCGTGCCGCAGGCGCCACGCTTTCCGGACTTGCAGATATCAACGCGGCAGAAGCGGCTCTGCTTGCAGAGATCGAAAAGCGGCTGTAACAATTTATTACAAGTTGCAGTAAAAATTGACAATATTGTTATAGCAAACGATGCACGTTTGTGCTATCCTATGTTATACTTACGCACCCCCGCGGGCAGCCCCGTGGGGTGTGTTTTTTGAGGTGAAAAGAAAATGAACTTAAAGGTTGTTTATCGCATTGCCGCCACCGCCGTGGCCTGCGTTATCGGTGCAGGCTTTGTTTCGGGGCAGGAGGTCTGGCAATTTTTTGGCGCTTACGGCTGGTTTGGCATTTTGCCCATTGCCATTGCCGTAACGCTGTTTGGCACGGGCGCTGCCGTGGTGCTGTGGTACGCCCACGAAACAGAGGCCGACAGTATGGAAATGCTGGTTTCTCCCACCAATCATCCCATTGCAAAATGGGGCGTGGTCGCCTTTGAAAACGTGCTGCACTATGCCTTTTACGTCTTGATGGCCGCCGCCACCGGCGCTCTTGGCGAAAGCTATGGCCTGCCCGCGTGGGCCGGCGTGCTGTTTTTCTGTGTGGTCAGCACCACCGTGTCTATGCTTGGCATCAAGGGCCTTTCCAAGGTGTTTGGCTGGCTTGTGCCGATCCTCACCGTAGCGGTGATCGCCGTGGCGATCCTTTCTATGACGCTGCCTGCCGACGCCGTGCCGATGCCCGAGGGCGGCGAGCTTTCTACCTCGGCGATGCTGCCGCATTGGCTGATCGCAGCGATCGTGTATTTCTGCTTTAACTTTGTTGGCTCGGTGCCGATTTTAGTTGCCGCCGCAAAGGGAGAAAAAACGCGCGGCATGCCCGTTGGCGCCTTTTGTGCCATTATTCCGCTTGCTGCACTTGCCATTATGCTGTTTGTGGCAGTGATGATGCACCAGAATTCCGCCGCCTCTAATCTGCCGATGATGGCGCTTGCCCGTGCCTGCGGCCCCGTGTTTGAGTACGTTTGCGCTGTTTTGATGCTGGGCGGTATCTTTTCCACCGGCTTTTCCTCGCAGGGATCTATGAATAACTATATGGAAGAGCTTGGCCTGAAAAACAAAAAGCTTTTGTTGCTTGCAACGGTGGGGCTTTCCGCCATCGCCTTTGTGGTGGCGCTGCTGGGCTTTAAGGATCTGATCGGCACGGTCTATCCGATCCTGGGTTACATCGGCATCCTGCCGCTTTCTATCATCTTTGTGCGTGCCGGCATCCTGTTTTTCAAAAAGAGAAAAGCAAAAAAGGCGGGGGAGAGCGCTACTGTCGTCGCCCCTGAAGAACAGCTTACCAGATAACAACAAGCTCCCATTGCGCACGTGCGCAATGGGAGTTTGTGCATATTGATTAAACGGAGTATAAATAAATTGTAAATAGTAAAGGATTTTGCACAAAAACAGTTGACAGAAAAATTCTTGTTGTGCTATACTGAAATCAGGAAATAAAGCAAGAACCACGATCCCTCTGCATTTGTATTGATTACACCTTGCCAGACGATGCTTCTTGTGCTATCCTTTGGCATCGGGCATACCGGTGCCTTTTTGCTTTTTGCCATAAAACCGAAAGGGGTCTATTATGAAAAAACATACGTTTACAGCGATACTTATTGTACTTGTTCTTGTTTTTTGTGTAGGCGTCGGTACATATGGCTTTTTGAAAATAACCGATCACCGTTTATATGAGCAGGACGGTTACACCCTAAATTCACGCGTGTATTTTTCAAAGTTGGAAATCACTGAAAAAAGAATTAGCTATCATATCAAAAACGAAACCAGACACGATTTAAAGTTTACAAGTTTTACCCCGAACGTCTATTATTGCAATGAGGATGGGGAATGGGAAGAAATGCGTCTTAGCACAAGCTATGAGCAATTCGGAAATGAGTTCATAGGTCATCTGGCAGCGTTTGAAGAACGCCACAGCTATCGTGCAGCCGGTGCACAGGGTTGTGATGCGATATTCCTTCCCGGCACGTATTGCATCGTGTTACACACCGAAGAATTTTGTGTTGTTGATTACGTAACGCTTACTCAATGATCTGAAAGGAGCCTATTATGAAAAAACGCATGTTGCAACTGCTCTCGCTCTTATTGCTTTTCTGCATAGCAGGCTCTTTGCTTGCCTGCATAAAAGCGGACGCCATTTTTATTGAAGACGGCATTCAGCAAAGCAAGCTGCATTATGCAGAGGACGTCTCTTTCCGTGATGGCAAAATTTACTATACCTTAGTGAACGACGAAGATGAGAAAATTAACGTTCCAAACCTGCCCGACGTGGAAAAATGGGACGGCGAGAAATGGGTGATCTCCTATCTGACAAATAAAGAGGACGGCATGTATTGGAAAGTGAAGGCGTATTCCAAAACAACACTTTCTTTTTCCGTGG
>JAZNNA010000170.1:0-6008 GCA_045580065.1 Eubacteriales bacterium
GAACGCTAGCCTGTCACGCTAGAGGTCGTGGGTTCGAGTCCCATCCGGGTCGCCATTTCGGTACGCGGATTTAGCTCATTTGGTAGAGCGCGACCTTGCCAAGGTCGAGGTGGCGGGTTCGAGCCCCGTAATCCGCTCCAAATAAAAAGGAAGCCGCCCATTCGGGCGGCTTCCTTTTTGTTTTCCGCTGGCTTACAGGGATGAGAGCCCGCCTGCGAACGCAGTTCGCGGGCGGGGCAAGCTTGGCGGTTTGCAAAGCAAATGGCGGTGCTAACCGCCAAGACAAGCTTAGCTTTTCAAAGCGCCTCGCGCTTTGAAAATGTCGGGCACCCGTAATCCGCCCTTGTGGCGGTGCTTTTTCGTTTGGAGTCGCATGGCGGTTGCGAAAAACCGCCTGCGAACGTAGTTCGCGGGCGGGGCAAGCTTGTCGGTTTGCAAAGCAAATGGCGGTGTTAGCCGCCAAGACAAGCTTAGTTTTTCAAAGCGTCTCGCGCTTTGAAAATGTCGGGCACCCGTAATCCGCTTCGCTTCTGAAATTTTTTCGTGGAAACAAGCTTTTGCAATTTTTTAAAAAAGCATTGCAAAATCGGGGAAGTATGATATAATTTTTTTAAGGGCGCGAAGCGCCAAATCTAAAAAAGAGGGGGATACCCTTATGAAAACAGGAATGTTACCCAAGCCGCATATGCATATGCTTCTGGACACCGCAGTGCCCGCGCTGCGCTGGGACGGCAGCGAGGACGTTGCCGCGTGGCAAAAGCGTGCGCGTGAGCGCCTTGTCGCGCTGCTTGGCTTTGCCGAGATTGAAAAATACGCCATAGAGCCGCACATCGAGATCGAATATGACAGATACGCCGAGGATCTTGATTGCCGCGAGATCCGCTTCCATCTTTCCACCGAGCAAAACGTGACCGTACCCTGTCACCTCTGCATCCCGAAAAATGCATGCGGCAAGCTGCCGCTTGCCATCACCCTGCAGGGGCACTCCACGGGCATGCACATCTCGCTTTCGCGCCCCAAGTTTGAAGGGGATGCCGAAACCTGCAGCGGCGGCGACCGCGATTTTGTGGTGCGCGCCCTGCGCGAGGGGATCTGCGCCATCGCCATGGAGCAGAGATGCTTTGGCGAGAATGGCGGCAAGGAGGGGATCACCAAGCCCTCTTGTACCGAGGCATCGATGCGTGCGCTGCTGCTTGGCAGGACCGTGGTGGGTGAGCGCGTGTGGGATATCATGCGCTTGATCGACGCACTTTGCGCCGATGCGCGCTTTGCCGACTTGGTGGATACCGATAAGCTGATCTGCCTTGGCAACTCGGGCGGCGGTACGGCCACCACCTACGCCACCGCTGTGGACGAGCGCATCAGGATCGGCGTGCCCTCCTGTGCGGTGTGCCGTTATGCCGACTCGATCGGCGCGATGCGCCATTGCGCGTGCAACTACGTGCCGCATATCGCCAAGGATTTTGATATGGGCGATCTTTGTGCCATGGCAGCGCCGCGTGACCTGATCGTGGTGTCGGGTAAGGACGACGATATCTTTCCCATCGAGGGTGCAAAGGCCTGCGTGGACGTTGGCCGCAAGGCGTTCAAGGCCTGCGGACGTGAGGAGGCTATCGTACACGTTGTGGGCAACGGTGGGCATCGCTTTTATGCAGACGATGCCTGGCCGCACATCAACAAGGCGCTGAAGGCGCTGTAAGTGAGGTGGACTATGTTAAACGCATTGACCTTAAAAAAGAATTTTGAAAGCTTTTCTATCACACCGGAAAATCCCACGGGTGAAAAGGGAAAGGGCGGAATGGCAACCGACGGCGTGATCGCGCGCTTTGCCCGCGACCTCGGGCAGGGATGGAAGGTATCCCCCTGCATCCAGATCGAGGTGGGCGAGGTCGCCGTGCTGGCAGACGTTGTGGGGCAGGGGGCCATCAAGCACATCTGGATGGGGGATGACGCAAAGGCGCGCAATCTGATCCTGCGCATCTATTTTGACGGGCAGAAAAGTCCCGCCGTAAATACCCCTCTTTCCGACTTTTTCTGCAAGGCAGCCAATCATCGCGACTTCCGGCAGATCAGCACCCTGCCGATCTGCTTTAACCCCCGTAAGGGTATGAATTGCTATTTTGAAATGCCCTATTTCAAGGGCTTTCGCGTAGAGCTGGAAAATATCGGCAATGCCGCTTGCAAGGTGTTTTACCAGCTTGATTGCGAGCGCGGCGAGATCCCGGCGGAGAGCCTGTATTTCCACGCGCAGTTCCGCCACGTTGGTGTGCTGCCCAAAAAAGAGGTCTACACCATTCTGGATAACGTCAAGGGCAATGGGCATTACGTTGGTACGTATCTTTACTGGGGCGTAAAGTCCAACCGCTGGTGGGGTGAAGGCGAGGTCAAGTTTTACATTGACGGCGATACCGATTTTCCCACGATCTGCGGCACGGGCACCGAGGATTATTTCGGCGGCGCGTGGAACTTTGACGTGGACGGAAAATATACCGAGTTTTCCACCCCGTATACGGGGATGCACAAAAACGACACCACAAGCGATATCTACCGCTGCATGCCGTATTTCGATCTGTACCGCTTTCATATCACCGACCCCGTTTATTTCAAAAAGGATCTGCGCGTCACGGTGCAGGACCTTGGCTGGCGCGCCTCGGGCAACAGTGCCTATCGCCCCTTGCAGGACGAGATCTCGTCGGTGGCTTATTGGTATTCCGATAATTTGGAGGACGAGCATCCCGCGATCCCCCCGCTTGAGGAGATTGAAATACTGTAAAGAAAAAGCCGCACCATGTGGTGCGGCTTTTTGATTTAAAGCTCCTCGATCTTGATAAGATAGGTGGTGAAAAGGGGCAGGGAAAGCGTGGTTTTGAAAAAGTCGGAGTCAAACTCCTCCTCGCGCACCAGCGTGCCGTCTTTGGTTTGGTCGATCGCGTAAAAGCTGACGCGAACGCCCTTTTCTGTCTTCAGGCCGCAAAGCGAGAGCGAAACCGATTTTTCGGGGGTGGTATCCTCATCGTTGTAGTGGGTCAACAGCAGCCACTTTTCCTTGCCGTCCTGTGCCGCCAACGCATACAGATCCTCGCCCGCTACCTCGCAGGGGGTCTCGGTCCCCGCGCGGTAAAGCTTGTTGAACATCCAAAGCGACCAGTAGGACTTCAAGGGCGTGGTGGTGTGATAGGGCTTGAACAGCGAGCACCAGCTGGAGGGGCGTGCGTCATAGAGCATCAGCATATCCAGCGCGCCTTGCTGACCGGTGATCATCGCGGCGGCGGTATACGCGCTGCACTTGGGGCCGGGACCGGTGCGTACCTCAGTAGCATACGGTACCATCGGGCCGGTCCAGCAGTTATCGCGCACGTAGTTCCATTCGTTGAGGATGCTTTCGCAATGCTGCAGACCGTATTCGTCCAGAAGATCGCGGAAAAATCGGATGTAGTCGCGTAACTTATCCATGCGGCAGAAATACAGGTGCCAGGAGAAAAAGTCGGGTTTTACCTCACCAAGCGATTCAAAAAGTTCGCGTGTCCATTGCGCTCTCTTTCGCCCGCCTGCCACAGCGGGGCCACCGATCTTGAGGTGAGGGAAGCATCCCTTCAAATGCTCCAGCGCGATGCGGAACAGCTGATAAAATTCCTTGGCTGTGCCTTGCCAGCAGCGCTTGTTGGTGGCGTCATCCGGGTCAAGATCCGGCTCGTTCCAGATCTCCCAATAAGGCATATCGTAATAAAAGCCGTCTGCCCAGCCTTGTGTATAGTGGCGGATGATATGCTCGCAGATCACCGCCCATTTTTTAAAGTCGGGGGGCACGGCGGTGCCGTACTTTTTTACCTCGTGCTCAATTCTGTGACCCAGGCGGTAGAACTGGTGAGAGCCGGCAGCCTCGGTGACCTTGATATAGTTGTCGGTGCAGGTAAAGTCGTAGCTTGCAGGGTCGCAGGGGTCGGCGTTGAAATCGGGAAATATTGCGTGAATGTCCACCGAATGCTCCAGACCGTAGCGGGCGTAAAAGGAGGCATCGTGATTTCTGGCAAAGGGGATCTGCAGATCGCGGAACAGTGCAAAATTCGTTTCGCTGTGGTTTTCTGCATCCTGGCAGGCGGGGCCGTTGTTGACACAGTGCATCGGCTTGATGCGGCCGCCGGCTTTTGAAAAATCAACGGATACTTGATACATATATGCTACCTCCCAAGCTGTTTGGATTGATTTTATTATAATGCGGATTTTCTGAAAAAGCAAGTCCCCGGCGCACGAAAATATTTCGGGCGCCGGGGAAATTTTATACGGGCTGCTCGTCGGGCAGCTTTTCGGTGCAAGCGATATCTGCTGCGGGTGCGGCAGGCACGGCAAAGCGGATGGCGGCGGGGAGAATATCAATGGTGAAATCGTTGCATTCCACGATCTCGCCATCCAGCGTGTAGGCAAAGCCCTTGGGTGCGCTGACGTGCACCGACTTGGCCTGGCGGTAGATGACGTATTTTTCAAACGCGGGGTTGCCGATATGCTCGCCCTTTTTATAAACGTCCACCAGCTTGATAAAGGTCAGGCGGGAGAGGGGCTTTACAAAGCAGACCTCAAGCAGTCCATCGTCGTTGCGCGAGAGGGGGGCGCAGCAAAACGAGCCGCCGACGTAGCGCCCGTTGGAAACGGTGCAAAGCAGCATTTTACCGTCGGGGTTGAGGACCTCGCCGTCCACCGTAACAGTGCAATGATTTTTCATAGCGGTGAAAAGCGCCTTGACAATGCCGGTGGTGTAGGCGTTTTTGCCGCCGATCAGCCACTTGTGGCGCACGTTGTTCATGGTACGCGCCACGGCGGTGTCAAAGCCGAAGTTAGTCACGTTGATCGAGTAGCGGTCGCCGATGCGCATCACGTCAACGGGGACCTCGGTGGCGTTCAGCAGCGCGTCGAGATCCAGAAAGCGCTTGGAGCCGCCGTAGTATTTTACGTAATCGTTGCCGCTGCCGCAGGGGTAGCAGGTCATCGAGGCATTTTCAAAGCCGATGATGCCGTGCAGCACCTCGTTGGCGGTGCCGTCACCGCCGCACGCGTAAAAGCGCAGGGGGGTGTTTGGATCAGATTCGCAGTAGGCGCGCACAAAGGTGGTGGCGTCGCCCGGGGCCTGCGTGGGGTAAAATTCGTAATCATAGCGGTCGCCGTATGCCTGCATCGCCTTCTGCAATTTGGTGATGGTGGTGGCGCCGTCTTTTCCTGCTGCGGGGTTGTAAATAAAAATATGTTTCATAATTACAGCCTTCGTAAAATGAATATTTATACTTTAAGTATAACACATTTTATAATGCTTTGCAAGAGGGAGCGCGGGGCAAGTAAAGAAATTTTTGGCAAAGGCTTGCACGAAACGGCTTTTTTTGGTATACTATATATATGCCGTTATGGCAAATTTGGGGAAAGGGGGAAGTGTGACGTGCCTTCGTTTACCAAAAAAGCGATCAGAGAATCCTTTTTGCATCTGGTGGCCAAAAAGCCGCTTGATAAGATCACGGTGCGCGATATCGTAGACGATTGCGGCATCAACCGGAATACGTTTTACTACTATTTCCAGGATATCTATGCCGTGCTTGAGGATTTTTACAGCGATATGATCAGGGCCCTCCCCCCCGAAAAAACCTTATCCGAAACATTGTGCGCCTTTTACAGCGCCGTGCTTGCCTTTTCTGCCGAGCGCCCGCAGGCGGCAAGGTCGCTTGCCCTCTCGCTTGGATTTGAGGGGCTGGAGCGCTACTGCGGCAACGATCTGGACGGCGTGATCATGGATTGCATCACCCGCTCCACCAAATCCTTGCCCTCGCTTACCGCCCTGCGGATGCTGCGCCACGCGGTGATCGGCCTTTGTCTGGATGCTATGCGCGGTGATCGCAAGGCCGAGTGCGCTGCAGGTGAGCTTGCCGAGGCGCTTTCTGCTTACGAGCGCGTGGTAAAAACAGACAAAAACTGAAAAATGCCCAAAAATCAGTTAAAAAACGCCCCTGTGTCCAAAATTTGGACACAGG
>JAZNNA010000171.1:0-8596 GCA_045580065.1 Eubacteriales bacterium
AACAGGCGGCCCTCAGGGCGACAGCGGCCTGACCGGCCGTAAGATCATCGTCGACACCTACGGCGGAACCGCTCCTCACGGCGGTGGCGCCTTCTCGGGCAAGGACCCCACAAAGGTAGACCGCTCCGCTTGCTATGCCGCCCGCTATCTGGCAAAGAACGTGGTTGCCGCAGGCCTTGCCGACAAGTGCGAGGTGCAGGTCGCTTATGCGATCGGCGTGGCACGCCCTGTTTCCGTGCTGGTCGATACCTTTGGCACGGGCAAGGTTTCCGATGCCAAGATCGCAGCAGCGCTTGATCGCCACTTTGACCTGCGTCCTGCCGCCATCATCGACCGTTTTGGCCTGCGTCGCCCGATCTACGCTCAGCTTGCCGCTTACGGCCATATGGGCAGAGAGGACCTGGATATCCCGTGGGAAAAGCGCGACCTTGCCGATATTCTGGCAAAGGAGCTGCTTTAAGCCTTACCTTGCGCGGTGCGCCATTGGCACACCGCGCAAGCTTTGCATACCCTTGTATGGGGGTGATGCCGTGTACGTAAAAATTGCCGCCGAGCTGGCGCTTGCCGCCCTTTCGGTGTTTGGACTTTACGCGCTGTTACGTTTGCTCGTCACAGCGCGATTTTCGCCGGCGCGCGTGCGACTGCTCTTGCAGGTGATGCCGGAAATGACCGTGCAGCAGGTGACCGAGCTTATACAGATCGCGCGTGACGAGCGCTTTTTTTATCCGGATGCGCCGCTTTTCGTGTTGGTGCGCGAGGGGGCTGATACGGGCGTGATACAGCTGCTGCAGGAGCAGGGGATCGACTTTTGTATTTTTAAAAAATCTTAAAGGAAAAGGGGGGAGTGCAATGCCAACGGAAGAAAAAAACGACGGACTTGAAAAAATTTCCGGTACCGTTGAGGGGCTAATTTATCAAAACGAAGAAAACGGCTATGCCATTTTGGATTTTGGCACCGAGCAAAACGAGCTGATCACCGTGGTGGGCACGCTCCCCTATATCGGTGAGGGGGATGAGCTGACGCTGTGGGGCAGATGGGTACATAACCCCAAATACGGCAGACAGTTCCGTGCCGAGCAGTTTGAAAAATCTCTCCCCTCGGATGCCGCTGCCATCCTGCGCTATCTTTCCTCGCGTGTGATCAAGGGCGTGGGGCCGAAAAAGGCGCAAAAAATGGTGGATCTGTTCGGTGAGGATACCTTTGACGTGATCGAAAACCATCCCGACTGGCTCACCCAGATCCCCGGCATCAGCCGCAAGGCCGCAGGCGAGATCTCAGAGGAGTTCAAGCGCCAGGCAGGCGTGCGCCGCGTGATGATGTTCTTCCGCGATTTCTTTGGTGCTACACTCTCGGTGCGCATCTTCAAGGAATGGGGAAACAGCGCGGTGGAGATCGCCAAGGAAAACCCCTATCGCCTTTGCGAGGAGATCGAGGGCATCGGGTTTGAAAAGGCGGATACGTTGGCAGAAAGGATCGGCTTTGACCGCGCAGGGCAGCCGCGTGTAGAAAGCGGTATTTTGTATTTGCTCTCGCACAACGCCGCCGTAAACGGGCATACCTGCCTGCCCGAGCAAAAGCTCGTCGAGGCTGCCGCATCCTTGCTTGAGGTGGAAAAAAGTGCCGTAGAGCTTGCCGTTTCCTCGCTTTTGCAGCAAAGAAGGCTGTTCCGCGTGCGGCACCTGACAAACGAGGGGGAGCGCGTGCTGCTGTTCGACCGCGCCTCGTACGAATGCGAGCGCAGCATTGCCGAGCGCCTTGTCGCCCTTGACCGCAGCTGCGTCAAGCTGAATATCTCGGATATCGAATACTTTATCTCGCGCGAGGAGCGTAGCGGGGGCATCACCTATGCCCATCTGCAAAAGGAAGCCATCGCAAGCGCCCTGGAAAACGGTGTGATGATCCTGACCGGCGGGCCGGGCACGGGTAAGACCACCGTTGTGCGCGCCCTGATGCGCATTTTCAAAAGCATGGAGCTGCGCGTGGCACTTGCCGCCCCCACCGGGCGCGCCGCTAAGCGGATGTCGGAGGCCACCTCGGCTGAGGCCAAAACTGTGCATCGCCTTTTGGAAATGAGCTATAGCGAGGGGCGACATGCCGAGTTTGCCAGAAATGAAAAGAACCGCCTGGATGAGGACGTTATCATCGTGGACGAGGTCTCTATGATGGATGAGCCGCTGACCGCCGCGCTTTTGCGCGCCATCAAGCCGGGCGCTCGCCTTGTGCTGATCGGCGATGCCGACCAGCTTCCGTCCGTCGGGGCAGGGAACGTGCTGCACGATCTGCTGGAGTGCCGCCGCTTTGCCGCCGTTGCGCTGACCGAGGTCTTCCGCCAGGCGCAGCACAGCCTGATCGTTACCAACGCCCACGCCGTCAATCGCGGCGAAATGCCGCGCCTTGACGTAAAGAATAACGACTTTTTCTATCTTTCCCGCAGCACGGACAGAGAAATTGCAGCCACCGTTGCAGATCTTTGCGCCAATCGTCTGCCGCGCAGCTACGGCGCGGATATTGTACATCATATCCAGGTCATCACCCCCTCGCGCAAGGGGGAAGCAGGAACCGAAAACTTGAACAAGCTGTTGCAGCAGGCGCTCAATCCCCCTGCCGGAAACAAGCGTGAGCATCGTGTGCGCGAGCTTGTGTTTCGTGAGGGAGATCGCGTGATGCAGATCCGCAATAATTATGATTTGGTGTGGGAACGGGGCGAGGAAACCGGCGTTGGCGTGTTCAATGGGGATATCGGCGTGATCGAGCGGATCGACCCCGTAAAGCAAAGCCTTTCGGTGTTGTTTGACGATCGCCTTGTCACCTACGATTTTACCGGTCTTGACGAGCTGGAGCCTGCCTATGCCGTTACCGTGCATAAAAGCCAGGGCAGCGAGTATCCCGTGGTCATCCTGCCGCTTTGCAGCGCACCGCAGATGCTGCTGACGCGCAATTTGTTCTATACCGCCATCACCCGTGCGCAAAAGATGGTGATCCTGGTGGGCAAAAGTGAAATTGCCGCCCAAATGGTATCAAATAATAGGCAATCCATGCGCTATACCGGCCTTTGCGCGCGCCTTGCCGTAGGAGATAAGGATGCGTAAGGATAAGGTGTTCACGTTGCTGAAAAACCTGCTTTTTCCGCCCCGTTGTGTGGGATGTGGCCGCCGTATGCCTCCGCTTTGCAAGGGGGATGCGCTGTGCGGTGATTGCCGCCTGCAATGGGAGGCCGAGCTACGCCATACCTGCCCCGATTGCTTTGCCCTTTGCGGCGAATGCACCTGCCTCCCGCCGCTGTTAAAGCGCGCAAAGGCCACAGCGCTCGTGCGCTGCGCGTATTACGGCGAGGGTGAGGAAAACCGCGTTGCACGCCACGTGGTGCTTTCGGTAAAGCGCCACCCGGATCGCGCCGCATTGCGCTTTGCGGCAAGGGAAATGTTGGAGGGTGTGCAAGCCGCTGTTTTGCGCGAGGGGTATTCCTTGGATCGCGTTGTGCTGACGCACCTGCCGCGTGCGGCACGCAACCGCCGCCGCTACGGCCTGGATCAGGCGCAGGAGCTGGCCTGCGAGCTTGCCGCTTGCAGCGGCATGGCATATCGCCCCCTGCTGCTTCGCCAAAAAGAGGGCAAGCAGCAAAAAACGTTGCACGCCGCCGAGCGAGAGCGAAACCTGCGCGATGCCTTTGCGCTTGCAAAGGGCGAAATGCCGGAATGCGTCGTGCTGGTGGACGATATCGTCACCACCGGAGCGGGAACTGCCGCTGCAACGCGCCTTTTGCACCGTGCGGGATGCAGATGCGTGATCGTGGCCTCGTTTGTCTATACGCTCCGCAAAAAAAGCAGAATTCACTAAATTTTTCCGTAGGGGTTGCTTTTTTCGATAAAATATAGTATAATATTATAGCATTACGGCGCCAAGGCGCAGAAAGGAGAACGGCTATGCTCAGAAAAGGGCTTGGTATCGACATAGGCACCACGCAAATATCTATTTATCAAACCGAGGGCGGTCTTCTCCTCAAGGAGCCGAACGTCGCCGCCATTGATATCGACACCGAAAAGGTGCTGGATGCGGGCAATGCCGCGTTGCGCCTTTCCAAGGAGTCGCCTGACCGCGTGCGTCTTTGCTGGCCGGTGTGGGATCCCGTTGTCAAGTGTGCGGATATTCTTTCCGCCATTTTGCAGCTGTTTTTGCACCGCGCATTGGGGCATACGCTGCTTCGTCCGCACGCAATGGTTTCTATCCCGTGCGATCTTACCGAGGCACAGATCAACGCCGTTGAGGATGCCGTGCTTGCCGCAGGCATTGCGCGCGTGCATCTGCTTGAGGCACCGCTTTGCGCCGCACTTGGCGTTGGGTTTGATTTCTCCCGCCCCACGGGGCAGATGATCGTGCACGTCGGTGCCGCCCGTACCGAGGCCGCCGTGATCTTTCTTGGCGAAATGGTCACGCACGTCAGCGCGCCCGTTGGCGGTAACAACTTTGATTCTGCGATCATTCATTATATGCGCAATAAATACAAGCTCTATATCGGTCGCCGTACCGCCGAGCAGATCAAGTGCCGCATCGGCATGATCGGTGGGCACGAGGCACCCAAAAGCCTTGACGTCAAGGGGCGCTCGATGGATTCGCGCGAGCAGCGCGTTGTCACGCTTTCCTCTAAAGAAATGCTTGGCGCCCTGCGCGAGCCGCTTGCCGCCGTGCTTGACGTGGTGTTTTCCGCGATCGAGCAGACCGCCGAGGAAATGAAGGCGGATATCGGTAAGGGTGGTATCGTGCTGTCGGGCGGCGCTGTGCTGCCGGGCATGGATCAGTTCCTTGCCGATGTCATGAAGCTGCGCACCCGCGTGGCTCCCAATGCCGACGTTGCCGCTGCCGAGGGCGCTGCCAAAGCGCTGCTGCGGCTGGAATAAAAAGCCGCTTGTACAAGCGGCTTTTTTCTTTGACGAAAGGGGATTATTATGAAGCAGATTTTTTCCGTGGGGGCAAACGATCCCACGCCTTTGCGCCTGTTTGCCACGCTTTCTGCCATTCCGCGCCCCTCGGGCAGTGAGGGGGAGATCGCGGACTATCTGGTTGCCTTCGCGCAAAAAAACGGCCTTGTTGTGTACCGCGATGCCGCCAATAACGTTCTGATCCGCAAAAACGCCACAAAGGGCAGAGAAGGCGAGCCGCCGCTTTTGCTGCAGGCGCACAGCGATATGGTGGCCGAAAAAAACAACGGCGTCACACACGATTTTTCTAAGGACCCCATCCGCCTTTTGCGTGACGGAGATCTGCTGATGGCTGATGGCACCACGCTTGGCGCAGACGATGGCTTTGGCATCGCGCTGATCCTTGCCGCCCTGCTGGAGGCCCCCTCGCACCCCGCGCTGGAGTGCCTGATCACCTCCGGTGAGGAGGTGGGCATGGACGGCGCTATGGCCTTTGATTACAGCCTTTTGCACGCGCGGCGGATGCTCAATCTCGACTCGGATGCCGAGCGCGAGATCATCCTGGGCTGCTGCGGCGGGCTGACCACCGCGCTCACGCTCCCCGCCAAGAAAGCAGCGCCCAAGGGGGATGCGTTGCTGCTGCGTATCTCCGGGCTTTGCGGCGGACATTCCGGCTCGGATATCCACCGCGGCAGGGGGAACGCCTTATCTCTGATGGCGGCGTGGCTCACAGCCCTGGAGCGCGAAATGCCGTTTGCCATCGCGTCGCTTGACGGGGGAGATAAATCCAATGCCATTCCGCGCGAATGTACGGCCCTTCTCATACTTGACGACGGTAAGCGCGCAAAGGAGATCCTGCAAAAGACTGCCGAAGAATTGCGCAGCACCTGCAATGCCCCCGAGGATGCAGGGCTTTGCTTTGCACTTGAAAACGCCGCCTGCAAGCACGCCTTTGCCGCAAACGAAACAAGGCGCATCCTGCGCCTGCTCTCGCTGCAAACGGGGGTGATCGTGTGGCGGGCGGACGGCACGCCGCAGCTCTCGCGTAACGTGGCCGCCGTGCACACGGATGACAATGGCCTCACGCTTGTGCTTTCGGTTCGCTCTGCCGAGCAAGGAGAGATCGACTTCCTGCGCCTTGAGGCAGAAACGCTTGCCGAGGAGCTTGGTGCGGTCTGCACGCACTCCGGGGCATATCCGGGGTGGGAGAGCAGCGCGGACTCGGCGTTGGTGCGCGCCTGGCAGCAGGCCGCCGCAAAGGAGGGGATCGACGCCACTCCCACGGTGATCCACGCGGGGCTGGAGTGCGGGCTGTTTTCTGAGAAATTACCCGGGCTTACCGCCATTTCGGTGGGCTGCAACATTCACGATCTGCACACCCCTGCCGAGCGCATGGATCTTTCCTCCTTTGCGCGCACCGGCCGCATTTTGTTTGAATTATTGAAAAATATATAAGATGGAAAAATACCTCATTATCAATGCCGATGATCTGGGTATGTGCCATGCCCAGAACAAAGCCACCTTTGAGCTGCTTACAATAGGAACTGTGACCTCCGCTACGATCATGGCACCGTGCAGCGCTGCGCGCGAGGCGGTCGCGTTCGCAAGGAATCATCCGCAATACGCGATAGGAATACACCTTACCGCAACCAGCGAATTTCCCGCTTACCGCTGGCGTCCCGTGTGCGATCGTCCACACTCTACCTTAACGGATAGCGACGGCTTTTTTCACCGCTTTGCCGTTGACGTTGAGCGTAGCGCAGATCTGTGCGAGCTTCGTGAGGAGCTGGAGGCACAGATCTGCTTGCTTACTGCTATGGGGCTGACCCCCTCGCATCTGGATAACCATATGGGAACGCTGTATGGGATCCTGACCGGAAGATTTGAGCTTTTGGAATTGGCTCTTGAATTGTCTGCAAAGCATCGCTTGCCCTTTCGTTTTCCGCGGTTGTTTTCAAGCCATATGCTGCAAAACGCGATGCTGAGCATTAAGGTTTCCGAGGGTATGATCCAAAAGGCACTTGGCGGCATTCAAGGGATCATTCAAGAGCGCGGGATCATTACTCCCGATCATCTTTCGCCGGGGGACTGGAACGGCCCGCAGGCAGAGAGCTTTGAAAATTACCGCGAATATATTTACGAGCTTTACAGAAAGCTTGATCACGGCGTGACCGAAACCTACATACACCCCGCCTGCGAAAGCGAGGAGCTGAAGGGAATAACCCCTCTCTGGCAAAGGCGATGCTGGGAGTATGAGCTGTTTCGCGACCCCAAAACGGCTCAGCACATACGCTCGCTGGGGATCAAGCTTATTGATTATCGTCTGCTTTCCAAAATGCGCGGCGATAAAAAAAGCCGTGGTGCTTTTTTCTGTTTTCTTTAACAATTTTCAGACACAGGATTTCGGCAGAGAAAGCAAGTTCTCTGCCGATTTTGTGTTATAATGGGGCTAACAAAGAGCCTCTCCCATTGGGAGAGGTGACGGCGCAGCCGATGGAGAGGGTAAAGCCACGCGAAAGGAACCCTCTCATCCGCTATCGCGGGAGCTCTCCCAAAAGGAGAGGGGGGATAGTGCCACTTCAGGGGGAGGCTCGCCCTATTCCTTTTGTAATACAAAGGCGAAACTGGCGATAAAACACAACGATAAATAAGAATTTGTAGGTGAGATAATGATTATTTTAATTACTGGAGCATCGCATACAGGAAAAACTGCACTCGCCCAAAAACTGCTTGAAAAATATAAATATCCGTATCTGTCGATAGACCATCTGAAAATGGGTTTAATTCGTAGCGGTAACACAGAACTTACCCCTATGGATGATAAAGAATTAACCGAATATCTGTGGCCGATTGTTCGTGAAATGATAAAAACAGCCATTGAGAACAAGCAAAACTTAATTGTCGAGGGTTGCTATATACCATTCGATTGGCAAAAAGACTTTGACGCCAACTATCTTGAAAGCATCAAATATTACTGTCTTATAATGAGTGAGGAATATATCAGAAATCACTTTGCTGACATAAAGAAATATGCAAACGTCATTGAAAATCGTTTGGATGTTGAATGGTGTACCATTGAGAGCGTTTTGACAGATAATGCGGAAATCCTCGCCCTTGCGAAAAAGCATAATGTAAACTTTATTCTCATTGATGACCAATACGAGATTAATATTGATTTAGATTGATAATTCCAATTTGAGGGAGTATGTGCTATGGAATGGTTCATATCGAAAAGATTGATAATGAAACATTTGCAATAAGTGAATATGGGCACTGGGAAGAACCACATTGCTATTTACTGCTCGGCACAGAACGCGCCATTTTAATAGATACCGGTTTAGGCGTGGCAAATATAAAAAGCGTTGTTAACAATATTACTTTTTTGCCCGTCCTCGTAATAACAACTCATGTTCATTGGGATCATATCGGCGGTCACAAGTATTTCCGTGTTTTTGCCGTGCATGAAAAAGAGATAGCTTGGATATCCAAAAATTTTCCGATCCCTCTTAAAATGGTCAAAGAAAATCTTACTCGAAAGCCGTGTGATTTTCCAAGCGGTTTCAATATTGAGAGCTATCAAGTTTTTCAAGGCATGTCTTCATTCACTATACGTGATGGTGACATTATAGAATTAGGCAATAGAAGACTTCAAGTGCTTCATACTCCCGGACACTCTCCG
>JAZNNA010000172.1:0-18371 GCA_045580065.1 Eubacteriales bacterium
GATCATGGGGAAGTACAGCAATCTGATTTTTACCGATGAAAAGGATAAGATCCTGGCGGTGCTGCGCCCGGTTGATTTTACCACAAGCTCCAAGCGCCAGGTACTGCCCGGTATGCGCTATGAGATGCCGCCGGCGCAGGACAAGCTCGATCCGCGCAGTTGCGATTTCAAGACGTTTCTTGCACTGATGGAAGGGGCTGGGGATTTCCCCGTCGATAAGTGGATCACCAAGAGCTTTCTTGGCGTCAGCGCTGTTCTGGCGCGCGAGATCGCCCACTGCACAAGGGATAAGGGCTTGGGGGAATTGATCTTTTGTGAGCGCCAGGCCTTGTTCGATCACTTTTCCGGCACCTTTGCGATGCTGGATATGGGCGAGAACTGCCCCTGCATTGTTTATGACGAGAATGGTAAGGCTGTGGAATATGCCTTTACCGCACTTCATGATTATCCGTATAAGAAAGATTTTGAAAGCCCCTCGGCTCTGCTTGACGAATGGTTTGGCACCCGTGACCGTGAGGCGCGTGTGAAGCAGCGCGCCGCCGATATCCTGCGCCTTGTCACAAATGCGCGCAACCGTATTCTGCATAAGCTTGAGGTGCAGCGCGGCGAGCTTGCACAGTGCGAAAAGGGAGAGGAATACAAGCGTGCGGGGGACCTGATCACCGCCAACTGCTATATGCTGGAGCGCGGTATGACCAAGGCCTCGCTGATCGACTATAACGACTACCGTGAGGACGGAAGCTTCGGCACGGTAGAGGTCGAGCTGGATTCCCGCCTTTCGCCTGCAGCAAATGCCCAGAGATACTTTAAAAAGTACACCAAAAGCAAGACCGCCAAGGTGGAGCTTGCCAAGCAGATCGCGCAGGGAGAGGCAGAGCTTTTGTATCTGGATAGCGTAAAGACCGCTATGGATACGGCGGAAACGCCGACCGACCTTGCCGAGATCCGCGAGGAGCTTGCCCGCTTTGGGTATGCTTCGCAGAAAAAAGGCGCGCAAATGGGCTCCCGCAAGGCGCACGCCCCCGGATTTTCTGAATATCGCACCTCAAACGGATATCGCGTGCTTTGCGGCAAAAACAATCTGCAAAACGAATATATCACGCATAAAATAGCAGAAAAAAGCGATTTTTGGTTCCACGCCAAAAACAAGCCCGGCTCTCACGTGGTGATGCTGCTTGAGGGTAAGGAAGAGCCGCCGGCCGAGGATTTTACCGAGGCTGCCTCGATCGCAGCACTGTATTCCGCAGCTGAGGGAGCTCCCCTGACCGAGGTGGATTATACCACCGTACGCCAGCTCAAAAAGGCGCCCGGCGGCAAGCCCGGCTTTGTGATCTATCACACAAACTGGAGCGCCACGGTCACCCCGGATAAGGATAAGATCGCAGCGCTTCGCGTGAAATAAACAAAAAGCAACCGATGGACAAAAATTGCCATCGGTTGCTTTTTGCTTGCGTCAGATCCAAAGCTTGACCTTGGGGGCGGTAAGCCCCGGAAATACGCCGGGATAGGTCTCTATGCGCTCCTTGAGCAGCCCCTGCTGCCTGAGCGATAACAGCACCTGATAGGTAAGCGCGGCAACCTGCCAAATGCCTTCTTCGCAGAACAAGGGGGTAACGATCTGCGTTTTCAACTCGCCAAAGGTCATCTCTCTTGCGGTAAGCGCCTCCTTTACGGCGTTGTAAACGCGCGTGCTTCTCTCTGCCGTAATGGGTAGCACCCTTGTGGGGGGTGCTTGCATCGGCACCGTGCAAAAGCGGTCGCGATATATGTAGCCGCAGGAATTTGCCAAAAGCAGCGTCGGCTCGCCCGCATCTGCGGGAATCGCGTGCGGAGAGCTGGCCAGATACGCGCCGTGCGGGGCAAATCCCACCGACATCGGCATATTGAAGCGGGCATAGGTTATGCAGTCCGGTTTGTCAAGCGTCAGCAAAAGTCCCACGATCTCACTCGGCATTTCACAAAAGGCGCCCTCCATTGCATCGGCCGACTCAGCACCCTTTTGCATCCGACGCAGGATTAGCTGACACATTATGTCACTCATATGTGCCGAGGAGCCGTCCTTTAATTGCACGTATGCGGGGGGATCCTTCTGCATACAGGCAAGGGGATAGCCCTCGTCAACCAGAGCTTGCGCGATTGCGTTGAATTCCCCGATGCGCTCCTTGTAGTAGCCCACGCTGCCGTTGGCCACGTAAGCGCAGAAGGGGGTATTGTTTTGAGAGCCGATAAAGGGGTGTGCCCATTCATCGCCTCCGCCGGATTTTGAGCGGCTGTGAAGGATGCCGATCCTGCCGGGGAGCTTGGCGGCTTTTGTAAGCGAAAGCAGGCGATCGGTATCACCCGTCAGCTTTTCATAATAGAGCTTTCCCTCGTGTAGCGTGGCAATGCCTGTATAATAACCGCCGGCATAACCCTCCTGTGTCTTGATCATTTCGATCAGAATGGGCGCGGCATCGCGCTCGCCCACGTATCCGGCAATGTTACACATTATTTTTTCTCCTTTCGGTTTACCTTGGCCAAGGGGTTGTGTGCCATGGCTTCTTCCATATCCGTGCTGCTTAAATGTGTGTAGATCTGCGTGGTATTCAGCTGCTCGTGTCCTAAAATATCCTTCAGCACGCGCACGTCAACGCCGCCCATCTGATACATCAGTGTGGCGGCTGTATGGCGCAGCTTGTGCACCGACAAATGCCTGTCGCCAAGTCCCGCCATATCCAGATACTTATATACCATCCATTGCACGGTTTTGATACTGATGCGATTATCGCGTCCGCTTAAAAATAGAGCCTTTTGCTTTTGTGCTGCAGCGCTTTCCATTGAGTTGCGGATCACAAGGTATTCTGAAAGTGCCGTTTGGCAAGCCTCGTTGAGGTAGATAATGCGCTCTTTAGCACCCTTACCGGTCACGCGCAGCGAGGTGCGATCGCGGTTGATGTCGCTTAAATTGATGCCCACAAGCTCAGAAACACGCATGCCGCAGTTTAAAAACAGCGTTACAATGGCATAGTCGCGCACCACGTTGCGCGAGTCCTTATCCTCCTTGATGGTTTCAAGCAGAGTAAGCGATTCGTTTAAGGTGAGATATTTGGGCAGCGTTTTACGGGGCTTGGGAGATTCGATATCTGCGGCCGGATTGCTGGAAAGCTGCTTTGTTTTGTTGACAAGATAGCGGTAAAACATACGGATAGAAACCAGCTTTCTTGCTTTTGCCGCCCACAGATTTTTGCGCACATTGCCCGTATACTGCAAAAAGGCGTAGATCTCGGTGGGGCGGATCGAGCCGAGAAAGGAAAGCGAGATATCGCTGATATCAAGCGACTCAAATTCCTCGCTCTCAATGTCCACGCCCTCACGCGAGGCCTTGACGTAGCGCAGGAAGGTGCGCAGGTCAAGCAGATATTCAGAAACGGTTTTTTGCGAGCAGTTCTGGATGCCCGCCTTATAGGCGGCAAATTCCTGCACCGCAACCGGCATTTCTTCAAGTGCAACGGCGTATAATCGGCTCATGGTGACTCCTTACTGTGGGAAATTCCCGTGATAATTTCGTAGATAAAATGTAAATAAAGTGCAATAGTAGTTGCAATGAGGATGGATATTCGTTATAATAATAACACATCAACAATTTAAAGGAGAAAAGGATGGCCTTTTTAAAAAAATACTCCTATATCGCGTTCAAGCTGTTTTTAAACCAGTTTGCGATCTCGCTGTTCGGGTTTGCGCTGGCGTTTGCTTGCGGGCGTGCGGAAAATATGTCCTTGATGCTTGTTACCAGCATCTTTTCTGTGATCTTCTACCTGTTTTTGCAGTATGCCGTGATGTGGGAGGTTGGTGCCAAGGACGGCATCTCCGCCACCGCGCATCGCACCTCGCGCGGGCTTTGGCGCGGCTTTGCCATTGCGGGTATTGCCAATGCAGCAAACATTTTGCTTGCGATTTTAGTGTTTACCAAAACCTTTACCGGCGTTACCAAGCTTTCTGCGGTGGCGCAGTTTATTGCTATGGTGCTGCAGGGAATGTACCAGGGCATTTTGTCGCAAACGGTTGGCGGCGTGCAGCTGCACGAGCTTGGCTGGATGTATTTTGCCATGATCCTGCCTGCAATGCTGGTTTGCGGCGGCGCCTACATCATCGGCAGCTACAACCTGCACTTTACTAATATTTTAATACCAAAAAACAAAGATGTCAAGAACAACGGACGTCCCGAGTGAAATTTTTTATCAAAACACCGCAGATCTCTGCAAAAGCAGAGATCTGCTGTGTTTTTTTATAGCAAAAAGCGGCAAAAATAAAAAGGAGGGTGAATGTAACAAATAGTTAACATTTTATTAATTAAATATACAATAACGCGAGGTAATATATTATCATTGCAAGATATGGTTTTAAAAACCACATAAAAAGGTGAAAAACCTCGCAAAAAGTAATTTGAAAGGCGCGTGCTTATAAAATGCTTCAGAAATTTGCCAAATTGATCCGCTTTATTACCGTCCCCCCCATTATCGTTACTGCCGAGCTTTTGCTTTTGTTTTTCTTTGAGGACGTTTTTCCCGCAACGCTGGACTTCTGGCTGACGCTGATTTGCCTTGCCGTGATCCCCACATTGGCGTACCCCCTGCAAAAAATCGTTCCCGCCTTTCGCGCAGGTGGGCAGAAGATGCAGCGAAAGCTGGCTTTTATCCTCTCTCCTATCGGCTATATTGCTGCCGTGATCTGCAGCATCCTGCGCGATGCTATCCCCAATCTGCTTTATATCACGGTGGTGTATCTTGTTTCGGTCGTGCTGCTTCTGCTGATCAATAAGCTCACCCCCTTTCATGCAAGCGGGCACGGATGTAGCCTGTGCGGCTCGGTATTTTTGCCGTGCTTGTTCCTCGGGTGGCTTGCCTTTATCCCCGGCACCATTCTTTTTGGGCTTTCCTTCTGGGCCTCGGTCTATCTCAAGCGCCACACCGCACGCGAGTTCCTGCTCGGTGCCGCCTGCTCGGCGCTCTCTGCCCTCATCTGCTTTTTCTTTATCCATCCTGCGTTCTGATAAAAAGCCGCCGCAAGGCGGCTTTTTTCACGTTTGTGGGGTAATTACATATTCTGTTGTTAGAGGTCTTTTAAGGGCGAATTTTGTCGTTGAGGTGAGCTATGCAACAGATCAGAACGTTGGCAGAGCTGCTGCCCGGGCAGCGCTGCACGGTGATAGGATTGGATTTAAAAGGAGATATGCGACGGCGTTTTTTGGATATCGGGATGATCGAAGGCGCCGGTGTTTCTTGTGTGGGGGAAAGCCCGCTTGGAGATCCGCGCGCATATCTTGTGTGCGGTGCAACCGTGGCAGTGCGCCGCAGGGATGCCGCAGGAGTGCGGGTGCAGATAGATGCGTGAGAAGGGGATGACGTCGGGGGAAATGCGCGTGGCGCTTGCAGGAAACCCGAATGTGGGCAAAAGCACGGTCTTCAATGCATTGACGGGGCTGCACCAGCACACGGGGAACTGGACGGGCAAGACTGTAGGGCTTGCCGTTGGCAGCTGCCGCTTTGAGGGAAGGGAGATCGCGCTGGTGGATCTGCCCGGCACCTACTCGCTGCTTGCACATTCTGCAGAGGAGGAGATCGCCCGTGATCATTTGTGCTTTTCTCGTCCGGATGCCGTGATCGTGGTCTGCGATGCCACCTGTCTTGCGCGCAATTTGAATTTATTGCTGCAAACGCTTGAGATCTGCCCACGCACCGTTTTGTGTGTGAATTTATTGGACGAGGCGAAGAAAAAGGGGATCAGCCTGGATCTTGCACAGCTATCAAGCCTGCTCGGTATTCCCGTAGTGGGATGTGTTGCGCGTAAAAAGGCAACGCTGCGCCCGCTGCTTGCGGCGCTTTCAGATGATCGTTGTGCCCCTCGCACGCCATTTATACTCCGTTATCCAAGTGCGATCGAGAAAGCGGTAGAAGGGATTGATGCGGCTTTGCAGGCGGTAGGTCTGCAGGGGATTTCTACGCGCTTTGCTGCGCTGCGGCTTTTGGAGGGCGAGCCCTTGCTTTGCGCAAGGATCTTATCTTTACTCAAAGAGGACGATAAGCGGGTGATCGCCATTGTGGATACGGAAAGAAAAAGACTTGAAGCAGCCGGGATCGACCGGGAGGGGCTGCAGGATATCCTGGCGGGAACTGCAATTGAAAATGCGACAAAAATTGCAAACTCTGTGACAACGGTGGCAAGCACGGAGGTCGGGAGGGCAGGTGGGCTGGCAGATCGATTTCTTACGGGGAAATATACGGCGTTTCCCTTAATGCTGCTGTTTCTTGCTGCGATCTTTTATCTCACGATCGTGGGTGCTAACTATCCCGCCGCCTGGCTTTCAACACTTTTTGCAAGGGGTGGCGAGTTGCTCGCAAGGCTTTTTGCGCTGCTTCACGTGCCACCGTTCCTATCCGGTCTGCTGCTTGACGGCGTATATCGCGTGGCAAGCTGCGTGGTGGCCGTTATGCTGCCGCCAATGGCGATCTTCTTCCCACTATTCACCTTGCTTGAGGACGTGGGCGTCTTGCCTCGGATCGCTTATAATCTCGACCGTCCCTTCTGCAAATGCCGTGCCTGCGGCAAGCAGGCGCTGACGATGTGCATGGGCTTTGGGTGTAATGCCGCAGGGGTGGTGGGGTGTCGCATCATCGATTCGCCGCGTGAGAGGCTGCTTGCGATCCTGACCAACGCCTTTGTGCCTTGTAACGGCAGGTTTTCGATGATGATCGCAGTGCTGAGCATCTTCTTTGTGGGGCGAGCCACCGGTGCGCTTGGCGCGTTGTATGCGGCGCTTGGCCTTACAGCTCTTGTGGCTTTGGGGGTGCTTTTCAGTTTTCTTGCAACGCGATTGCTATCCGGCACCTTGCTTGCGGGCGCCCCCTCGTCCTTCACGCTGGAGATCCCACCGTATCGCACACCGCAAATTGGAAAAATATTGCTGCGTTCGCTTTTGGATCGCACGTTGTTTGTTCTGGGGAGAGCTGTGGCCGTGGCAGCTCCCGCGGGGGCGATCTTGTACCTTTTGGCAAATTTTTCGGTGGGGGAGCATAGTCTGCTTTTGCATGCTGCAAATGCGCTGGAGCCGCTCGGGCGCGTGATGGGGCTTGACGGAGCGATATTGCTTGGCTTTATACTGGGTTTTCCCGCAAGTGAGATCGTTTTGCCCATCACTATGATGACCTACGGCGCTATGGGGACGCTGCCGCAGGGAATGGGGGCTTTGGAAATGGGAAAGCTCCTTGCCGCAAACGGATGGACAATGGTCACGGCGATCTGCTTTTTGCTGTTTTCGCTTTTGCATTGGCCCTGCTCCACAACGGTACTCAGCGTAAAAAAGGAAACGGGGAGCTGGCGATATGCGGGCCTTTCTATGCTGCTGCCAACGCTTTTCGGCGTTGCTCTTTGTATCGTCGTCAATGCGATAGCGCAGCTGCTTACCTGATCGTTAGATACGGGAGCTTTGTCTCCCGTATCTGTTTTAATTTTTAAAAAGCGTCTTTTTTGTTTTGCTCCCGCTTTACTTTTTATAATATTTGTGTTATACTAAAAAGGTATTGTCGATATAGGAGGAGATGCGATGCAAAACGGCGTTTTTCAATTAAAAAGTCCTTTTTCGCCAACGGGCGATCAGCCGCAGGCGATCAATGCGCTTTGTCGCGGTCTGAACGAGGGAATGCGCTATCAAACGCTGCTTGGCGTGACCGGATCGGGCAAGACCTTTACTATGGCAAACGTCATTGCGCGCATGAACCGCCCCACCCTGATCCTGGAGCCGAACAAGACCCTGGCCTCCCAGCTTTGCACGGAAATGCGCGAGTTTTTCCCGGATGCGGCGGTGGAGTTCTTCGTTTCCTATTACGACTATTATCAGCCTGAGGCATATATCCCGGGTAAGGATATGTATATCGAAAAGGATGCCTCGATCAACGACGAGATCGACCGTTTGCGCCACAGTGCCACGGCGGCGCTGCTGGAGCGCCGCGACGTTATCATCGTGGCAAGCGTTTCCTGCATCTATTCGCTTGGCGACCCCGTGGAATATAAAAATCTGATGCTCTCGCTGCGCCCGGGTATGGAGATGAGCAGAGAGGAGCTGATCCGCCGCTTGGTCGGTATTCAGTACGAGCGAAACGACCTCAGCTTTACCCGCACCAAGTTCCGTGTGCGCGGCGATACCGTGGATATTTTTCCCACGGGCGGTCCTGCCGACACCGCGGTGCGCGTTGAATTTTTCGGCGATGAGATCGACCGTATCAGTGAGTTCCGTACCGTCACGGGGCAAGTGCTGCGCGAGCTGCGCCACTTCAGCCTGTTTCCCGCCACGCACTATGCTGTGTCGGATGCCAAGCGCGAGGCGGCGCTTGCCGAGATCGGCGGGGAAATGCTGGATCGCGTGGCGTTTTTCAAAAGCGAGAATAAGCTCCTTGAGGCGCAGCGCATTGAGGAGCGCGTAAAATACGATCTGGAGATGCTGCGCGAGGTGGGCTATTGCTCCGGTGTGGAGAATTATTCCCGCGTACTGGCGGGGCGCCCTGCAGGCTCCACGCCCTATACCTTACTGGACTTTTTCCCTAAGGATTATCTGATGATCGTGGACGAGTCGCACGTGATGCTGCCGCAGGTGCGAGGCATGAGCGGCGGCGATACCGCAAGAAAAAAGAATCTGGTGGATTTTGGCTTTCGTCTGCCCTCGGCATACGATAACAGACCGCTTTATTTTGATGAATTTGAGCAGCGAGTGGGCCAGGCTGTGTTGGTCAGCGCCACCCCCGCCGATTTCGAGCGCGAGCACGCCGAGCAGGTGGTGGAGCAGATCATCCGTCCCACCGGCCTTTTGGACCCTGAGGTAGAGGTGCGCCCGATCGAGGGACAGGTGGATGACCTGATGGGTGAGATCCGCCTGCGTGCCGCGAAGAACCAGCGTGTGCTGGTCACCACCCTTACCAAGCAGATGGCAGAGGATCTGACCGCTTATTTAGAGGAAAACGAGGTGCGCGTGCGTTATATCCACCACAACGTAGAAACCATTGAGCGTATGGAGATCATCCGTGACCTGCGCCTTGGCGAATTTGACGTACTGGTCGGCATCAACCTGCTACGCGAGGGGCTTGACCTGCCCGAAGTATCGCTTGTGGCGATCTTAGATGCGGATAAAGAGGGCTTTTTGCGCACCGAGACCTCGCTGATCCAGACCATCGGCCGCGCCGCGCGAAACGCCGAGGGCAAGGTCATTATGTACGCTGACAGCATCACCGGCTCTATGGCAAAGGCGATCGGTGAGACCAACCGTCGCCGCAAGATCCAGGATGCCTATAACAAGGCAAATGGCATCACACCAAAAACCGTTGTCAAGAGCGTGCGCGATATCATTGAGATCGGCAAGGCGGCCGACGAGGCGGCAACAGCCAAGGGCAAAAAGAAGCTGACCCCTGCCGCGCGCGAAAAGCTGATCGCAACGCTGAATGCCGAAATGAAGGAAGCCGCACGCAAGCTGGAATTTGAGCAAGCCGCCTTCCTGCGCGACAAGATCCGTCGCCTTCGTGAAGGGGAAAGAGAATAAACATGGCAAATGAATTGAAATTAAAGGGCGTTCGCGTCCACAATTTGAAAAATATCGATATTACCATTCCGCGCGATAAGCTGGTGGTGCTGACGGGGCTTTCCGGCTCCGGCAAGTCCTCGCTTGCGTTTGATACCATCTATGCCGAGGGGCATCGCCGCTTTGTGGAGTCGCTCTCGTCCTATGCCCGTATGTTTTTGGGGCAGCTGGACAAGCCGGATATCGACAGTATCGAGGGGCTGTCGCCCGCGATCTCCATCGACCAGAAGACCACCTCGAAAAACCCGCGCTCAACGGTGGGCACAGTCACAGAGATCTATGACTATCTGCGCCTGCTTTACGCGCGCATTGGCGTGCCGCACTGTCCTGTGTGCGGCAAGGAGATCCGCCAGCAGAGCAAGGACCAGATCGTAGATCGCATCCTTGCATTGCCCGAGGGCACGCGCTTTATGGTGCTTGCTCCCGTTGTGCGCGCCAAAAAGGGCATGCACGAAAAGGTGTTTGAGGATGCCCGCAAAAGCGGCTTTGTGCGCGTGCGCGTGGATGGCAGTATGTACGAGCTTTCCGAGGAGATCAGGCTGGATAAAAACATCAAGCACACTGTTGAGGTGATCGTAGATCGCCTTGTCAACCGCGGGGATATCCGCGCGCGCCTTGGCGACTCGGTAGAAACCGCCTTGAACCTTGCCGACGGCAATTTGCTGGTCCTGCCCGTGGCAAGAGAAGGGGAAAATGCCCCCGAGGAGCTTGCCTTTTCGCAAAATTATGCCTGCGAGGAGCACGGCATTTCCTTTGGTGAGCTGGAGCCGCGTATGTTTTCCTTCAACAACCCGCAGGGCGCCTGCCCGCACTGCGCGGGGCTTGGATCGATGCGACGCGTTGCTACCTGGAAGCTGATCCCCGACGAGTCGCTTTCGCTTTCCAAGGGCGCGATCGCGGTCAACGGCTTTAAAAGCCTTACCGCCGACGACGGCTGGAACGGTCCGCTGATCGCCGCAGTTGGCGAGCGTTTTGGTTTTACGATGGACACTCCTCTTTCGGAATTTACCGAGGAGCAAAAGCAGGTGCTTTTGTATGGCTCGGGCGCCGAGCGCTATCACGTGATCCGCTATTTCGGTGGCTCTGCCAAGGAGCAGGTCGTGCCTTACGACGGCTTGGTGCCGATGATCGAGGCGCGTATGAAAATGAACGTGATCGGAGAGTATTACGACGAGTTTGTAGAGGATGCGCCTTGTCCCGAGTGCGGTGGCAAGCGCCTTTCTCCCACCGTGCTTGCCGTAACGGTAGGGGGCAAGAATATTCACGAATTCTGCGAAATGTCGGTGCGGGATGCACTTGCGTTCGTCGAAGCGCTTTCTCTTACCGAAACCGAGCAGATGATCGCAAAAGAGATCTTGAAGGAGGTCAGAAGCCGCCTCGGCTTTCTTGTCAGTGTGGGGTTGGATTACCTCACCCTTTCCCGCAAAGCGGGAACGCTGTCCGGGGGCGAGGCTCAGCGCATCAGGCTTGCCACACAGATCGGCTCGGCGCTGATGGGCGTTTTGTATATCCTGGACGAGCCCAGCATTGGCTTGCATCAGCGTGATAACATCAAGCTGATCCGCACTCTGGAGCGCTTGCGAGACCTTGGAAACAGCGTGCTTGTGGTAGAGCATGATGAGGAAACGATGGAAGCGGCTGACTTTATTGTGGACGTTGGTCCCGGTGCCGGTATTCACGGCGGCAGGATCGTAGCCGCAGGCACTCCTGCTGAGATCATGGCGTGCAAGGAGTCGCTCACGGGTGCGTATCTTTCCGGCAGAGAGCGTATTGCCGTGCCGCAAAAGCGTCGCCCCGGAAACGGACATTTCCTTTCCGTCAAGGGCGCGTGCCAGAACAATTTGAAATCTCTTGACGTAGATATCCCGCTTGGGTGCTTCGTATGTGTCACGGGTGTTTCCGGCTCCGGCAAATCCTCGCTGGTAAACGGTATTTTGCACCCCTACCTTGCCAACCGTCTTAACCGCGCGGTCATGTACCCCGGTAAGCACGGCGGCATCAAGGGCATCGAGCATCTGGATAAGGTCATTGCCATCGACCAAAGCCCGATCGGGCGCACCCCGCGCTCCAACCCCGCCACCTATACGGGGCTGTTTAACGAGATCCGCGATCTCTTTGCTAAAACCCAGGATGCCAAGGCGCGCGGTTATACCGGCGGGCGATTTTCCTTCAACGTGCGCGGCGGGCGCTGCGAGGCGTGCGAGGGCGACGGCGTGAAAAAGATCGAAATGCACTTTTTGCCCGACGTTTACGTCACCTGCGACGTGTGCAAGGGCAAGAGATATAACCGTGATACGCTGGACGTGCATTACAAGGGCAAAAATATTGCCGACGTGCTGCAGATGACGGTAGAGGAGGGGCTTTCCTTTTTTGACGGCATTCCTTCCATCAAGCGTAAGCTGCAGACCATGTACGACGTGGGGCTTGGCTATATCGGCATCGGACAGTCGTCCACTACGCTTTCGGGCGGTGAGGCGCAACGCATCAAGCTTGCTACTGAGCTTTCCAAGCGCAGCACAGGCAAGACCATTTATATTTTGGATGAGCCCACCACAGGTCTGCATACCGCAGACGTGGCAAAGCTGATCGTGATGCTAGAGAGATTGGTTGAGGCAGGGAACACCGTGCTTGTGATCGAGCATAATCTGGACGTGATCAAATCCGCAGACTATATCATCGATCTCGGGCCCGAGGGCGGTGAGGGCGGCGGCACCGTTGTGGCGACAGGCACTCCCGAGCAGGTTGCTGAGCATCCCACCTCGTATACCGGCATTTATCTGAAAAAGTGGCTGGAAAGGAGCAAAAAATGATACTGGTAGCAACCTGCCTTTTCGGCCTTGAAAAGCAGCTGGGCGAGGAAATTGACGCCCTTGGCTGCAAGCGCCTTGACACCATGGATGGGCGCGTGACCTTTGAGGGGAGCGAGGCGGATATTGCAAGAGCCAATATCCGTTTGCGCCTTGCCGAGCGCGTGTTTATCCGCGTAGGGCAATTTCCTGCGCGCAGCTTTACCGAGCTGTTTGATGGCGTGCGCGCCCTGCCTTTCGAGGACTATATCGGACCCGACGATGCCTTTCCCGTCAAGGGGCACGCCATTCGCTCACAGCTGTTTTCGGTGCCGGATTGCCAAAGTATCGTCAAAAAGGCCGTCGTCGAGCGTCTTTCGGATAACTACGGCGTAAAATGGTTTTCCGAGGAGGGAACGAAATATCAGATCGAGTTCTTTATCTTCAAGGATATTGCCACGCTGATGATCGACACCAGCGGCATCGCGCTTCATAAGCGCGGCTACCGCCCCGCCGCAGGTGCCGCCCCCTTGCGTGAAACGCTGGGTGCTGCGTTGGCGCTGACCTCTCGCCCGCGCGAGGATACCCTGATCTGGGATCCCTTCTGCGGCTCCGGCACCATTGCCATTGAGGCGGCTATGATCCTCAAAGGCATCGCCCCCGGTGTTGACCGCCGTTTTGCCGCGATGGATTTTGACTGCCTGCACCAAAATATCTGGCGCGAGGCGAGAGAAGAGGCGCGCTCGCTTGTACGCCACGACGTCACCCCCGAGCTTTTTGCCTCGGATATTGATGAAAAGGTGCTGCAATACGCGAAAGAGAACGCAGAGCGTGCCGGCGTTGCAGATTGCATCCGCTTTTTCCGTGCGGATGCAAGAAAGATCGAAAAGCCGAGCGCCGAGAGAAGGGGAACGATCATTTGCAACCCGCCCTACGGCGAGCGATTGATGGAAAAACGCGAGGTGGAGATGCTGTACCGCGAGATCGGTGTGCAGTTTGCGCGGCTGTCGCCCTGGCAGATCTATATCATCACCTCACACGAAGGGTTTGAAAGATTGTACGGCAGACGTGCAGATAAAACACGCAAGCTGTATAACGGCATGATCCCGTGCAATCTGTATCAGTTTTTCAAGCCGCAAAAATAGATTTATTTACATTTTCTACACTCGCCTTATACAGTTAGATTTTATAATGGCGTTAATTACATAAGATCAGAGGTGTTTTTCTTTGGATAGCTCCAAAAAATTCAGTTATAAATGGATCGTTGCCGGCGCTTGCTTTTTGATGATCTTTACCTGTCTTGGCTTTTGCAGCTCGGTCAAGCCCCTTGTGCTTGCCCCGATCACTGCGGCACTGGATATCCCGCGTGCGCTGTTTGCCATCAACGATACCTGCCGTTACATCACCACGTCAGTCATCAATATCTTTTTTGGCGCGCTCGTGGCAAGATTTGGCCCCAAAAAGCTGATCGCGGCAGGCTTTTTGTGCCTGATGGGCTCGGCACTCTGCTATGCGCTTGCACCCACCGTATACGTGTTCTACGCGGGCGGTGTGCTGCTTGGGCTCGGGCTTTCCTGGACTACCACCACGATGGTGGGCTTTGTGCTGAACAAATGGTTTAAGAAAAACAAGGGGACGGTGATGGGTGCCGTGCTTGCCGCCAACGGCCTTGGCGGTGCGACCTGCGCACAGATCCTCACGCCCGTTATCGAAAAAAGCACCTTCGGATACAGAAATGCTTATTTCATCATCGCCATCATTCTGTTTGTTATCGGTGTGCTTGTGGCAACGCTTGTACGCACTCCCAAGGCTACCGAAGAGGAGCAGGAAGATCCCGCCACCCCGGCAAAAAAGCGTCGCGGGCAAAGCTGGATCGGCGTTGACAGTGCCGTGGTGCTGAAAAAACCGTATACATGGCTGATGCTTGTCTGTATCTTTTTGTGCGGCCTTACCCTGAACGGTATTACCGGCATTTCCGCCGCGCATATGCGCGATACGGGATTGGACCCTGCCTACGTTGCTACTGTGGTCAGCTGCCATTCGATCGCGCTGACAGGGTTTAAGTTCCTGACCGGTTTTTTGTACGACCGTTTTGGCCTTCGTGTGACTGTTGCAATTTCTACCGTTACCGGTGCGTGTGTGATGGTGGCGCTTTCCTGTGTGACCGCTACCCCTGCCGGGATGGTGCTGGCGTTTTTCTATGGTGTGTTTTCCTCGCTTGCCTTGCCGCTGGAAACGGTTATGCTTCCCATTTTTGCAAACGATCTGTTCGGCGAGCGCTCTTATAACAAAATGCTGGGCATCATCGTTTCCGTTAACACTGCGGGTTACGCCGCGGGGAGCCTGTTCATGAACGCTTGCTTTGACATGATGGGCACCTACAAGGCGGGGCTGTTGGTCTGCGCTGTGATCATGCTGTTCATCATCTGCGCATCGCAGCTGGCGATTGGTATGTCCAATAGGCAAATGCGTGCCATAATCACAGCAGAAGAAGTGGCTCAAACCGAATAAAAGCATAAGAAAAAGCCCCGGATCGGGGCTTTTTCTTTATTTATAAGGTTCACCGTTTACCAAAACGTTCTCAAGCGTGCGGACATCGCACCCGATAAAGGAAAAGATGCCGTTCTGCCATATAGCAAGCCTGTTTTCAGCATCGCACACGCGAAAATCCTTTAGCTGCAGATCGCCGATATTTTCCGCCCTGAACCACACGGTCCCGCGGCGCTCGTAGTCGCGCGGCACGATGGGGGAGGGGCCGTCTGTCAGCACCACCTGCCAGTTTTTCAAAAGGATGTTGGAAACACTGCCCGGCTCTGCGGCGCGAAGATGGAAGTAGCCGTAAGTCTCTACGCGGAAATTTTCCAGTGTGATATCCTTGATAGAAGCACCGGCGCCCTCTACGATCTCAAAGGGCCTGGCGCATCCGGTAACGGATACGTTGTAAAAGCCAACGTCCTCGATCGAAACACCGCCGTGGCCGTTGTAGGTGGACATTACGCATATCGCGGGCGCGCCGCGTGTGATACATATATTGGATACGCGCACGTGACGGATCGCCCCCGTGCCAACCCCCAATCGGAAGGAGCAGGAGGAGGAGCCAAGCACGCAGTTGGATATCGTGATATGCTCGCAGGGGTGGGGCTTGTTTTTCAAGCGCGCTTCAGCGCCGCGGATAGCGATGCAGTCGTCACCCGTGTCGATGATGCAATCCGAGATCGTAACAAACGAGCAGCAGTCGATATCAATGCCGTCGCTGTTGAAGTTGGCGTGTGGGTTCAGCGTTTTCAGGCCGCGAATGCTGACGTATTCGCAGCCGTGCAAAAAGCATCCCCAGCAGGGTTGGTTGGTGATGGTAATATCCCGTACTTTTACGTGGCGACATTCGATAAAGCAAAGCAGCTGCCCGGGGCGGCAAAGCTCGGGATCACGCGCGGTGCGGCACCCCTCGCTCCAGACGTAGGCGGAGTAGGGGAGCGCCTCGCCAAGAAAATGATCGCCGTTGCCGTCCAGCATTCCGGTGCCGCAAACGGCCACGTTTTCACACTCATGTGCAATGATCATATGCTTGCCCAGCCATTTTTCGTTTGCTCTGCTTGAAAAATTCTGCTCGTAGGCATCTTCGGCGTTATAATCGTCAAGATCGTTGCTTGCTTTTAAGATCGCACCGTGAGAAAGGAAAAGCTCTACGTTATCGCGCAGCCACAGCGTTCCGGTGATAAACTTGCCGCAGGGCACCGTTACCGTGCCGCCGCCGGATGCGGCGCAGGCATCGATCGCTGCTTGGATCGCGGTGGTGCAAAGCGTTTTGCCGTCGCAAGCAGCGCCGAAATTCAAAATATTCGCGTTTATTTCAATCGCCCCCTTTGTGGGAATGGTGATAAGCTTATTGTAGTCTTTCGCGCACAAAAAGTCAAGGGATTTCCGCGCGAAATTTTTTTGAGGCCCTATTTTGTGTCCGAATTGAAAACTTTAGCACTTTGCAGCAAAAAATATCAAAAAAATCTGATAAAACGCTTGACAAAAGGGGAAAATAGTGCTATATTTTTAGTGTGCTTTTAGCACTCGGCACTTTTAAGTGCTAAAAACAGAACAAAAAAAGGGGGAGACACCATGGCATCACGCAATGGGGGACTGAGCGATCGAAAAAAGCTGATATTAAAAGCAATAGTAGAAGCGCATATCCGCGGCGGCGAGCCGGTGGGCTCCAAATACCTTACCGAAAGTCAGCAGTTGACCTGCTCGTCTGCTACCATCCGCAACGAGATGGCAGAGCTTGAGAGTATGGGCTATCTTGAGCAGCCGCACACCTCTGCGGGGCGCATTCCCAGCAAGCAGGGCTATCGCCTTTACGTTGATACGCTGCTTGAGGATTACGCCATGACCGCCAAGGATATCGCCAAGATCAACCAGCTGATGAAGATCAAAATGGCCGAGCTTGATTCCATTCTGGATAAAGCCTCTAAGGTGGCGACCGAGCTTACCAACTACACGGGCTTTGCCATCAAGCCCCGTGCCCATTCGGTCACGGTCAGCAAATACGAGCTGGCAATGATCGACAATCACAGCTTCATATTAATTATCGTTACCTCGGGCGGCGCGGTGAAAACGCGCAATGTTATTACGGAAAGTGAGATCGATGCGCATACGACAACTCGCATTGCCGAGGCACTCAACGACCTTGCAACGGGTCTGAACGCCGTCGAGATCACCTTGCCCATCATGATGCAGCTGGAAAACCGCATTGGCGATGCACAGCTGCTCAACACTGTGATGAAGGCGATCTACGAGGTCCTGAGCGAGCTGGATAGCGGAGAGCTGAAGGTCAGCGGCCTGCAAAAGCTTTTGCAGTATCCCGAATTTACCGATATGGAAAATCTGGGCGAGCTGCTTGGTGCTTTTGAGCGCAAGGATGATATCCTTGATCTTATAGGCGAGACGCAGGATGACCGTGTCAGCGTGGTGATCGGCTCCGAGGGGGCCGTTAAGGTCATTAACAATTCCACCGTGGTGTTTAAGCCGATCGTCAACAATGGTAAGACCGTCGGTGCCATCGGTGTGATCGGCCCCTTGCGTATGGATTACGCCAAGGTGCTGACGACCCTGGATAACCTGGGGGATAATATTTCACATTTGTTAAGCGAGCCGAACCGCTCGGATAAAGGAGAAAACGCATGACAGATGAAATCAAAAACGAAGAAACCGTTGTAGCACAGGAGCAGGCGGCTCCCGAGGCTCCCGAGGCTCCCGCTGCCGAGCAGGATCTTGAAACGCTTTTGCAAAGCGCCGAGCTGGAAAAGCAAAAGCTGCAGCAGCAGATCGCCGAGGGCGAGGATAAATACCTGCGCCTTGCAGCCGAATACGATAATTTCCGCAAGCGCTCCGCAAAAGAGCGCGATATGATCTACGGCGACGCGTATGCCGATGCACTTGCAGTATTTTTGCCGGTGCTGGATAACCTGGAGCGCGCCGCGCAGTTTGCAGACGGAGAAAGCGTTGCCAAGGGCGTTGAAATGACGCTGAAGGGAATTACCGATGCACTGGAGCGCCTTGGTATCACCGAGATCGAGGCACAGGGCTTGCCCTTTGACCCCGAGGTGCATAACGCCGTGCTGCACGTAGAGGACGAAACGCTTGGCGAGAGCGTTGTGGCAGAGGTTTTACAAAAGGGTTACCGCCGTGGCGATCGCGTGCTGCGATATGCAATGGTAAAGGTAGCAAATTAAACAGAAAAAATTATCTTTTATATTTTCAGGAGGATTTTTAATCATGGGAAAGATCATTGGTATCGACTTGGGTACAACCAACTCTTGTGTCGCCGTTTACGAGGGCGGCGAGCCTAAAGTAATTCCGAACCCCGAGGGTGCGCGTACGACGCCTTCCGTTGTGGCATTCGCCAAGACGGGTGAGCGCATGGTAGGCCAGGGGGCAAAGCGCCAGAGCAGCACCAACCCCGACCGCACCGTTATTTGCATCAAGCGCCACAT
>JAZNNA010000173.1:0-4388 GCA_045580065.1 Eubacteriales bacterium
AGCGTGAGAGCATATCCGCGCGCACGGCAAAGGCGCGCATACGCGACTGAATGGTTTGAAAATGCTGCATGGCAAGGATGGTGGTGGGCACAAGCACAGCCACCTGCTTGCCTGCAAGGATCGCCTTATAGGCGGCGCGCAGCGCCACCTCGGTCTTGCCAAAGCCCACGTCGCCGCAAAGCAGACGATCCATGGGAGTGGCGCACATCATATCGGTCTTGATATCGTTGGCAGCGTTGATCTGCCCTTCGGTTTCTTCATACTCAAAGGCGGCCTCAAAGTCCACCTGATAGGCATCGTCTGCGGGGAAAGCAAAGCCGGGACGGCGCTCGCGCTCGGCGTACAGACGGATCAGATCCTTTGCCATATCCGCCACGGCAGCCTTGGCACGCGCCTTGGCCTTTTTCCAATCTCCCCCGCCAAAGCGAGAAAGCTTGACCATGCCGTCGTCGGCGTGCGCACCGATGTATTTGGAAACGCTGTCCAGGCGGTCGCAGGGCAGGAAAAGCTGATCTGTACCGGCATACTGAATACTGACGTAATCTCTGGTTACCCCGTCAATGGTAAGAGTTTCCAGACCCATATAGCGGCCGATACCGTGTGCCTCGTGCACCACAAGATCCCCCACCTGCAGATCTGCATAGGAAAGGATGGTGCCCTTGGCATCCTTTTTCTTTTTGGCGTGGCGTAATTTCCCCGCTGCGGCAAGGCCGCCACGGCGCGTATCGGCGGAAAGCGAAAGCACCGTCACCCCTGCGGTGGGCAGCTCAAAGCCCTGCGTGGGCTCCTGCCACTCGATCAGGATCTCGCCGGGGGCGGGCAGCTCGCTCTCACCCTGGGCAGCAAGACGTGCCACGATCTCCTGCTCCTGCAATTGCTTTTTCATATCCTTGGCCGAGGTTTCGTTCTCGGCGGCAAGGATCACGCGCATCCGCGCCTTATCGTAGTGCGCAAGATCCTCAAGCAAGAGGTCAAAGCGCTCACCGTATGCCACCGTATGCTTGGAACGGAAGCTGTAAAGGCCGGAAAGCCGCTTGCCGGAAAGCCCCTCGGCGATCGAATCGATATGCAGCACCACAGCCCCGTCCAGAAAGGCGGAAAGTGCGCTTTCGTTTTTGCTGTATTCGGCAAAACGGGGCGCAACGGTACCGGATTCGATCAATTCCTTCACGGTTTCATCGCGGTGCCACGCCGCCGCCTTCAGTCTATCGTTGATGGCATTTGTGCCGCGCATCAGCACAAAGCAGCCCTTTTCAAAGTAAGAAAGCAGGCACTCGCACGCCGGATCGACCAGCGTGAGGTATTTATCCGCAAAGCGCACCTCTCCCCCGCGCTCAAGCTCGGCAAGCTCGGCGCGCAGCTCCTCGCGCACGCGCTCCTCGCGGCATTTGGCAAGCTGGGTGGACACCGCCTCGTGCAGGGCGGCGCGATTTTCGGCATCGAACAGCACCTCGCGTGCCGGAGGCAGCTCGCAGGCGGAAACGGCGGTGTGCAGGCGCTGCGTTTCCACGTCGAAAAGCCCCATACGGTCTATCTCGTCGCCAAAAAGCTCGATACGTAGGGGGGCTGCGCCGGTGATGATCTTATTCTCGTCGGAAAGAGCGCGAAGGTGCGGCGCATAGATATCCACGATACCGCCGCGCACGGCAAACTGCCCGGGGCCCTCTACCAGCTCCACGCGCGCGTAACCGGCCGCCACAAGGCGCTCGGCAAGCGCGGCAGGGTCAAGCAGGGTGTCACTGTCAAGCGAGAGGGTGTGCGCCCTCAGTCGCTCGCGCGACACGGTATAGCCAAGTGCGGCGTCGGGCGTGGTCAGGATCACGTCAAAATCGCCGCGCATCAGGCCCCAAAGCACGCGAACGCGCTCGTACTCATACTCATGCGAGGCAGTAATGTTATAAAAGGTGAGGTCGCGTGCCGTGAAAAAGGCAGTACGCAGCCCGTATTGCGCAAGATGCGCCTGCAGGCGGTTGCACTCCTTTTCCTCGGGGAGAATATACAGCGCAGTGCCGTGAGAGGCAAGCGCCTTGAGCAGCGACACGGAGATGCCGTCGGCAGCGCCGTCGCAAAGTCCGCAGGCGGCAAAGGGCAACGCCCTTCCGCCAAGGCTGCTTTTGATATCCTCACAGAGCTGGCGATATTCGCGATCCCCCTCAAAGCAGGATGAGATCAGCATTGCTTTGCTCCGTTACAATGTTGTTGGGCGGCAGAAAGATCGCCGCGGATCAGATGCTCCAGGCCCACCAGAACGGGGTCGGTGGCGGCGGTGAGCGCCGCGCGCTCCTCCTCGCCAAACGAGGAAAGCACCCAGTCGGCAAGATCGTAGTTGGGGTTGGGGCGCTCGCCAACGCCCACGCGGATACGCGGAAACTCGTTGGACTGCAGCTGATAGATGATGCTTTTGATGCCGTTATGGCCGCCGTCGCTGCCCTTGCCGCGCACGCGAAGCCGCCCCACGTCAAGGCAGATATCGTCATAGATCACAATGATATTGGCAGGCTCGATATGGTAAAAGGCCGCGGCCTCGCGCACCGCCTCGCCGGAAAGGTTCATAAAGGTCTGGGGCTTGATCAGCAGCACGTGGCTGCCCGCGATCGTCCCCTCTCCCGTCAGAGCCTTAAAGCGCGTGCGCTCGATAGAAATGCCAAGGCGTGCCGCAATGGCGTCCAGCAGGATAAAGCCCGCGTTATGGCGCGTGGCTGCATACTGCGCGCCGGGGTTTCCAAGACCCACCACCAGGTGTGTCACGGGGCCTGCGGGTGCGGCGCCTCCCTTTTCTATTTTTTTAAACAGATCAAAGATATTGGCCATTTCTCCTCCACATCACAGAACGCCGCCACGGTCAAGATGCGGGGTGCATTTTGCCATGCCGACGGAGTAAAGCTATTTTTTTACCCCTTTATTATACACCACAGCGCGCGCCGTGTCAATCAAAAATCGCAGTTTTGCAGTTTGTTCAAAGAAATTTCTTTCTTTTCTATAGAAAAGTTCAAGGAAATTTTTGTCAAGCCCTTGTATTTTTACTTCGACTATGTTATAATATTGTGTGTTGTGTGCGTAGAAGGGCTCTGCCGCCCGTCTGCCGCAAGCCAAAAACTAAGGAAACAATAAATTTTTTTCGGAGGTATTTTACCATGGCAAAAAAGTATTGCTATCTCTTCACCGAAGGCAATGCAAACATGCGCGAGATCCTTGGCGGTAAAGGCGCCAACCTCGCAGAGATGACCAACATTGGTCTTCCCGTTCCCCAGGGCTTCACCATCTCTACCGAGGCCTGCACCAAGTATTACGAGGACGGCAAGCAGATCAACCCCGAGATCCAGGCCGAGATCAACGAGTACATCGTTAAGATGGAAGCTGTTACCGGCAAAAAGTTCGGCGACAAGGAAAACCCCCTGCTTGTATCCGTTCGTTCCGGCGCACGCGCACCCATGCCCGGCATGATGGACACCATTCTGAACCTCGGTCTGAACGAGGACGTAGTTAAGGTTATGGCCGAGAAGTCCGGCAATGCTCGTTGGGCTTACGACTGCTACCGCCGCTTTATCCAGATGTACTCCGACGTTGTTATGGAGGTCGGCAAGAAGTACTTCGAGGAGCTGATCGACAAGATGAAGGAGGTTAAGGGCGTTAAGCTTGACGTTGAGCTGACCGCTGACGACCTCAAGGAGCTTGCTGAGCAGTTCAAGGCTGAGTACAAGGCTAAGATCGGCCAGGACTTCCCCTCCGATCCCAAGGAGCAGCTGATGGGTGCCGTTAAGGCAGTGTTCCGTTCTTGGGACAACCCCCGTGCAAACGTTTACCGTCGTGACAACGACATTCCCTACTCTTGGGGTACTGCAGTAAACGTACAGGCAATGGCATTCGGTAACATGGGTGACGACTGCGGCACCGGTGTTGCATTCACCCGCGATCCCGCCACCGGCGAGAAGAAGATGATGGGCGAGTTCCTGACCAATGCACAGGGCGAGGACGTTGTTGCAGGCGTTCGTACCCCCATGCCCATCGCTCAGATGGCTGAAAAGTTCCCCGAGGCTTACGCAGAATTCGTTAAGGTCTGCCAGATCCTTGAGAACCACTACCACGACATGCAGGATATGGAGTTCACCGTTGAGCACGGCAAGCTCTATATGCTTCAGACCCGTAACGGCAAGCGTACCGCTCAGGCAGCTCTGCAGATCGCTGTTGATCTGGTTGCCGAGGGTCACAAGACCGAGCAGGAGGCCGTTCTGATGATCGACCCCAGAAACCTCGACACTCTGCTCCACCCCCAGTTCGACGCCAAGGCTCTCAAGGCCGCTACCCCCATGGGCAAGGGCCTCGGTGCTTCCCCCGGCGCCGCATGCGGCAAGTGCGTATTCACCGCTGAAGACGCAAAGGCATGGAAC
>JAZNNA010000174.1:0-3374 GCA_045580065.1 Eubacteriales bacterium
CTTTACGCTGGAATAATCCATCAGCTCGGCTTTTTTGACAACGTCGGTGTACCATTGCGCAAAATCCTCGTCCATCGAGGTGATCTGCTCAACTAATTTCTTAAGTCGGATCGTAGCCATGTCGTTCTGTGAGCCAAGGAGTTGACTCTCTACCTTGTCTTCCTAAGACCGCTTGGCCTCCGACTTCTTTACGCTGGAATAATCCATCAGCTCGGCTTTTTTGACAACGTCGGTGTACCATTGCGCAAAATCCTCGTCCATCGAGGTGATCTGCTCAACTAATTTCTTTTCCTTTGCCATGATATTTTTTCCTTTCATGGTGCATAATTGATAATATATTATTATAAGTGAAAAAGAGGAGATTGTCAAGCGCTTTCAAAAGAATTCGGGCAAAAGCCCACAAAATTGCATTTTGCATTGCAAAAAAACATAAAATGTGATATGCTATTAGCAACGGCTTGAGTTGCTTCACGTTTTTTCAAGGAGGAAAGTATGCAGGAGTATCAAAAAAAATATTTGGCCTGGAAAAACAGCACCGCGCTGGATGCCGCGGCGCGTGCCGAGCTTGACGGGATCGCCGCGTGCGAGGAGGAGATCAAGGATCGCTTTTATACCGACCTTGCCTTTGGCACGGGGGGCATGCGCGGGGTGCTGGGCATCGGCACCAACCGTATGAATCGCTATACCGTGCGCGCAGCTACGCTGGGCTATGCCCGCTTTTTAAAGGAGAGGGCAGGGGAGAGCGCCGCCCTGCGCGGCGTGGTGATCTCGCACGATAACCGCCGTATGAGCCGCGAGCTTTGCCTGGAAACGGCAGGCGTGCTGGCCGAGCAGGGCATCAAGGCGTATATTTTTGAGGATCTGCGCCCCACCCCCGAGCTTTCCTTTGCCGTGCGCTATCTTGGCGCCGTTGGCGGCGTGATGATCACCGCCTCGCACAACCCCCCCGAATATAACGGCTATAAGGCGTATGACGAAAACGGCTGCCAGCTGCTGCCGGATGCCACCGACCGCCTGACCGCCCTGATCGCCGAGATCAAGGATCCGCTTGCCGTAAAGGCACTTACCCCCGACGAGGCAGGGGAGCTGATCCAAACGTTGCCCGCCTCGCTGGACGAGGCATACTATGATGCCGTTGCAAGGATCGCGCTGCGAAAGGTGGATGCAAGTGACCTCACGGTGGTGTATTCCCCCCAACACGGTACGGGAAATATCCCCGTTCGCACGGTTTTGGGGCGGTTTGGCTACCGCGTGATCCCGGTGGAGGAGCAATGCACGCCCGACGGCGATTTCTCCGCCACCCAAAGCCCCAATCCCGAAAATGCCGAGGCCTATGAGCTGGCGCTTGCCTATGCCGAGCGCACGGGTGCGGATATTGCCATCACCACCGACCCCGACTGCGACCGCCTTGGCGTGGTTGCCAAGAGAAACGGCGCATATTGCCTGATGAGCGGCAACCAGTCCGGCGCGGTGCTGCTGCAATATATCCTTTCTTATCACAAGGAGATGGGAACGCTGCCGCAAAACGCCGTGATGTGCAATACCGTGGTGACCTCAACGCTGGGCGATGCCGTGTGCCGCTCCTTTGGCGTAGAGGTGGAAAAAACCCTGACGGGCTTTAAGTTTATCGGTGACAAAATCGAAAAATACCGCCAAACGGGTGAAAAAACCTATGTGTTTGGCTATGAGGAAAGCTATGGGTGCCTCATCTCGGATATCGCCCGGGATAAGGATGCCGTGCAGGCCTCGCTGATGCTGTGCGAGGCGGCGGCTTATTACAAGGCGCAGGGCAAAACGCTGTGGGACGTGTTAGAGGATTGCTATCATCGCCTGGGGTACTATCACGATGCGTGCAACAGTGTGATGCATAAGGGTGCCGAGGGTGCTGCAAAAATGGCACAGATGATGCAGGAGCTGCGCAAGGCGCCCCCTGCGGTGGTTGCCGGTATTCGCGTTGCCGAGCTGCAGGACTTTATGAGTGGAGAGATGCAGCAAAAGGGCTTTCCGCCCTCTGACGTGCTGCGCTTTGTGCTGGAGGACGGTAGCTTTATTGCCGTGCGCCCCAGCGGCACCGAGCCCAAGTGCAAATACTACTATTGCGTGGTGGGCAAGGACGCGACCGAGGCCGCGCAAAAATACGCGGGAATGCGCGCAGCCTTTGAAAAATAAGTACGCTCTTGCCAAATCATCCAAAAATCAACGCCCTGCAGGGCTTGGTTTATAAAAAATGATGAATTTTTAACAAACTCTTGCCAAGAGAGAAAAAATGTGGTAAAATAGATTGGATTGAAAATCAAGGGTATCCAAAAAAATTTAAAATAAAAAACACGGAGGATTTTAACATGTCTGTTAAAGTTGCTATCAACGGCTTCGGCCGTATCGGTCGTCTTGCGTTCCGTCAGATGTTCGGCGCAGAAGGCTACGAAGTGGTCGCTATCAACGACCTGACCAGCCCCAAGATGCTGGCTCACCTGCTCAAGTACGACACCGCTCAGGGCCGTTACGAGCATGACGTTACCGCAAACGACGAGGCCGGCACCATCACGGTTGACGGCAAGACCCTCAAGATCTATGCTGAGAAGGACGCTAACAACTGCCCTTGGGGCCAGCTTGGTGTTGACGTAGTTCTCGAGTGCACCGGCTTCTACACCAGCAAGGAAAAGAGCCAGGCTCACATCAACGCAGGCGCAAAGAAGGTTGTTATCTCTGCTCCCGCAGGCAAGGATCTGCCCACCATCGTTTACAACGTAAACCACAAGACCCTCACCAAGGAAGACACCATCATCTCCGCTGCTTCCTGCACCACCAACTGCCTTGCTCCCATGGCTAAGGCTCTCAACGATTACGCTGCTATCCAGAGCGGTATCATGACCACCGTTCATGCATACACCGGCGACCAGATGATCCTTGACGGTCCTCACCGCAAGGGCGACCTTCGTCGTGCTCGTGCAGGCGCTCAGAACATCGTTCCCAACTCCACCGGTGCTGCTAAAGCTATCGGCTTGGTTATTCCGGAACTCAACGGCAAACTGATCGGTTCCGCTCAGCGCGTGCCCACCTGCACCGGTTCTACCACTATCCTTATCGCTGTTGTTAAGGGCAAAGATGTTACCAAGGACAGCATCAACGCTGCTATGAAGGCTGCTGCTACCGAGTCCTTCGGTTATAACACCGACGAGATCGTATCCTCCGACGTTATCGGCATGCGTTACGGTTCTCTCTTCGATGCTACCCAGACCATGGTTGCAAAGATCGACGATGACACCTACCAGGTACAGGTTGTATCTTGGTACGACAACGAGAACTCCTACACCAGCCAGATGGTTCGTACAATCAAGTACTTCGCTGAGCTCGCGTAAGTTTAACTCGGTTAA
>JAZNNA010000175.1:0-4198 GCA_045580065.1 Eubacteriales bacterium
CTTATAACAGTAAGTGAGGTACTGCTATATCATGACAGATGTACAAAAGAAAAAAATGAAGAAAGGGTTAGAGATCGCGGCTAACGCACTTGTCTGGTTGTTCGTTGCCTTTTCTGTTCTCGTGACCCTGCTTGTCTTTACGGCGCAAGCCAATAAAGACGGCGTTCCCCAGCTGTTTGGCAAAAGCATGATCACCATCGAAACACAGTCGATGGAGCCCGCCATCAAAAAGGGCTCGATGCTGCTTATCAACAAGTTTGCCACCTTTGACCCCGACACCAACGAGGTAAAGGGCGAGGCAACCGTTTACGATCTCGTCCCCGGTGACGTGATCACCTTTAAGGCGCCCATTGATATCAACGGCGATGGCAACATCGGCGATATCAATACGCACCGTATCGTTGAAATTGATACTGTCAACCGTGTGATCCAAACCGCCGGTGATAACAATAAGACCCCTTCCGGCGAGCCGGCACTTGATAACTATACCGTTTCATTTGCCGACGTGATCGGCTACGTGCGCGCAGCCGACGTTGAATCTGCCACCATTGGTGGCCTTGGCGGTGCTATTGGTTTCCTGCGCTCGTCGCTTGGATTTTTCCTTTGCATCGTTTTGCCCCTTATTTTGTTTTTCCTTTACGAGCTGTATCACTTTATCACCCTTGTGGTTGCCGAGCGCGCTAAGAAAAAGCCCGTTTCTGCCGAAACCGAGGAGGAGATCAAGCGCCGCGCTATTGAGGAATACTTAAAGCAGCAGGCTGCCGAGCAGGCCGCTGCACAAGCTCTTGAAAACAACGGGGAAGCACAAAGCCCCGATGATAATACCCCCGCGCAAGGGTAATATGCGCAAGTAATTTTTAAAAAAGGTGGTGATATAGATGGGAGCGTTTTTTGACTGGTTCTTCGCCTTTCTGACAACTATGGTCGGTGGCATCTGGAAGATCTTTGCCGGCATTTTTGGCGGTATTTTTCAGATCTTTAACGTTGTTGCCTACGTTTCGCAGTTTAACGACTACAAAGATGGATTTGGCGTAATTGACTGGATCTTTGCTATCTTCGCTTTCATTCTTGTTTTGGCAATCTGGGTGGTTCTTATTTACATGCTGGTGCTTCTGGTGCGTAAATATATCCGCTTCCGCCGTAGCGCCGTTGGTAACGAGGACCTGCTTGAGGAGGTTGCCAGACTGCACCGTGACGTTTTGCATCTTACCAAAGAAAAAGAGCGCATTTTGGCCCTTAAGATCGGCGAAACCGCCGTTTCTGTTGACGAGCTGAATGCCATCTTTGACGAGGAGGAGGGCGAGAACGAGGAGGGTGTTGTTACCACCTCTGAAGAAGGCGATGGCGAAAACGCAACCGCCGTTACCTATCCGCCCCGCTTTGCGCGCTTGGATGCGATCGACCAAAAGTATAAAAATTATTACATCCCGCCCGATTATCGCAAGGACTTTACCCTTGAGGATATCTGCCGCGATTTCCGCAACTTTGCTTGCTCGCGTATGGGCCTTTTCTACGAGGAAAAGGTGATCCGCACCTTCTTTGCAGGCATTGCGGCAACCAAGCTGATCCTTTTGCAGGGTATTTCCGGTACCGGTAAAACCTCTCTCCCTTACGCGATGGGTAAGTTTTTTGAAAGCGACTCTACCATCGTGTCGGTACAGCCCTCCTGGCGTGACCGTACCGAGCTTTTTGGTTACTTTAACGAGTTCTCTAAAAAGTTTAACGAAACCGAGGTTCTGCGCCGTATCTACGAGTCCTCTATGAACGATGATATCAATATCATCATCCTGGACGAGATGAATATCGCACGCGTGGAGTACTACTTTGCAGAAATGCTCTCCATCATGGAAATGCCCGATCCCTCCGAGTGGAAGATCGAGCTGGTTCCTTCCTCCTGGAGCAACGACCCCGAGCATCTGAAGGACGGCAAGCTGCTGATCCCCCAGAACACCTGGTACATCGGCACTGCAAACAACGACGACTCTACCTTCTCTATCTCTGATAAGGTTTACGACCGTGCGCTTACCATCAACATTGATAACAAGGGCGCTCCCTTTGTGGCACCCGACACGCCCCCCTCTCGCGTCAGCTATTCCGATATGGCCGTGCTGTATCAAAAGGCGTTTGAGGAGCATCCCGTAGAGCAGAAGTATCTGGATATGATCGAAAGCCTGGATGCCTACGTTATCAAAAAGTTCCGCGTTGCATTTGGTAACCGTATTATCAAGCAGCTTAAGACCTTTGTGCCTGCCTACGTTGCTTGCGGCGGTACCCCCGTTGAGGCCATCGACCACATTCTTGCAACCAAGGTGTTCCGCAAGTTCGAGTCGCTGAACCTTGCCCTGATCCGTGATGAGATCAAGGGTCTTATCAACTATCTTAACACGCTGTTTGGCAAGGATCAGATGGTTTCTTGTATCGAATTCCTTGACAGACTGCAAAGAAGCTAATTTTTCTAATAAATTTTTGATAAAAGAAAGGAGTATGCCATCATGGGTTATCAATACGATGATTTTAAAGAAAAGGCGTACTCCGCCCTTCGCCAACTGGCAAAGGAGAGCCCCAGCTACGCCGATGCGCAAATGCTGGTTGGCTCTGCGGATACAACGGCACATCTGGCACGCCAGTTTGTGCGCAAAAGCATTGATACCGAATGGGTTGAGCATATCGAGGCCGCGCTGCCCGCACTGGATCTGATCGTTCGTAACCCCACCGTTATGATCGCGGATGAGGAGGAGATCGTTCCCGTTGAGCTGACAAAGCGCATTTCGGAAAAGTCGATCAAGCACCTCGCGCAGCATACCAATCTCATCCTCTCTATCGAGGGGGACGAGGTCACGCCCTCCAAGCTGCTCAACGTCTTTCACGAGGAAACGCTTCTCACCTACGAGAACCGCTTCATCAACACCTTACTTATCCGATTATCCGCCTTCGTCGAAAAGCGCTACCGTGCCCTCATCGGCGGTAGCGGCATCGAGCAGAACTTCAAATTTGATTACCAGACCGAATTTGAGCATTATGCCGAGGCAGACGACCGTCGGAATTCGGCTCGGATCAATCTCCGCATCGAGTTGACCTCACCACTCGCTGCGGAGACTACCGAGGCTGATAAAGAGCTGAATGCCAAGTATGCCGAGGTGCTGGCGCGCGTAAAGCGTATCAGCCAGGCGCTGAACACCTACATGGCTTCTCCCTTTGTGCAGAGAATGGGCAAGGCCTACATCAGGCCCCCCGTGATCCGCACCAACGCGATCCTGAAAAACAAAAACTTTAAAGAATGTCTGCTCTTGTGGGAGTTTATCGAAAGCTTTGACAAGGTTGGCTATTCCTTTGTGGGTGACGAGTTTGCAGAAAAGCCTGCAGACAACTACGTGACCGATCTGTATACCTCTGTGGCGCTGCAGTATGCGCAGTTCTACACCGGCATCGTGCAAGAGGGCGAGGACGTTAAGATGCTTTCGCAAAAGCGTCTGTTCGAAACCTTCCCCGATTTCTCTCCCGAGGTGACGGAGGAGGAGCTTGAGGACTATCTTGTCTACGACTCCGAATACCGCAAAACTGTACCCGTTTCCCGCCTAATGAACAATAAAAAGAAGCTCTCTGAGGATGAGCTTCGCATCCGTGAGGCCATCATCGTTGCCCTTAGGGCAGACGATATCCTCACCGAGGAGATCCGCCGCGCCGAGGAAGAAGCGCGCCGCTTGGAGCGCGAGCGCCGCGAGCGCGAGGAGGAAGAAAAGCGCCGTGCGCTGCAGGCTGCTGCCGCAGCCGAGCGCGGACCGATCGAGATCCGCTACAAGCGCTCTTATCTCTCCCGCCTCATCCAGGCATCCGACGAGCTGCAGGATTACTACACCGCAATCAAAAACGAGCTGCTTTCCTACAAGAAGGTGGTTTCCCGCATCAGCTGGAAGCAAGAGACCTTCAAGCGCGGCAGAGAGTTCCTCTCCCGCATCAACGTCAAGGGCAAAACGCTTTACGTTTACCTGGCGCTTGATCCCACCAACTATGAAGGTAAGCACTTTATCACCAACGTTGCCGACAAGGTGCCCGACACCCCCGTGCTTGTCAAGGTCAAGAACGAGCGCTCGCTGAACGTGGCGCTGCGACTGATCGAGGATATGGCCGAGCAGGTCGATCTTGTCCGCATCGATCACGAGGCAGAGGATTTCCATATGCCTCATGAAAGCGACGAGGC
>JAZNNA010000176.1:0-17774 GCA_045580065.1 Eubacteriales bacterium
CTGTAGAACTTTTTCTTGGGGGAGAGATCCTCCGCGTGGAAGATGTCAGCCTTTTCCCATTTATCCTGCCATTTTTTCTCAATGGCGGCAAAATCGTATTTCATAATTATACCTCCGTTTGGGCACCGTCGGCAGCCGCAAGCGGCTCGCGGTACAGTTTATCCAAGTTGTAAAATTCTCTTGCCTCGCGGTCGAAGATATGCACCATCACGGTGCCGTAGTCCACGACCTGCCAGTTGCGCGCGTTGCCGCCGTCGGTGTGCAGGGGCTGCACGCCGCGCTGATCCAGACGGAACTCCAGCTCGCCGGAAAGGGCGGCCACGTGCGTGCCGGAATTGGCGGAGCAAAGCACAAGATAGTCGGTAATATCGCTGCGGCCCTCTACGCGGATCACGGCAATGTTACTGCCCTTTTTCATATCCAGAACTGCGCGGCAGGCCTCGGCCAGCTCGGCAGCATCGGCATCGGCAAGCGAAGGGAGCGCTTGCCAGTTTTCAAACAGCTCTTCCATTTATTTTTTCCTTTCAAAGGGTTTTTCTCAAATTCAAGTCGGCGATCGCCTCAAGCGTATCCCTGCAAACGGGTGCGTTTTTGGCACTGAGGCTATCGCGCACGCCGCAAAGCGAGCTAAGCACGCAGCAGCAAAGATGAGCAAGCGCCCTCTCGCGCGGCATTTTTGCGGGATCTGCCCCCCAGAATTGCTCACGCAGGTGGGCACACGCGGGGTAAGCTCTCCCTTGCTCGATCACGTCGGCAAGGTACAGGATCGCCTCGCAAAGCGTGAGTCCTGCCCTGCCCGTGGTGTGCCAGCGCACACAGGAAAGCAGCAAAGGGGTGGCAAGTTCGGGATAAAGCCTTTGGATCTCGGCAGGGGCCGTGATGGCGTGCAGGATCTGCGGCGAGGCCTGCTCGTCCTCGCGCAGGGTGATCCCCTCCCGCACAAGCACCGCTTGCGCGGCGTCAGGAGCGTATTCCTTGGTGCAATCGTGCAAAAGTGCTGCGGCGCGCAGCATCCCCTCCTGCTCCGGGCAGTAGATGCGCGCCATTTGCGCGGCGCACTCCTCTACCCCAAGGGTGTGTGCAAAGCGCTTTTGCGACATACCGTTTGCCACGCTTTTACGCAACGCAGCAAGCGTTTCGGCATCAAAACAGCTCATTTTTCCGCCTCCGCACCGTAAAGGCCGTGCTTTTTGATATACCGCTCTACGGCAGGGGGCACCAGATGCGAGATCGGCTCGCCCTTTTCCACAAGAGCGCGGATATCGGTAGAGGCCAGCTCGACGGTATCCAGCATCAAGCGCCGCACGATCTTGCCGTGCTTTGCAAGATACTCGTTATTTTTGGCAATGATACGCGCTTCAAGGATCGGATCCTTTTCGCGCCGGGCATAGATGGGGTAGCAAAGCTTGAAGATCTCGTCACTCTGATACCACGTGTCAAGCGTGAGCATCATATCCGTGCCCATCAGCAAAAACAGCCGACGGTCAGGGGCAGAAAGCTCGCGCAGGGTGTCCACGGTATAGCTTTTGCCGCCGCGCTGTATCTCCATATCGCTGACCAGCACCTTTTCCTCGTCCCAGAACGCCAGCTCGCACATACGGTAGCGGTGGTTGGGATCATCAGCGGCGTCGATCTGCTTATGGGGCGGAATGGCAGCGGGAATGACGTAGAGGATATCCAGCTGCATCTGCTGGATAAACGCCTTGGCCGCCGCAATATGCCCGTTGTGGACGGGGGCAAACGTCCCCCCGTAAATGCCGACGCGGATCTGTCCGTTCAGCATAGCTCGATCTTCTTTTTGGTGGTGGATTCGCGGTAAAGGATCAGGCACTTGCCGATGACGGCAACCACCTCGGAATCGGTGGCGGCAGCCAGCTGCTCGGCAGCATCGCGCACGTCCTCGCCGGAGTTTTCCAGCACGCGCATTTTGATCAGCTCACGGGCCTCCAGCGCATCGGAAACGGTTTTTGCTACCGCTTCGGTCACACCGCTTTTGCCGATCTGCATGATCACATCCTCGTTAGAGGCAAGCGAGCGCAGCTGCGCCCGTTGTTTACTTGTCAGCATATCTATTCTCTCTTTTATCAGAAATTATCCTCAACCAGCCCCAAACGGCGGGCCAAACGCGCCGCAAGCTGCCGCACAGCGGCCCCGCGGTGGCTGATAGCGTTTTTTTCGTCGGTGGTAAGCTCCGCCAGCGTTTTGCCGAGCGGATCGTACCAAAACAGCGGATCGTAGCCAAATCCCCCCTCGCCGCGCGGCGAAACAAGGATCTCTCCCTCTACCGCACCGTTGGCGCGGATGGGGGCGCTGCCATCGGGAAACACAAGGGCAAGCGAGCAGACAAAGGCTGCGGCGCGGTTGCGCTCCCCTTCCAGATTTTTCAGCAGCAGCGCGTTGTTTGCGGCATCGTCGCCATGCGCGCCCGCATAACGCGCAGAATACACACCGGGCTCCATATTCAGCGCCGGCACGACAAGGCCGGAATCGTCGCCAAGGCCCGGATAGCCGGATGCGGCGGCGGCACGCGCCTTGATCATGGCGTTTTCGGCAAAGGTCTGGCCGTCTTCCTCGATCTCATCGGTAATGCCCACCTCGTCAAGCGACTTCAGCTCGATCACGTCACCCAGCTCCTGCACAAGCAGGCGCTGCAGCTCGGCAACCTTTCCCTTGTTTCGAGAGGCAAGTACAACAGTTAATTTTTTCATCATTCAAACAGCGCGGTAACAAACTCCTCCGCGTCAAACTCCTGCATATCGTCGATCTTTTCGCCAACGCCCACAAACTTAACGGGAAGGCCCAACTCCTCGCGGATAGAAAGCACGATACCGCCCTTTGCGGTGCCGTCAAGCTTGTTGAGGATAAGGCCGGTGATCTCGGCGGCGCGGCTGAATTCCTTAGCCTGCAAAATGGCGTTCTGCCCCGTGGTAGCATCCAGCACCAGCAGATTTTCTCTGGCGGCGTCGGGCAGCTCGCGGGAGATCACACGGTTGATCTTGGCAAGCTCGTCCATCAGATTTTTCTTGTTATGCAGGCGGCCCGCCGTGTCGATGATCAGCACGTCGGCATTCTTTTTCTTGGTGTATTGAATGGCATCGAACACCACGGCGGCGGGGTCAGAGCCCTCGTGCTGATGCACGATGTCAACGCCTGCGCGGTCGCACCATACGGCAAGCTGCTCGATGGCGGCGGCGCGGAAGGTATCCGCTGCGGCAACGACCACCTTTTTGCCTGCCTTTTTCAGGCGCTTGGAGATCTTGCCGATCGAGGTGGTCTTGCCCGCCCCGTTCACGCCGATGATCAGTACCACCGAGGGGGTGGTGGTAAGGTGCAGCTCCTCACCCTCGCCGATCAGGTCGGCAAGGATGACCTTGAGCGCCTCCTTGATCTGAGAGGGCTCCTTCAGTCTGCCCTCTTTGATCTCCTCGCGCAGTCTGTCTAAAATTTCTTCGGTAGCCGAAACACCGACGTCGGCGGTGATCAGCAGCTCCTCCAGCTCGTCCAGCAGATCCTCGTCTACCTTGACAAAGGATTTGAGCAGCGCGTCAATGCGCCCCCAGATCGCGTTTTTGGTTTTGGAAAGACCCTCACGTAGCTTGGCTAAAAATCCCACTCCAGTCATCTCCTTCCTGTTTGCCCTGGATCGAGTTAACATCCAGCGTCAGCACCTTGGAGATACCGCGCTCGGGCATGGTGACACCGTAAAGACGGTTGGCAGCCTCCATGGTACCGCGGCGGTGGGTGATGAGGATGAACTGGGTATCCAGCGAATAGCGTTTGATGTATGCGGCAAAGCGTGCCACGTTGACCTCGTCCAGCGCCGCCTCGATCTCGTCGAGGATAAAGAAGGGCGTGGGGTTTACCTGCAGGATGGCAAAGAACAGCGCGATCGCGATAAAGGACTGCTCGCCGCCCGACAGCTGCACCAAATTTTTGATGATCTTGCCGGGGGGTGCCGCCTTGATCTCGATGCCGCTGGTCAGCACATCGTCGGGGTCGGAAAGCGAGATTTCCGCATTACCGCCGCCAAACAGCTCCGAGAAGGTACGGTTAAAGTTCTGGTTGATCTGCTCAAAGGTGGTAAGGAATGCGGAGCGCATCTCCTCCTCCAGATTGCGGATGATGGTAAGCAGGTCGTCGCGCGCGGCGGTCATGTCGGCGATCTGTGCCTCCATGTAGTCGTAACGCTCCTTGACCTCCTTGAATTTTTCCACCGCGCCAAGGTCCACGTTACCGATGGCACGCAGACGGTTGCGGCAGCTTGTTTGCAGCTCCTGCACCTCGGCACGCTGCTCGGCCGTGATCATCTCATAGCCCAGCGCCAACGCCTCGTTACGGGACATTTCATAGTCCTCCCAGAAGCGGGCAGCAAGCTTATCCTGCTCCTCACGCAGAGTGTTGAGGCGGTTTTCGTTTTTGGTATGAACGCGGAAAAATCCTTCCTTCTCGTTCATCTTATTGCTGATGCGCGTGGTGATATCGGAAAGCTTTTTCTCAAACTCCATATCGCCCGTGGTCATACGGCTATGGCGTGCCTTCATCTCCTCCAGCACGCGCTCGCCCTCCGCATAGGTGTTGCGGTTTGCCTCCTGGCGACGGTTGTCCTCCTCGATCGAGCGCTGCATTTCAGCAAGGGTCTCGTTTCTGGTGGCGATCTCCTGCTGCAGCGCTTCCAGGCGCGCATCGGACTCGGCAATATAGGTGGCGGCAGTATCAAGGTCCTTGCGCACACCGCTGATGCCGATGTACAGCTCGGTCATTTCCCCTTCGATCTCGCCTTTCTTGTCAAGAAGCGCGTTGCGCTCTACGTCCTTATCGTTGCGCAGCGAGCCGATCTCCTGGATCTGCACGCGCAAGCGCTCCTCGCGCTCGGCAAGCTGTGTCAGCTCCTCGTCGTAGCCTGCGCGCTGGCGCTCCAAAGCATCAAAGTCGCCCTGCAGCTTGCGCAAAAGCTCCTCGTTGGCCTCCAGCTTGGCGGCAAGCTGTGCGGCGCTGCTCTGCTCGCCCGTATAAAGCGAGCCAAGCAGCTGGCGGCGGGCATCAAGCTCGTCACGCTTGTTGGCAAGCTCAACGATCTGCCTTTCCAGCTCCTCGCGCTCGGCGTTCAGCTGATCCAGCTTTTCGTTTAATTCCTTCAGCTTTTCCTCAGAGGCTGCGATCTCGCCCGCACGGGTCAGGATGCCGCTTTTTTGCTTATGTGAGCCGCCCGCAAAGGAGCCGCCCGCATTGATGACCTGGCCGTCAAGGGTAACGACCTTTACGCGGAACTTGGTCTGCTTTGCCATTTCAGTGGCGTTATCCAGCGTGTCGAACACCACGGTACGGCCAAGCAGCGACCCCACGACCTCGCGGAAGCGATCCTCGCAATCCACAAGATCAGAGGCGATGCCAAGGTACCCCTTGCACTCGGCCGCATCCTCCATCTCGGCGGTAACGGTCTGCGTGCGCATGGAGGAGATCGGGAAGAAGGTGGCTCTGCCCGCCTGCGCCTTTTTCAGGGCGTAGATGGCGGCCTTTGCCACGGACTCGTCCTGCACGACGATATGCTGCAAATTGGTGCCAAGTGCGATCTCGATCGCGGTGGCATACTCTTTATCTACACGGATGACCTTGGAAAGCGGACCGTAGATCCTGCCGCACTTGCGGCCTGCCGCATCGGTGATGCGGCCCTCGGCATAGCTTTCCATCACAAAGCGCACGGCATAGCCGTACCCCTCGAAATGCGCCTCCATTGCCTTCAGGCTCTCGATGCGCTGGCGGGCAATATCCGCTTCTACCTTGCGCTCGTTAACGCGCTCCGTCAGGGCCTCGCGCTCCTCGTCAAGCGTTGCAAGCTCCTCGACAAGCTTTTCAAGCTTTCCTTCGGCCTCCACCATCTGCACACGGTACTCCTCGGCAGCTGCATTGCGCTCCTCGTACTGAGCACGCAGGGTGTCGGACGTATCCTTATAGCCCTTGATCTCTGTCTTCATGCTCTCGTGCTTATCGCTATCCGAAAGCTTGCCGTTTTCCAGGACCTGCATCCGCACGCGGATGTCGGTGGCCTCGCTGCGGCGCTCCTCGATATCCGAGAGCGCGGTAGCGATCTCGCCGCCGATGGCAAGGGCACGGTCGGCATAGGATTGTGCCTCCTCAGCCTTTTTGGTATGTGCGCTCTCCAGCTCGTCAAGGCGGGCTTTCAGCTGCGCGGCCGCTTCACGGCGGCGGTCGCCCTCTGCCTTTTCCGCCTCAACGCTTGTCCTTCGCGTGGCGATAGAGGACTTGATGCTTTCCATACGCTCGCGCGTGTTGGCGATATTCGCCTCGGTCACGCGGTACTGGCTTTCACGGTCGCTGTTTTCCTTGGTCAGCGACTGGATCTGCTCAAGCAGCTCGGCAGCCTTTGCCTTATTGGTTTGCGACTCCTCGAAAAGCTGGGTGCTTTGTGCGTTATAGTTCTCGATCGCCTCCTCAGCCAGACGAAGGTCGTGGCTGCTGTTACGGAAACGCTCCTCTGCCGCCTCGATCTCGGTGCGCAGATGCTCGGAATCGTAGAGCCAAAGCTGTACGTCAGCCTTTTTCTTTGCCTCGTGCAGCTCCAGCGCGCGAGTGGCGCGCTCCGCCTCCTTTTCCAGGGGGCCCACCTGTGCCTTGACCTCCTCAAAGATGTCGTTGACACGGGTCATATTTTCCTCAGTCGTTTTGAGCTTGCGCTCTGTTTCGTTTTTGCGGTGGCGGAATTTTGCGATACCGGAAGCATCCTCAAAAATGCTGCGGCGCTCGTCGGATTTGCGGGAAATGATCTCTGCGATCTTACCCTGGCCGATGATAGAATAACCGTCACGGCCGACACCGGTGTTCATAAACAGCTCGTAAATATCGCGCAAGCGACGGGCACGGCGATTGATAAAATACTCGCTGTCGCCGCCACGGTAGTAGCGACGTGTGACCGTAACCTCGTCATCCGGGCATTCCAGGCGATTGTTGGGGTCGGTATTGTCAAAGGTTACCGACACCTCGGCAAAGCCCATGGGGCGACGGCTGTCCGCACCGCCGAAAATGATATCCTCCATTTTGGTTCCGCGCAGGCTTTTAGAGGAAATTTCACCCAGCACCCAACGCATCGCGTCGGAAATGTTAGACTTGCCGCTTCCGTTGGGGCCCACGATGACCGTGGTTCCGCGCTCGAAGATCAGCTTGGTCTTATCCGGGAAGGATTTAAAGCCCTGCAGCTCCAGAGATTTCAGATACAAGAGGCGCACCTCCTTTCAAATATACTTATATATTATAATATTATATCATTTGATAACAAAAAAAGCAAGTGCTTTTTCACACTTGCCAAACTTTTTTTCAAAAGCGCAAAAAAGGGCGCAAGCGATGCTTGCGACCTTTGCTTATTTGGGGAGATAGGATTTCAGCGCCTCGCGTGCGGCGTTTTGCTCCGCTTCTTTTTTAGAACCGCCCGTGCCCATACCAAACGCGTTGGAATTGATCAGCACGCGCACAGTGAACACCTTGGCGTTATCGGGGCCCCTTTCGCTGACGACCTCATAGCGCAGCTCCTCGCCCGGCGTTTGCTGCACATATTGCTGCAGCAGCGTTTTGTAGTCCTCAAGCGGCAGAGCCTCGGCCTCCATCTTTTGCAGCTCCTCCTGCACAAAGGGTAACAAAAACGCTGCAACAGTGCGCAGATCGCCACTATCCAGATAGAGGGCGCCAAGCAGCGCCTCAAAGGCATCCTCCAGGAGCTTTGGCTTTTCTCTGCCGTCCTTTGCCTCGCCCTTACCAAGCAGCAAAAAGTCGCCAAGCGAGATGCGGGTGGCATATTCAGCCAGCGCGCGCTGACAGACCAGATTTTTGCGCAGCACGGTCAACCTCCCCTCGGGAAGATCGGGATAGGCGTTGTACAAATAATTACAAACAGTGAGAGAAAGCGCCGAGTCGCCAAGAAACTCCAGGCGCTCGTTACAGCGGATACGGTCACCGCCGTAGTTTTCGTTTGCGAAGGAGGAGTGTGTCAGCGCCTTGCGCAGCAGCTCCTCGCTGTGAAAGGTATAGCCTATGATAGCTTGCAGCTCTTTTGCATCACGCGGCAGCATATTTCTCCTCCTTTTTTCAAAATATCCCCGAATACGGGGCGCGTTTTTATTCCTTTGCCTGCTCGATCACTTCATCCAGTGCGGCAAGCGCACGGGCACTGAGTGCCTCGTTTCTTGCGGCCTTTCCGCCGCGTACCTTATGGTCAAGGCGCTCGACGATGCCGAAATTGGCGTTCATGGGTACAAAATCGCCGATGCCGCCGTTTGCCACGTAGCTTGCCATGGCGCCAAGCATGGTATGGCGCGGGAAGCGGAAGGCGGGCATCGCGCGGGCTGCTCTCGCAGCGTTGATGCCTGCCACAAGGCCGGAACCGGCAGACTCGATGTACCCCTCGACACCCGTCATCTGTCCTGCAAAAAACAGGGTGGGGCGTGCCTTGGTGGCGTATGCGTCGTCAAGGAAGCCGGGGGAATGCAAATAGGTATTGCGGTGCATCACGCCGTAGCGCAGAAACGCAGCGTTTTCCAGCCCCGGGATCAACGAGAACACACGCTTTTGCTCGGGAAAGGTGAGGTGCGTCTGGAACCCGACGAGGTTGTACATGCTTCCCTCCTTGTTTTCCTTGCGCAGCTGGACCACGGCAAAGGACTCGCGTCCTGTGCGCTTGTCCACAAGCCCAACGGGCTTTAAGGGGCCGTAGCGCAGGGTATCGTAGCCACGGCGCGCCATGACCTCAACGGGCATACAGCCCTCAAACACCTTGGGCGACGAGCCGCCATCGGGCTGATCAAACTCGTGCAGCTCTGCCTCCTTGGCGGAGATCAGCGCCTGATAAAAGGCGTCGTATTGCTCGCGCGACATAGGGCAGTTGATATAGTCGGCATCGCCCTTATCATAGCGCGAGGCAAAAAAGGCAACGTCCATATCAATGCTGGAAAAATCAACGATGGGGGCAACGGCATCGTAAAAATACAACCCGTTCTGCCCGGTAAGCGAGGCGATGGCATCTGCCATCGGGGCAGAGGTCAGGGGGCCGGTAGCGACCACCACGACCCCCTCCGGGATCTCGGTAGCCTCGACCTCTACCACCTCGATCAGCGGGTGATTTTTCACCCGTTCGGTGATATACTGTGCAAATTTATCACGATCCACCGCCAGCGCCGAGCCTGCGGGAACGCGCGTGGCGTCTGCCGCCTGCAGAACAAGCGAGTCCAGACGGCGCATCTCCTCCTTCAAAAGGCCGACGGCGTTGGAAAGTGCATCTGAGCGCAAGGAATTGGAGCAGCAAAGCTCGGCAAAATCCGGGGAATGGTGTGCGGGGGTGTACTTTTGCGGCTTCATTTCAAAAAGTCGCACCATTACACCCCTTTTTGCGATCTGCCAAGCCGCCTCACAGCCGGCAAGTCCGGCGCCCAGCACGGTGACGCACGGCGTCATTGTGCGCCATCCTCCTCGTGCAGCTCCTCGGTCTCACGGCGGTAGCCGCAGGCCTTATCGTGGCAGACAAGCACGGGCTTGCCCTTTTTGCGGAACAGGATCTTGCCGCAATCGGGGCAGGTTTCGGCAACGGGCATATCCCAAGAGGAGAAATCGCACTCGGGGTACTTTTCGCAGCTGTAGAACACAGTCTTATTACGGCCGGTCTTGACCAACACCTTAGCGCCGCACTTGGGGCAAGGCACGTCAAGCTCCTTGGTCTTTTGCTTGGTAAATTTACATTCGGGATAACGAGAGCAGGCAAAGAAGCTGCCGAAGCGGCCGTTTCTTTGCACCATATCCGCACCGCACAGCTCGCACTTGAAATCTGCCACGACGGGCGCCTTCTTTTCGGCTGCGGGGGCGGCGGCGACAGCCTCCTCCTTCTTTTCCTCAAGCGGCTTGGTGTTTTTGCAGGTGGGATAGTTGGGGCAAGCGGCGAATTTGCCGAAGCGACCGTTTTTGATCACCATCTTGGCGCCGCATTTTTCGCAAATAATGTCCGTTTCTTCAACGGGCAGCTCAAAGCTGCTCTTGCCGATGGTGGTTTCTGCGCGGGCAAGTGCGCGCTCAAAGCCGTGCCAGAAGGAGTTCAGCACCTCGACCATATCGGCATTTCCCTTTTCGATCTCGTCCAGCTGATCCTCCATATGAGCGGTAAAGGTATAGTCAACGATATCCGAGAAGTTTTCCTTCATCAGCTTGGTGGTCACCTCGCCAAGAGGGGTGGGAACCAGGGATTTGCCGTCGCGCACGACGTAATTGCGGGACACGATGGTGGTAATGATGGTATTGTAGGTACTGGGGCGACCGATGCCCTTTTCGTCAAGGAACTTGATGAGCGATGCCTCGGTATAGCGAGCGGGCGGCTCGGTAAAATGACGGGCGGGCTCGACGGTGCGCACGGGTAAGGTGGCGCCCTCAACAAGCTCGGGCACGCGCAGATCGCGCTGCTCGCCGATGTTGTCGGCGCGGGTACCCTCATCCTCGCTCTCCTCATAGAGGGCCATATAGCCGGGGAAGGCCACGCTGTAGCCGCCTGCGCGGAACAGATATCCCTCGCACTCCAGCTCAACGGCCAGGGTATTCAGGGTGGCGGACTGCATCTGGCTTGCGACAAAGCGCTCCCAGATCAGCTTATACAAACGGTATTGGTCTGCCGTGAGGTACTTATGCACCTTTGCGGGCTCCAGATCCACGCGCGAGGGGCGGATCGCCTCGTGTGCATCCTGTGCATTGGCACGGGTCTTGTAAACACGGGGCTTTGCGGGGCAATAGTCCTTGCCGTATTTTTCAGAGATCAGCGCTGCGGCAGCGGTCTGTGCCTCAGCAGAGACACGCAGCGAGTCGGTACGCATGTAGGTAATAAGACCCTGCACGCCGCCGTTTTCGGTGCCGACGTTGATGCCCTCGTAAAGCTCCTGCGCCACGCGCATGATGCGCTGGGACTGGAAGCCGAGCTTACGGGATGCCTCCTGCTGCATGGTAGAGGTGGTGAAGGGGGGCGCGGGCATCTTCTGACGGGTGGCGCGCTTGATGCTTTTCACCGTGAAGTCCTTGCCCTGAACGGCATTGACGACAGTGGCGGCATCCGCCTCCTTCGACAGCTTCTTTTTCGCCTTCTGGGTGCCGTAGAAGCGCACGGAGAATTCCTTGCCCTCCTCGCCTGCAAGCATAGCGTCGATCGTCCAGTATTCCTCGGGAACAAAGGCGCGGATCTCCTCCTCGCGATCGACGATGATGCGCGCGGCAACAGACTGCACGCGGCCGGCGGAAAGGCCGTTCTTTACAGATTTCCAAAGATAGGGGGAAAGCTTGTAGCCAACCACGCGGTCCCAGATACGTCTGGTCTGCTGTGCGTTGACAAGGTTCATATCAATGGCGCGCGGCTCCTTGATGGCGGCGCGTACCACGTCGGGCGTGATCTCGTTAAAGCTGACGCGAAGCATCCTTTCGGGTTCCATATTCAGCGCGTTGGCAAGATGCCATGCAATGGCCTCTCCCTCGCGGTCAGGGTCAGGCGCGAGAAAGATCTTTTTCGCGGCCTTGGCCTCCTTGCGGATCTCGCGGATCAGGTCGCCCTTGCCGCGGATATTGATATAATGCGCCTCAAAGCCGTTTTCCACATCCACGCTGAGGGTGCTTTTGGGCAGGTCGCGTACGTGACCCTTGGATGCGATGACCTTGTAATTAGAACCAAGATACTTTTTGATGGCAGCCGCCTTGGAAGGTGACTCCACGATAACCAGATTTGCCATGTAAGGATTCCTTTCGATTGTGTTACTTTCGCTCAAAAACTCCACCCGGCAAGGCCGAGAGAAGCCCGTAAATTTCTAACATTGTAAGCGTGCTTACCGCCTCTGACACCGGTACGCCCCGTTCGGTCAGGGCATCCACGGAAAAGGCGCCGTCGGGGAGCATTGCATACAGCTCGCGCTGACGCGGGGTGAGCATAGAAAGCTCGGCAGCACAGGGGCGATGCCCCTCTTTTTCCTGCACCGGCTCTCGCGCGGCTTCTTTTTTCTTTTCGCCCCTTGCGCGCCTTGTGCGCTTTTCCCCCTCCTCGGGCTCGCTCTTTTTGGGAACGCCGACCGAGCGCACGCCGTAGGCGGCAAGTGCCTCAGGGGTAAGGGTGGCATACTGCACTGCCTCGCGGAAGGCATCCTCATGGATACCCTCGTGATAGCGGGGGCGCAGGAGAGAAAGCACGTCCTCGGCACACAGTGCTGCGCGGGCGCCGGCCTGCAAAAGGCGATTGGAGCCCTGCGAGCGCGCCGCGGTGACGTCACCGGGCACGGCAAAAAGAAGGCGCCCCTGCATGACGGCGTAACGTGCGGTGATCAAAGCGCCGCTGCGCTCCCCTGCCTCAACCACAAGCACCGCATCGGAAAGTGCGCTGATCAAGCGGTTGCGGATGGGAAAATGATAGCCGTTCGGGGGTGTTCCGGGGGGATATTCGGTGATGACGGCGCCGTATTCGGCGCACTCGCCCTTCAGCCTTGTGTGATGGCGCGGATAGGCGATATCGATGCCGCATCCAAGCACGGCGATCGGCACACCGCCGGCAGCCAGCGCGGCGGCGGTTGCAATACCGTCGATCCCCTCTGCCATACCGCTGACGATCACAGCGCCCGCAGCGGCAAGCTCAAAGGATATTTTATACGCGACCTGCTCGCCGTATGCATCGGCGCGGCGCGTTCCCACGATCCCAATTGCGGGTCTTGCGGCAAGATCGGGGAGCGTTCCGCGGCAATACAGCACAGCGGGTGGCTCCTCCAGCTCGCGCAGGCAAGCGGGATACGTGTTGCTGTCATAGGTTAGGATCTTTACGCTGTTGCGATGGCACCAGCGTGCGATCTGCTTTGCTGCGTCTGCCGAGCGCTTGGTAAGCAGCATGCGCAAAAGCCCTTCACCAACGTCGGGCATAGCCTCGCGCAAGGCATTCTCATCGGCGGCAAAGACCGCCTCCGGCGTTTCAAAGCGCTCGAGCAGGGGCTTGAGCCAATGCGAGCGCGGGCCGAGTGCTTCGGCAAGCGCGATCCAGTTTTCTTCGTGCTGCAGCATATGCGTTACCTACCTCGATAAAGCTCCCACAAAAGCACCGAGGCAGCAACGCCCGCGTTCAACGACTCTACGCCCGCTTCCATCGGGATATAAAGCGTGTGCGTGCAGGCCGCCAGTGTTTCGGGGGTGATACCGTGCCCCTCGTTGCCCACCACGATCGCATCCTCGGCGCCAAAGCTGACCTCGCCAAGGCGGTGTGCCTCGGCATCCAGCGCTGCGGCAAAGACGTTACCGCGCTGTGACAAGACCTGTACGGCGTGTGCAAGATCCTCTACCACCAGGACATTGCGGTGGAAGAGCGTGCCCATAGCGGCACGGATGGTGCGGGGGTGATAGAGATCCGCGCAGTCGGCAGAGAGAAGCAGATTGGCAACCCCAAAGGCGGTTGCGGTGCGGATCACGGTACCGAGATTTCCGGGGTCGCGCACGCTTTCCAGCACCAGCGTTTTGCCGGGGAGAAGAAGGTCGCCGAGCGTTTCCCTTTTATCTATTGTAATGATTTTGTGGATTTTGTCAAGTGATTTTGCCACACAAATCACGCCGTCGGGAGATTTTTCCTCGCTGATGCGGTCAAAAAGCTCGTCGGGCAAAAGCGCCGTGCGGCACTCTGCCGGCAGGGCGAATTTCTGCGCTCCCGCAAGGATCTCCTCTGCCTGCGACTCGCGCAGCAGTACGGCGACAAGAGGGATATCGGATTGCAGCGCCTCGTAAAACAGCTTGCGCCCGTCAAAGCGGAAAAGCCCCTCACGGCGGCGATACTTTCGCTCGGTAAGGCTTGCGACGCGCGAGAGCAGCGCGTTTTGCCTTGATGTGATACGTTCGACGGGTTTTTGCATACCGTTCCCCCTCCTTTTTTGCGTTTTTGCCCGGATTTTCGGGTGAAAATCCGGGCCGTAGATAGACAAAAAACCCGGTATATAACCGGGTTTTTTATGCTCTTACAGAGCGGCCTTTGCCTGCTCTGCGATGGCTGCGAATGCTTCCTTATCGGAAACAGCCAGCTCAGCCAGCATCTTGCGGTTGAGTTCGATGCCTGCCAGCTTAAGACCGTGCATCAGGGTGGAGTAGTTCATACCGCAAACTTTTGCTTGTGCGGAGATACGAGCGATCCACAGGCTGCGGAAATCTCTCTTCTTCATCTTGCGGCCTGCAAATGCGTAGTTGCCGCTCTTCATTACGGCTTGCTTTGCAACCTTAAAGTGCTTGGACTTTGCGCCCCAGTAGCCCTTTGCAGCCTTCAGAACTTTATTTCTTCTCTTGCGCGTCATCATTGCGCCCTTAACTCTTGCCATTGCTCTTTATCCTCCGTTTTCGATTATTTCTGGATCATTTGGCGTGCGGTGGGCGTCATAGAAGCGCTCAGAACGCCGGAAGTGCGCAGATTTCTCTTGCGCTTTGCGGTCTTAAGACCAAGGTTGTGACGGTGACCACAGTGGTTGATCTTAACCTTACCGTTTGCCGTTACGGAAAATCTTTTGGCAGCAGCCTTATGTGTTTTGATTTTTCCCATTTTGTATTATCTCCTTTGCATCATTGTGTGCTATCATCAGGCGTTGAACGCCGTAAAGATACGAATTGATTATTGCTTGGCAGGAACGACGATCATCGTCATCAGTCTACCGTCAAGCACGGGGCGTTTTTCTACAACGCCTGCGGGCTTCATTGCCTCTTCAAAGCGGGTAAGAACATCACGGCCCAGCTCCTGGTGTGCCATCTCGCGGCCCTTGAAACGAACCACCACGCGCACCTTGTTGCCTGCTGCCAGGAACTTTTGCGCGTTGCGTGCCTTGGTTTCGAAATCGTGCACGTCGATGCGGCAGGAAAGCTGCACCTCCTTGAGCTCGATGGTCTGCTGCTTTTTTCTGGCTTCCTTTTCCTTCTTTTCGCGGTCAAAGCGGTATTTGCCGTAGTCCATAATGCGACATACGGGGGGCGTAGCCTGCGGGGCGATCAGTACAAGATCAAGCCCGCGATCGTATGCCATTTTCAGGGCCTGGGCGACCGGAACCTTTTCACCAAGAGATTCACCGTTTTCGCCGATCAAACGGACCTCTTTTTCACGAATGTCCTCGTTGATCAGCATGTCTTTTGTTGCGCTAATAGAAGGCACCTCCCATCCGGCCTTTAGCCGGCGAAAATAAAAAATCGCGCGAAGCCAAACACTCCGCACGCCAAGGTGCCCCAAAAGGGGAAGATATCAACCACAGCGCGCCTGATTGCGGCAGGGTGAGAACGGAGAGTTCTGCTTCATTGCCCCAGTATTATACCACGGTCAAAGGCCTTTGTCAACCCTTTTTTTAAAAAAAGTTTTTGCCTTTTTTCGCGCTGCGCTTTGCGACGGCATTCGCGTGGACAGAATGCACAATTTTTAGCTTTTTCGACGGCGTTTTTTCTACATTCGATGATTTTAACGAAAAATTCTTGCGAAAATTGTCTGTTTTGGATATTTACAAATCCGCACCGATGCGGTATAATATCAGCACAATGAGGCTGCTCCCCCATTGTGAGCACGGTGTATCCCCCCTGAGTGCGGAATGTCAAGCTTATGGCATCAACACGCGCAAGGCGGCTTTTGCACCGTGCCGTTTTTATTGAGGTCGTTTTGAGGCGTGCTTTTTCGTAAACGCACCGCTCCAAGGCGGCTTTTTTATTTTTAATGAAGAAATTTGCAAAAAGTACTGGAAATCGACAGAAAGTTGTGTTATAATAATATACTGTATATTTATAGCTTACCCGAAAGGAACCGATTATGTCCCAATCTTATGAAACCGCACAACGCCTGACGCTCCCCATGATCGCCCTGGGCGGTGTGATGGCCTTTCCCGCACTCCCCTTGACCTTTGATCTAAGCGACGAGCCCTCCATCGCCGCAGCCGACGCTGCTGTGGCGACCGATTCTTACGCCTTTCTGATCTCTGTGCGCCATCCTCTTGACCGCACCCCCACCGCAGAGGACTTTTGCGACGTGGGCACCATTGTAAAGATCAAGCAGATCTCCAAGACCGAGGGCGAGGACGTCCGCGTGCTGTGTGAGGGCTTTGCCCGCGCCGAGCTGATCGACTTTCATCGCTTTGCCGACCACTATACCGCGCAGGTGTCCTTTGCCACCGAGCCGCTGACCGCCGCCGAGGACGTACAAACGCTTGGCCTGATGCGCGCGGCAAAGACCTCGCTGGAGCATATGGCAAGCATCGTGCCCAACCTGCCCGAGGAGATGATCCAGACGGCAAGCGCGCTGGATCTCCCCGGTGCGCTGGCAGATTTCATCGGCGCCAACATTCTGGTGCGCTTTCAGGACAAGCAAGCGCTGCTTGACACCTTTGACCCCATCGCACGCCTGGAAAAGGCCGTCGGCTTTGTGCAGGAGGAAACCGAGATCCTGCTGTGTGAGATGGCCATACATAAGGAGGTGCGCGAGCGCCTTTCGCAAAACCAGAAGGACTACTATCTGCGCGAGCAGGCCCGTGTGATCCAGGAGGAGCTTGGCGAGGACGGCGACAGCGAAATTGAGGAATATAAGCGCCGCATCCTGGAGGCAAAGCTGCCCGAGGAAGTGGAGAAAAAGCTGCTGAAGGAAAACGAGCGCATGGCAAAAACGCCCTTCGGCTCGGCCGAGGCAAGCGTGCTGCGCGGCTATCTTGACGTATGCCTTGAGCTGCCCTGGAATGAAAAAACGGCTGACCGCACCGACGTGGCGGCTGCCAGAAAAATCCTGGAGCGCGACCACGACGGCCTGCAAAAGGTCAAGGAGCGCGTGCTGGAATATCTGGCGGTGAAAAAGCTGAACCCCGAGCTGAAAAATCAGATCCTTTGTCTTGTCGGCCCTCCCGGCGTGGGCAAGACCTCTATCGCGCGCTCGCTTGCCGAGGCAATGGGGCGCAAATACGTGCGCGTGTCGCTGGGCGGCGTGCGTGACGAGGCGGATATCCGCGGCCACCGCAAAACCTATCTCGGTGCAATGCCCGGGCGCATCATGGCCGCTATGACACAGGTAGGTGTCAACAACCCCCTGATGCTGCTGGACGAGATCGACAAGCTGACGCGCGATGCGCACGGCGACCCCTCCTCTGCCCTTTTGGAGGTGCTGGACGGCGAGCAGAACAGCAGCTTCCGCGACCATTTCGTAGAGCTGCCCTTTGACCTTTCCGACTGCGTATTTGTGGCGACCGCCAACACCCTTGAGGGTGTGCCGCGCCCGCTGATCGACCGCATGGAGATCATCGAGCTTTCCACCTACACCAAAAACGAAAAGCTTGCCATTGCCACGCATCATCTGATCGGCAAGCAATTAAAGCGCCACGGGCTGAACCGCCGTATGCTGCGCATCACGGACGAGGCGCTTTCCTCGATCATTGACGATTATACAAGAGAGGCCGGCGTGCGCAATCTGGAGCGCAGCATCGCCACCATCTGCCGCAAGGCGGCACGCCGCGTGGCCGAGGGCGAGGCACGTCGCATTACCGTTACCGCCAAAAATCTGCCCGATTTTCTTGGTGCGCGCAAGCTGCTGCACGAGCGCGTGGAAGAGGAAAACCCCGTGGGCGTTGTCAACGGCCTTGCCTATACCGAGGCGGGCGGCGACCTGCTCAAGGTCGAGGCCCTTGTGCTCCCGGGCGACGGCAAGATCGAGCTGACGGGCTCGCTTGGCGACGTGATGAAGGAATCCGCGCGCATCGCCGTCAGCTACATCCGCGCACACGCGCGCGAGCTCGGTA